>NZ_JACVUL010000001.1:0-360836 GCF_016516575.1 Kosakonia sp. S57 | reverse complement strand
CTGCGCTTATCAGGCCTACAAAAGGGCACGAACCCGTAGGCCGGATAAGGCAACGCCGCCATCCGGCAAAACGGCGCGCAGAGGCGCTAACCCGCCGTCAGGCGACGGCGTTCTCCGCCAGCTGCTGCATAAAGTTGCGCACCCACTCCATGCGGGTTTTGCGCTCGCTCAACTCCTGGAAAAACTTCAGCCGCGTCGGGCCATCGAGGCGGAAATGCTGCGGCTGCTTCTGCAACAAGCCAATCAACCACGCCGGGTTAACGTGATTCTTCTCGTTAAACTCAATCAGGCCGCCTTTATCATTCCCCTCCAGCTTGCGGATCCCCAGCTTCTGCGCCTGCTGGCGCAACATGGCGATATCAAGCAGATTACGCGCCGCATCCGGCAGCAGGCCAAAGCGGTCAATCAGCTCCACCTTGATCTCCTCCAGCGCATTTTCATCTTTCGCGCTGGCGATGCGCTTATAGAACGACAGGCGCGTATTCACATCAGGAATAAAATCATCCGGCAGCAGGGCAGGCATGCGCAGCTCCACCTCCGTTTGCTGGCTGGTCAGATCCTCCAGCGACGGCTCGCGACCCTCTTTCAGCGCATCGACGGCATTCTCCAGTAGCTCCATATAGAGCGAGAAACCGATGGTCTCCATCTGCCCGCTCTGATCCTCACCGAGTAACTCACCCGCACCACGGATCTCCAGATCGTGAGTCGCCAGCGCAAAGCCAGCGCCCAGATCCTCCAGCGAGGCAATTGCTTCAAGGCGTTTTTGCGCATCGGTAGTCATCGCCTTCGGATGTGGCGTCAGCAGCCAGGCATAGGCCTGGTGATGCGAACGCCCAACGCGACCGCGTAGCTGGTGCAGCTGCGCGAGGCCAAAGTGGTCGGCGCGCTCAATGATGATGGTATTGGCGGTGGGAATATCGATCCCGGTTTCGATAATGGTGGTGCAGACCAGCACGTTAAACCGTTGATGGTGGAAATCATTCATCACCCGCTCCAGCTCGCGCTCGCGCATCTGGCCGTGGCCGATGGCGATACGCGCTTCCGGCACCAGCTCCGCCAGCCGGTCGGCCGCTTTCTGGATGTTCTCCACATCGTTATAGAGGTAGTAAACCTGGCCGCCGCGCAGCACCTCACGCAGGATCGCCTCGCGCACCACCAGGTTGTCATATTCGCGAACAAAGGTTTTCACCGCCAGACGGCGCGCGGGAGGTGTGGCAATAATCGACAGATCGCGCATGCCGCTCATCGCCATATTCAGCGTGCGCGGGATCGGCGTTGCGGTGAGCGTCAGGATATCAACATCGGCGCGCATCGCTTTAATGCGCTCTTTATGCCGCACGCCGAACCGGTGCTCCTCATCGACGATCAGCAGCCCCAAATCCTTCATTTTCACATCGCTTTGCAGCAGTTTATGCGTGCCGATCAGAATATCGATCTTCCCTTCGGCGGCCTGCTCAAGGATCTGCGCCTGCTCTTTGGCGCTGCGAAAACGCGACAGCATCTCGATGCGCACCGGCCAGTTGGCAAAGCGGTCGCGGAAATTATCGAAGTGCTGCTGGGCGAGCAGGGTGGTCGGCACCAGCACTGCCACTTGCTTATTGTTCTCGATAGCAAGGAAGGCGGCGCGCATCGCCACTTCGGTTTTACCAAAGCCGACATCGCCGCACACCAGCCGATCCATCGCCAGTGGCTGGCACATATCGCTCAGCACGGCATTGATGGCCTGGGCCTGATCCGGGGTGGTTTCGAAGGGGAAACCGTCGCAAAAGAGCTGGTACTGTTCGCGATCGTGTTTAAACGCGAAGCCCGACTTCGCCGCGCGCTGGGCGTAAATATCCAGCAGTTCCGCCGCCACGTCGCGCACCTTCTCCGCCGCTTTTTGCCGCGCGCGCGTCCAGGCATCGCTGCCCAGTTTGTGCAGCGGGGCGTTATCTTCCGCGCCCCCAGCATAGCGGCTGATGAGATGGAGCGACGAAACCGGAACATAGAGTTTGGCGTCGTTGGCATAGGTCAGCATCAGGTACTCTGCGGTGATGCCGCCCGCTTCCAGCGTCGTCATCCCGGCATAGCGGCCAACGCCGTGCTCAAAGTGCACCACCGGCTGGCCGTCATGCAGCTCAGCGAGGTTGCGAATCAGCGTATCGGGGTTGATGGTGCGGCGCGTATCCTGGCGGCGGCGCGCAACGCGCTCGCCCAACAGATCGCCTTCGCAAATCAGCGCCCGGTTACGCAGCGTATCAATAAACCCGCGCTCGGCGGCACCGATCATCAGCCACGCGCCCGGCGCGCTGGCATCATCCAGACGCAGAGCGCGTTTTGGCGCAACTTTAATGCGTGCCAGCAGTTCGAGCAGCGCTTCGCGACGCCCCTCGCTCTCGACGGAAAAGACCACCGGGCCGCTGAAGGACTCAAGGAATTTACGCAGATTATCCAGCGGCGACTTCTGCTGCGCCTGCACCGAGAGATCCGGCAGGCTCTGGTAACCGAGGTTAATCTGGCCCGCTTTATCCGCCACCTGCTCGGTTTTGAGCTGAATGCGCGGCCATTTTTTCAGTTCGCTGAACAGCGCATCAACCCGCAGCCACAGCGCCTCGGGCGGTAACAGCGGACGCATTGGATCAACGCCGCGGTTCTCATAGCGTGCCTGCGCATCCTGCTGGAAACGCTCGGCGCTGGCTTCCAGATCGCCGGTATTCACCAGCAGCGTATTCGCCGGGAAGTAGCTGAACAGCGGCGGCAGCGGTTCGCTGAAAAAGAGCGGTTGCCAGTATTCGATCCCGGCGGGCAGGGTGCCTTTGCTCACCTGCTGATAGATATGCTCCGCGTCGCGCTTCACCTCGAACTTATCGCGCCACTGGCTGCGGAAAAGCTCGATGGCGGTCTTATCGGTCGGAAACTCATGGGCCGGAAGCAGGTTAATCGCCTCCACCTCTTCAAGGGTTCGCTGGGTATCGGCATCAAACAGACGCAGGCTGTCGATCTCATCATCGAAAAAGTCGAGGCGGTAAGGCTGGCTGCTGCCCATCGGGAAGAGGTCGAGCAGCGCGCCGCGAGTGGCATATTCGCCGTGCTCCATCACCTGATCGACATGGCGGTAACCGGCGCTATCGAGCTGCGTGCGCAGTTGATCCCGTGACAGACGTTGCCCCTTTTTCATCACCAGCGCGTGACCGTGCAGATAGCTGTGCGGGCAGACGCGCTGCATCAGCGTATTGACTGAGACAATCAGCACGCCGCGCTGCATCGCAGGCAGCTGGTAAAGGGTGGAGAGACGGGAGGAGACAATCTCCTGGTGTGGCGAAAAACTGTCGTAGGGCAGCGTTTCCCAGTCCGCGAGGTTCATCACCAGGTTGTCGGTAAACTGGCTAATCTCATCATGTAAACGCAGTGCGTTCTGCATATCCGGGGCGATAAGCACAACCGGACCGGCGTGTCGTTCAATGATTTCTGCCACTTCGGTGGCGCAGGCCGCGCCGGTAAGCTCGCCAAACTGGCGCTGGTCACCCGCTTTTGACGGCAGGGAATAACGGTATTGTTCAGGCATGGGGATATGAAGATCTCATTATGGATATACCCCCGTTATGGGGGCATATCCTTGATACGCAATACGAGGATTATGTGTGATTACGTGAGTTTAGCCAAGAAATCGCCCTGTCAGCGTGCTGTCGCCGCCGAAAGGTGCTTTGTTGGCGGGGTAAAAAAGAGATCGCCAAACAGCGCGGAGGAGAGTTTACGCACCATCAGCCCGACCAGCGTACAGATCAGCAGCACCGCCGCCGGATAGGCAATCAGCACCGCCAGCTCGACCGCAGGCGGCCAGACGCCGGCGTTAAGCGGTTTAATCAGCGCCAGGCTAAAACCCTCGACCAGAATGCGGTGGGTGGTGTAGATCGCCAGCGTATTGGAGCCGACGACATTAAGCAAGCTCTTTTCGCTCGGCGGGAAGCGTTTCTCCATCTCCTGGAAGAGGCGCATGATGCCGACAATTGACAGCAGGCAGAGCGGCAGCGGCATATTGAACATCCATAGCCCAAACGCCACCACCACGGCGACAATAAACAGCAGGGCGTAGCGGCGCAGCGAGACGGTTTTAACAAACTCCATCACCTGCATACCGTACCAGGCACCGAGGCTGTAGAAGATCATATTGCGCACGACGCTGTTCATTCCCCACCACGGCAGCGGCAGGTAGTTAATTGCCAGGCTTGCCACAATCATCAGCGCCAGCATCGGCACTTTCCAGCGGCTGAGCAGTTTACACAGCATGAAGTAGACCACTAATGCGTAGAGATACCAGAGGCTGGTAGTGGCGGTCAGCATGCCGTATAAAAATCCTTGCCAGCTGTCGGCATAGGCGGCGTTTGACGAGTTGCTGAGATCGCGCTCCGGCGCCAGCCAGTCGTTAAGATGGCTTAGGCCCACCCACTGCAATACGCCCCACAGCGCCAGCACATAGACAATGCTCCAGATCCGTTTATCGATGGCGTCTTTCCATGGCACATCATCGATATAGCGGCGGATCAGAAAGCCGGAGATAAAAAAGAACACCGGCATGCGGAACGGCGCGAGATAGAGGTTGAAATAGATCCAGCACTTGGAGAGCGTTTCTGACCAGGGATGCTGGAAGACCGAGAGGTGTGGATAAAAGGTAATAACCGAGTGGTAAATCACCACCAGGCAAATGCAAAGTCCTTTTATCTGGTTTATCCATAATGTCTTCTGTTTCATTCGTTTTGTGCCTGTTGTTGCCATAATCCCGGCAAACGATCCTGGTCATACAAACGCTGAATGTAACGGGAAAGAGTCTGGATATATTCATTTTCGGAATAAGTGGAGGGTTAAAAATTGACTGATCGGTCATTTTCTCGCGCACAACACGCGCTCTGGCGAAAGTAGCAATTTGATTTTTCGACTTTTTTTGACATTAATCCTATGAATTCTTACGGTATCACGCATTTACGCTCTCACCTTTCGCTTATATACTCCTGACTCTGCTCACAGCAACCAGACGGATTTCATGTATCAGCCTGTCACTCTCTTCATAGGTCTACGCTATATGCGTGGACGCGCGGCGGACCGCTTTGGCCGCTTTGTCTCCTGGCTGTCAACCATTGGCATCACCCTGGGCGTTATGGCGCTGGTGACGGTGTTATCGGTGATGAACGGCTTCGAGCGCGAACTGCAAAACAACATCCTTGGGCTGATGCCCCAGGCTACCCTGACGACCCAAAAAGGCTCGCTCAACCCGCAACAGCTTCCGGCCAGCAGCGTTAAGCTGCAGGGCGTGTCGCGCATTGCGCCGCTGACTACTGGCGATGTGGTGCTGCAAAGCGCGCGCAGCGTCGCGGTTGGCGTGATGCTCGGTATCGATCCGGCGCAGAAAGATCCGCTGACGCCGTTTCTGGTAAACGTGCAGCAAAACCAGCTGCAGGCGGGTAAATACAACATCATTCTCGGCGAACAGTTGGCCAGCCAGCTGGGCGTTACCCGCGGCGACCAAATCCGCGTGATGGTCCCCTCTGCCAGCCAGTTCACGCCAATGGGACGCCTGCCGAGCCAGCGCCTCTTCACGGTGGCGGGCACTTTCGCTGCTAACAGCGAAGTGGACGAGTACCAGATGCTGGTCAATATCGACGACGCCTCGCGCCTGATGCGCTACCCGGCGGGCAATATCACCGGCTGGCGTTTATGGCTCAATGAGCCCCTGAAAGTGGATGTGCTCAGCCAGCAAACGTTGCCGGAAGGCACCCAGTGGCATGACTGGCGCGATCGTAAAGGCGAGCTCTTCCAGGCTGTGCGCATGGAGAAGAATATGATGGGGCTGCTGCTGAGCCTGATCGTTGCCGTTGCCGCTTTTAACATCATCACCTCGCTTGGTCTGATGGTGATGGAGAAGCAGGGCGAGGTCGCCATTCTGCAAACCCAGGGCTTAACGCCGCGCCAGATTATGGCGGTGTTTATGGTGCAGGGCGCCAGCGCCGGGATTATTGGCGCGCTGCTTGGTGCCGGGCTGGGGGCGCTTTTGGCCAGCCAGTTAAATAATTTAATGCCGATTATCGGCGCGCTGCTCGACGGCGCGGCGCTGCCGGTGGCGATCGATCCGCTGCAGGTGGTTGGCATTGCGCTGGTGGCGATGGCCATTGCGCTACTTTCGACGCTTTACCCTTCCTGGCGCGCTGCCGCCACTCAACCCGCTGAGGCTTTACGTTATGAATAAGATCCTGTTGCAATGCGACAACCTGTGCAAACGCTATCAGGAAGGCAGTGTGCAGACCGATGTGCTGCACAATGTCAGCTTCAGCATGGCGGAAGGGGAGCTGATGGCGATTGTCGGCAGCTCCGGCTCCGGGAAAAGTACGCTCCTGCACCTGCTTGGCGGGCTGGATACGCCGACTTCCGGCGACGTCATTTTTGGCGACCGCCCGATGAGCAAACTCTCCTCCACGGCGAAGGCCGAGCTGCGTAACCGCGAGCTGGGCTTTATCTACCAGTTCCACCACCTGCTGCCGGACTTTACCGCGCTGGAAAACGTGGCGATGCCGCTGCTGATCGGCAAGAAAAAACCGGCCGAGATCGACACCCGCGCCCGCGAGATGCTGCGTGCCGTTGGCCTGGAGCACCGCGCCAGCCATCGCCCGTCTGAACTCTCCGGCGGCGAGCGTCAGCGCGTCGCCATTGCCCGCGCGCTGGTTAACAACCCGCGTCTGGTGCTGGCGGATGAACCGACCGGTAACCTTGATGCCCGCAATGCTGACAGCATCTTTGAACTGCTCGGTGAGCTGAACCGCACCCAGGGCACCGCCTTCCTGGTGGTAACCCACGATCTGCAACTGGCGAAGCGCATGAACCGCCAGCTGGAGATGCGCGACGGCCATCTGAAAACTGACCTGACCCTGATGGGGGCTGAGTAATGGCATCCCCGCTGTCATTATTAATCGGTCTGCGCTTTAGCCGCGGCCGTCGTCGTAGCGGCATGGTGTCGCTGATCTCGGTTATCTCCACCGTCGGCATTGCGCTCGGTGTGGCCGTGCTGATTGTTGGCCTGAGCGCAATGAACGGCTTTGAACGTGAGCTGAACAACCGCATTCTGGCGGTGGTGCCGCACGGCGAAATCGAGCCGGTCAATCAGCCGTGGAACGGCTGGGAAACGGTGCTCGGCAAAGTGCAAAAAGTGCCGGGTATCGCCGCTGCCGCGCCCTATATCAACTTTACCGGGCTGGTGGAGAGCGGGGCGAACCTGCGCGCCATTCAGGTTAAAGGCGTTGATCCGGCGCAGGAGATGCAGCTCAGCGCGCTGCCGAAGTTTGTGCAGGGCGATGCGTGGAAAGGGTTTAGCGCCGGCTCCCAGCAGATCATCCTCGGCAAAGGGGTGGCAGACGCCCTGAAAGTGAAGCAGGGCGACTGGGTCTCAATCATGATCCCCAACTCCGATGACGCGCATAAATTATTGCAGCCAAAACGCGTGCGCCTGCATGTCACCGGTATTCTGCAACTGAGCGGCCAGCTCGATCACAACTACGCGATGATCCCGCTGGCAGATGCGCAGAACTATCTCGATATGGGCAGCAGCGTCACCGGCATCGCCATTAAAGTGAACGACGTGTTTAACGCCCAAAAGCTGGTGCGCGACGCGGGCGAAGTGACCAACAGCTATGTCTATATCAAAAGCTGGATCGGCAAATATGGCTACATGTACCGCGATATTCAGATGATCCGCGCGATTATGTATCTGGCGATGGTGCTGGTGATTGGCGTCGCCTGCTTCAACATCGTCTCGACGCTGGTAATGGCGGTAAAAGATAAGAGTGGTGATATCGCCGTGCTGCGTACGCTGGGGGCGAAAGATGGCTTGATCCGGGCGATTTTCGTCTGGTACGGTCTGCTGGCGGGGCTGTTTGGCAGCCTCTGCGGTGCGGTAATTGGCGTCATTGTTTCGTTACAGCTGACGCCGATTATCAACGGTATTGAGAAACTTATCGGCCATCAGTTCCTGTCGGGGGATATCTACTTTATCGACTTCCTGCCGTCGGAACTGCATCCGCTGGATGTGGTGTACGTGCTGGTGACGGCGTTGCTGTTGAGCCTGCTGGCGAGCTGGTATCCGGCGCGCCGGGCGAGCAACATCGATCCGGCAAGGGTGCTGAGCGGGCAGTAATCCCGCGGGTCACGGCGCCACAACGAAGGAGTGGCAATGCACTACGGGTTTGATATTGGTGGCAGTAAAATCGCGCTCGGCCTCTTTGACGCCGGGCGGCGGTTGCAGTGGGAAACGCGTATTGCCACGCCCCACGAAAGTTACGACGCATTTCTGCAGGCTATCGCCGCGCTGGTGGCGGAAGCCGATCGCCGCAGCGGCGTGAAGGGCAGCGTCGGCATTGGCATTCCGGGGATCCCGGAAACCGCCGATGGCACGCTCTATGCTGCGAATTTACCCGCCGCCAGCGGGCAGATGCTGCGCCGCGACCTGAGTAATCTGCTCGATCGCGACGTGCGTATCGATAACGATGCCAACTGTTTTACCCTTTCAGAGGCCTGGGATGAGGAGTTCCGCCACTATCCGCTGGTGATGGGGCTGATCCTCGGCACTGGCGTCGGCGGCGGGCTGGTGTTTAACGGCAAATCGATCCCCGGGCGGCGCTTTATTACCGGCGAATTTGGCCATATTCGCCTGCCCGTCGATGCACTCTCTCTGATGGGTTTTGACTTTCCCCTTTTGCGCTGCGGCTGCGGCAATATCGGCTGTATTGAGAACTATCTCTCCGGTCGCGGTTTTGCGTGGCTCTATCAACACTTCTATCATCAGACTCTGACAGCGCCGGAAATTATCGCGCGCTGGGAGCAGGGCGAGGCAAACGCGCGGGTGCACGTTGAGCGCTACGTCGACTTGCTGGCAGTGTGCCTTGGCAATCTTTTGACGATTATCGACCCGGATCTGATGGTGATTGGCGGCGGATTATCCAACTTCAGCGCGCTGACCCGGCTGCTGCCGGATCGCATCGCGCCACACCTGTTACCGGCCGGCGACGTTCCCCGTATCGAACGCGCGCGCCACGGCGACGCGGGCGGTATGCGCGGCGCGGCCTTCCTTCACCTTGCAGACCACCCCTGAGAGGATGCCCATGCAATCGCGACGTTCACATCGTCTCAGCCGTTTTCGCCGCAACAAGCGTCGCCTGCGCGAGCGCTTACGCCAGCGAATTTTTTTCCGCGACATAATGGTGCATGACGTAATGGAAAAACCGAGAGTTGTTGTCTTAACCGGGGCGGGGATCTCCGCTGAATCCGGTATCCGAACCTTCCGCGCTGCGGATGGCCTGTGGGAAGAGCATCATGTGGAAGATGTGGCGACGCCGGAAGGTTTCGCCCGCAATCCGCAGCTGGTGCAGCGCTTCTATAACGATCGCCGCCGCCAGCTACAGCAGCCGGAGATCGCGCCAAACGCCGCGCATCTGGCGCTGGCGCAGCTGGAAGAGGCGCTGGGCGATCGCTTTTTGCTGATCACGCAGAATATCGACAACCTGCACGAGCGCGCCGGGAATCAGCACATTCTCCATATGCATGGCGAGCTGCTGAAAGTGCGCTGTTCGCAGAGCGGGCAGGTGCTGGAGTGGACCGGCGTTGTCACCGAAGAGGATAAGTGCCACTGCTGCCAGTTCCCCGCGCCGCTGCGCCCGCACGTGGTGTGGTTTGGCGAAATGCCGCTCGGCATGGATGAGATCTACAGCGCGCTGGCGATGGCGGATCTCTTTATCGCCATTGGTACCTCCGGGCATGTCTATCCCGCCGCCGGGTTTGTCCATGAGGCGAAGCTGCACGGCGCGCATACGGTGGAACTTAACCTCGAACCGAGCCAGGTCGGTAGCGAGTTTGAAGAGAAGCAGTATGGGCTGGCAAGCGAGGTTGTTCCGGCGTTCGTCGACAAGCTGCTGAAAGGGTTATAAGCGCTTCGCCCGGTCGCGCAAGGTTGACCGGGCGGCTATGTTGTAATAATGTAAAAATTCTTATGAATTCGCTCGTTACGGAGCAAATGTCCCAATCTACGCTACGCTTTGCCAATACGACACCGCAGAGATTAGCGCCCAGGCTGCGCGGAGTTTTTTACGCACTCCGACGAGCGCAGCAGGCTAACCGCTGCCCTCACGCTCTGACTTATTTACCCGGCCATCGCTTTAAGGATAACGAGGGACAGCCACGATGAATCTCAACCACGACGCCCAATTGCAGACATTACGCGATGCGCTGCAACAACGCCTCGATCACCTGTTACCCGCCGGTGCGCAGCAGGATCAGATCTACAGCGCGATGCGCGAAGGTACCCTGGTGGCGGGCAAGCGTGTTCGTCCGCTGCTGCTGATGCTGGCCGCGCACGATCTTGGCTGCGATGTTGACCAGCGTGGGCTGCTCGATCTCGCCTGTGCTGTCGAAATGGTGCACGCCGCCTCGCTGATGCTGGACGATATCCCCTGTATGGATAACGCCGCGCTGCGGCGTGGACGCCCAACCATTCATCGCCAGTATGGTGAAAACGTCGCCATTCTGGCCGCCGTTGCGCTGCTGAGCCGCGCCTTTGGCGTGGTGGCAGAGGCGCAGGGCTTATCGGCCGCCTGCAAAGCGGCATCCGTCGCGGAACTCTCCACCGCCGTTGGGCTTCAGGGGCTGGTACAGGGGCAGTTTCTCGATCTGCATGAGGGCGACAAGGCGCGCAGCCCGGAAGCTATCCAGCTGACCAATGAGTTGAAAACCAGCCGCTTGTTTGATGCCACGCTACAAATGGCGGCAATTGCCGCCGAAGCTCCGCCGCAGGTACGTGAGCGGCTGCGCTGTTTTGCCCTCGATCTCGGCCAGGCGTTCCAGCTGATGGACGATCTCACCGACGGGCTGAACGGCACCGGCAAAGATCTCAATAAAGATGATGGTAAATCGACGCTGGTGGCGATGCTGGGCGCAGAGGTGGTGCATCAGCGCCTGAGCGACCATCTGCGTAGCGCCGATGAACATCTTGCTAACGCCTGCCCGCGCGGCGTCTCTACGCGCCGCTTTATGCGCGCCTGGTTCGATAAACAGATGACGCTGTTTGGCGAAAGCCGGGCGACGACGCTGCCGGGGTGCTAGCACATGAAGGATCTGGCGAAACGTAAAAACGATCACCTCGATATCGTCCTTAACAGCCCACACAGCGCCATGAAACGTACCACCGGCTTTGAGCAGTGGCGCTTTGAACACTGCGCGATGCCGGAGCTGCATCTGGATGAGATCGATCTTGGCTGCAGGCTGTTTGGCAAATCCCTGCGCGCACCGCTGTTGATCAGTTCCATGACCGGCGGCGCCAGCCGTGCGGCGATGATCAACCGCCATCTGGCGCAGGCGGCGCAGCAGCTTGGTCTGGCGATGGGGGTTGGCTCACAGCGCGTGGCGCTGGAGAGCAGAGAGAACTCTGGCTTAACCCGTGAACTGCGCCAGCTGGCGCCGGATATCGCGCTGCTCTCAAACCTCGGCGCCGCGCAAATTGCCGGGCCTGAGGGTGTCGATTACGCCCGTCGCGCGGTGGAGATGATTGAAGCCGACGCGCTGATTATTCACCTCAATCCACTGCAGGAAGCGCTGCAAAGCGGTGGCGATCGCGACTGGCGCGGCGTGCTGGCAGCGATTGAGAAAACCGTGGCGGCACTTCCCGTCCCGGTGGTAGTTAAAGAGGTGGGAGCCGGGTTATCCGTCAACGTCGCGCGCCAGTTGCGCGAGGCCGGTGTGGCGATGCTTGATGTCGCCGGGGCAGGCGGCACCAGCTGGGCGGCGGTGGAGGGCGAGCGCGCCGCGCAGGCTCATCATCGCGCCGTGGCAATGGCCTTTGCCAACTGGGGCATTCCGACCGCGCAGGCGCTGACCGACCTGCAACAGGCGATGCCGGAGATGCCGCTTATCGCCTCCGGCGGCATTGCGAACGGTATCGACGCGGCGAAAGCGCTGCGGCTGGGTGCGTCGCTGGTGGGCCAGGCTGCGGCCGTGCTCGGCAGCGCCACCATCTCATGTGAAACCGTCGCCGCCCACTTCCAGGTGGTAATCGATCAACTTCGTGTCGCCTGTTTCTGCACCGGCAGCGCTAACCTGGAGGCGCTACGCCAGGCGACGCTGGTGCGTGAAGCATGAGCCACTATGCTGTGATCTCACCGCCGCTCTACAGCCATATGCGCGCGCTGGAAGCGCTGGCGCAGGCGCTTATTGCGCGCGGGCACCGCATCACCTTTGTTAATCAGGCCGTGGCGCAGCAGTTATTGCAGGATCCGCGCATCGGCTTTTGCGCGGTTGGCGAAAAGAGCCATCCGCCCGCCCGTCTGCAACGCACTTTACGCCTGATGGCCCATCCCGCAGGGCCGGGCATCATTCGCCTGATAAACGATCTGGCAAGCACCACCGATATGCTCTGCCACGCGCTGCCTGCCGCGCTGACGCAGCTTGGCGTCGAAGGGGTGATTGTCGATCAGATGGAGCCTGCCGGTGGGCTGGCGGCAGAGTCGCTGGGGTTGCCGTTTGTCTCCGTCGCCTGCGCGCTGCCCGTTAACCGGGATGAAACTATCCCGCTGCCGGTGATGCCTTTTCGCTATGCGCCCGGCGAGCGGCGCAAAAAACTCTACCGTGCCAGCACCCAGGTTTATGACAAGGTGATGGCGCGGCAAAATGCCGTCATTTCCCGGCATGCGCGCCGCTTTGGCATCCCTGAACGTAACGCGATGCATGAGTGCCTCTCGCCGCTGGCGCAGATCAGCCAGACGCTGGCCTGCTTCGATTTCCCGCGCCAGCTTCCCGCCTGGTTCCACGCGGTCGGGCCGCTGCGCCAGCCGCAGGCGATCGCCCCTGTTAGCCAGTCTCACGCTGAACGCCCGCTGATTTTTGCTTCCCTCGGCACCTTGCAGGGGCATCGCTACCGGCTATTTCGCACCATTGCCCGCGCCTGTCGGCGCATGAATGTGCGCTTACTGATCGCCCACTGCGGCGGGCTGAACGCGCGCCAGGTGGAGAAGCTGATCGCCCGCGGGGCGGAAGTGACCGACTTTGCTGACCAGACGGCGGTGATGCGCGACGCCGATGTGGTGGTCACCCACGGCGGCATGAATACTGTGATGGACGCCATCAATAGCACTACACCGATTCTGGTGATCCCGCTGGCCTTCGATCAGCCCGGCGTCGCGGCGCGGGTCGAGTACCACCAGATTGGTCGCCGGGTGTCACGCTTTGCCAGCAGCGCGCGGGTGGAGAAGAGCCTGCGCGCGCTGCTGGCAGATAACCGTTACGCCGCAAGGCTTGCCGCGATGCAGCAACCGTTGCAGCAGGCGGGCGGCGCGCCGCGCGCGGCGCAGATTGTTGAGCAGGCGCTGAACACCGGACAGCCGGTGATGGCGGGTGCGCTATGAGCCCGCGCTGGGATCTGATCCTCGTCGGCGGCGGGCTGGCGAATGGCCTTATCGCCTGGCGTCTGCACCATGCCCGGCCCGATCTGCGCCTGCTGATGGTTGAAGCGGGCGCGCAGCCGGGCGGCAATCACACCTGGTCTTTCCATCAGGCGGATCTGACGGAGGCGCAGCACCGCTGGATAGCTCCACTGGTCAGCCACCGCTGGCCGGGTTACGAAGTGCGTTTTCCGGCGCGCCAGCGCACGCTGGAGGGCGGCTATCTCAGTATCAGCTCAGAGCACTTCGCGCAGAAAATTACCGACACCCTCGGCGCTGCGCTGTTAACCGATACGCCGGTGGCGAGCCTGACGCCGCAGAGTGTTACCCTTGAGAGCGGCGAAACGCTGCACGCCGGGGCGGTGATTGACGGGCGCGGCTACCTGCCGGATGCCCATCTGACGCCCGGCTTTCAATCCTTCCTTGGCCAGCACTGGCAGCTTGCCGAGCCGCACCAGCTTCAGCAGCCGATTTTGATGGATGCCACCGTCAGCCAGGCGGACGGGTACCGTTTTGTCTACACCTTGCCGCTCTCGGCGCGCGAGGTACTGATCGAAGATACCCACTATATTGATCGGCCCACCCTCAGCGGCGATGAGGCGCGCCAGCACATCGCGGATTACGCGCACCAGCAGGGCTGGACGCTGACAACGCTGGTGCGTGAAGAGCAGGGCAACCTGCCGATCACGCTGGATGGCGATATCCGCGCCTTCTGGCAATCGCGCGCGCCGCAACCCTGTAGCGGCCTGCGCGCCGGGCTGTTTCACGCCACTACCGGTTACTCCCTGCCGCACGCGGTGGCGCTGGCGGATCTTATTGCTGAGCAGCCGGTGCCTGCGGGCGATAAAATCTTTACTCTGATCAAGCACTACGCCGAGCGCGTCTGGCGTCAGCAGCGCTTCTACCGCATGCTCAACCGCATGCTGTTTCTGGCGGGTGACGCCAGTGCGCGCTGGCAGGTGATGCAGCGCTTTTATGGCCTCAACCCGGCGCTCATCGCCCGCTTCTACGCCGACAGACTCACCTTTTTTGATAAAGCGCGGATCCTGACAGGAAAACCGCCGGTACCGGTGGGCGAAGCCATGCGCGCCGTACTTAAACACACACCTGGACTGCGAGCCTTCAATCATGAATAAAACCATCGTCATCGGGGCCGGATTTGGCGGGCTGGCGTTAGCCATTCGCCTGCAGGCGGCGGGCGTGCCGACCGTGCTGCTGGAGCAGCGCGACAAGCCGGGCGGCCGCGCCTATGTCTATCAGGATCAGGGCTTTACCTTTGACGCCGGGCCAACGGTGATTACCGATCCCAGCGCCATTGAAGAACTCTTTACCCTTGCGGGTAAAAAGATGGCAGATTACGTCGACCTGCTGCCGGTGACGCCGTTCTATCGCCTCTGCTGGGAGCAGGGGAAGGTGTTTGATTACGATAACGATCAGGCACGACTTGAAGCGCAGATCCGCCGCTTTAACGAGCGCGACGTCGAGGGCTACCGCCGTTTTCTCGACTACTCAAAAGCAGTGTTTAAAGAGGGTTACCTGAAGCTCGGCACCGTCCCGTTCCTCTCCTTCCGCGATATGCTGCGCGCTGGCCCGCAGCTGATGCGCTTGCAGGCGTGGCGCAGCGTCTACAGCATGGTCTCCAAATTTATTGAAGATGAGCACCTGCGCCAGGCGTTCTCTTTCCACTCGCTGCTGGTGGGCGGTAACCCCTTTGCCACGTCGTCGATCTATACGCTGATCCACGCCCTGGAGCGGGAGTGGGGCGTCTGGTTTGCCCGCGGCGGCACCGGGGCGCTGGTGCAGGGAATGGTGAAGCTGTTTGAAGATCTCGGCGGCACGCTGGAGCTGAATGCTGAAGTGAGCAAGCTGGAGGCCGAGGGCAAACGTATTACCGGTGTCGAGTTAAAAGATGGCCGCCGTATTGCGGCCGCCGCCGTCGCGTCGAATGCCGATGTGGTGCACACCTACGAGAAGCTGCTCGGCCACCATCCGACCGGGGCGAAACGCGCCGCTTCGCTGAAGCGTAAGCGCATGAGCAACTCGCTGTTTGTGCTCTATTTTGGTCTCAATCATCACCACGATCAGCTGGCGCACCACACCGTCTGCTTCGGGCCGCGCTATAAAGAGCTGATTGAGGAGATTTTCCACGGCGAAGCGCTGGCGGAGGATTTCTCACTCTATCTGCACGCGCCCTGCGTTACCGACCCCTCGCTGGCACCGCCCGGCTGCGGCAGCTACTACGTCCTTGCGCCGGTGCCGCACCTTGGCAAAGCGAAGATCGACTGGGCCGTCGAAGGGCCGCGCCTGCGCGATCGCATCTTTGCTTATCTGGAGCAGCACTATATGCCCGGCCTGCGCGACCAACTGGTCACCGAGCGCATGTTTACCCCGGTCGATTTCCGCGACCAGCTTGGCGCGCACCTGGGCTCCGCCTTCTCCGTGGAGCCGATCCTGCGCCAGAGCGCCTGGTTCCGCCCCCATAACCGCGATAGCGAGATCGACAACCTCTATCTCGTCGGCGCAGGCACTCACCCTGGTGCGGGCATTCCTGGCGTGATCGGTTCGGCGAAAGCGACGGCGGGGCTGATGGTCGAGGCGCTTAGCGGATGAATGATGCGTTAATGAGCCATGCGACGGAGACGATTACCGTCGGCTCGAAAAGTTTTGCCACCGCCTCGAAGCTGTTTGATCCCGCTACGCGCCGCAGCGCACTGATGCTCTATGCCTGGTGCCGCTACTGCGATGATGTGATTGATGAGCAGGAGCTTGGCTTTCGCACTGAAGTGCCGCAGCAGGAGAGCGCGCTGGCGCGCCTCGAGATGCTGCGCGTTGAGACGCAGCGCGCCTTCGATGGCGAGGCGATGGGCGAACCGGCGTTTGCCGCTTTCCAGGAGGTGGTCACGCGCCATGAAATGCCCGCTCATCTCGCCTTTGCGCATCTCGAGGGTTTCGCGATGGATGTGCGCGAAACCCACTACCAGACCTTTGACGATACGCTGCGCTACTGTTATCACGTCGCGGGCGTGGTTGGCCTGATGATGGCGTGGATCATGGGCGTGCGCGATGAGGCGGTGCTCGATCGCGCCTGTGATTTAGGGCTGGCGTTTCAGTTAACCAATATTGCCCGCGACATTGTTGAAGATGCGGAAAATGGGCGCTGTTATCTGCCTGCGCAGTGGCTGGCGGAGGAGGGGATGACGGCCAGAGAGATTGCCGACCCGGCGAAACGGCAGCATATCGCACGGCTGGCACGCAGGCTGGTGATGGCCGCTGAACCCTATTACGCGTCGGCGAAAGCAGGATTGCACGGTCTGCCGCTGCGCTCGGCGTGGGCGATTGCCGCCGCGCACGGCGTCTACCGGCAGATTGGCATTAAAGTGATGGCCGCCGGAGCGGCAGCGTGGGAACAGCGCCAGGGCACCAGCAAGGCCGAGAAGCTCGGCTTACTGGCGAAAGGGGCGGGGATGGCGCTTACTTCCCGTCTGTCGCGGCCTGCGCCGCGTCCTGCTCACCTGTGGCAGCGTCCGCGCGCGCGCTGACCTTCTCCTCATGCTCCGCCCGTTTGCGCTGGCGCAGGGTCTGTTGCAGATCCTCAACCGGCGGGGCATAGAGAAAGCCAAACGAGACACAGTCGGCTTTGCCGCGCACCGCGTGGTGCAGGCGGTGAGCCATATAGAGGCGTTTCAGGTAGCCGCGGCGCGGCACGTAGCGAAACGGCCAGCGCTGATGTACCAGCCCGTCATGCACCATAAAGTAGAGCGCGCCATACAGCGTCATGCCTGCGCCAATCCACTGTAACGGCCAGAAACCGGCGGTGCCGAGGGCGATCAGTACAATCGCCAGCAGGGCGAAAACCACGGCGTAGAGATCGTTAACCTCAAAGGCGCCGGTGCGCGGTTCGTGGTGCGAGCGGTGCCAGCCCCATCCCCAGCCATGCATGACATATTTGTGCGCAAGCGTGGCGATAATCTCCATCGCGGCAACAGTGGCAAGCGTGATCAGCGTGTTCCATAAGACGAGCATCGGTATCCCTTATTAACCGGACATCCATTGACTCTAGTGCAGTCGCGCGGATACACAACGACAGCGGCGGGTTTTTTATCGCCGTCCGCTGCGAAAAATGTCACACCGGACGGCGATCTGCGATCTTAACGACCGGCTTTTAGCTTCTGATAATACTCTTCATACAGCGCGCTGGCGCTGCCAACGTCATTTTGCCACTCGCCCTTGCTGATGGTTTCCGCATCCGGGTAGAGGGATTTGTCGTTAGCCACTTCTGGCTTGAGCAACTTACGTGCGGCAAGGTTCGGCGTCGGGTAGCCGATGGTTTCCGCCACCTGTTTGGCGATCTCCGGGCGCAGCAGGAAGTTAATCAGCTTCAGCGCGCCGTCGACGTTTTTCGCATTCGCCGGAATAGCGAGGCTGTCCATCCAGAAGATACCGCCCTCTTTAGGCCACACCACCTCCAGCGGCGTGCCCGCTTCGCGCGCAACGAACGCCGAGCCATTCCACACCATCCCGAGATTTACTTCCCCCTCCATATAGGGGTTAGCCGGGTTATCGGAGTTGAAGGCGGCGACGTTCGGCATCAGTTTTTGCAGCTCTTTATAGGCCGCTTCAATCTCTTTCGGGTCGGTGGTGTTGCCAGAGTAACCGAGCTTGCGCAGCGCCATCTGGAACACTTCGCGTGCATCATCCGTCAGCAGCAGGCTGCTTTTATACTCCGGCTTCCACAGATCGGCCCAGCTGGTGACGCTTTTCGGATCGATCTCGTCGCTATTGATGCCAATCGCCGTTGCGCCCCAGATATAGGGGATCGAGTAGTCGTTGCTCGGGTCAAAGGGTTTGTTGAGCATCTGCGGATCGAGGTTGTGGAAGTTGGTCAGCTTCGACTTATCGATCTTCTGAATCATCCCCTCTTTGCGCATTTTGTCGACAAAGTAGGTGGAAGGCACCACCAGATCGTAGGCGCCCTCTTTATAAGTTTTCAGCTTGGCGTACATCGTCTCATTCGACTCGTAGGTCGAGTAGATCACTTTGATGCCGGTCTCTTTGGTGAACTGCTCCAGCAGGCCTGGCGGCACATACTCGGTCCAGTTATAGAAGTAGATCGTTTTGTTATCATCCGCGTGCGCGGCGCTGATACCGAAGGCGAGCGCGCCTGCGGCGAGCAGGTGGCGTGACCATTTTTTCATTAAGATGTCCTCTTAGCTTTCGTCGTATCGCGAGCAATCAGCTGGCTGGCGATCACCAGCACCAGCGACAGCACTAACAGAATCGTGGCCAGCGCGTTTACCTCCGGCGAGACGCCCACTTTGACCATCGAATAAATTTTCAGCGGCAGGATCTCATACCCTGGTCCGGTAACAAACGAGGAGACCACGACGTCGTCCATCGACAGGGTAAAGCTGAGCAGCCAGCCCGCCGCCACGGCAGGCATCGCCAGCGGCAGGATAATCTTGCGCAAAATGGTGAACTCGCTGGCACCGAGATCTTTCGCCGCTTCCAGCATCCGCACATCAAACCCTTTCAGGCGCGAGAAGACCGTTACCACCACAAAGGGCAGGCAGAAGGTGATATGCGAGAAGAGCAGCGACATAAAGCCGAGCTGCACGCCGAGCAGCATAAACAGCACCAGCAGGGAGATGGCCATCACGATATCCGGCGACATCATCACCACAAACAGCATGCCGCTGACAAATGGCTTGCCGCGAAAGCGGTAGCGGTAAAGCGCCACTGCCGTCAGCGCGCCGATAAGCGTCGCGAAGGTGGCGGATAATACCGCCATGGTCAGTGAGTGCTGCGCCGCCTGCAACAGGCTGTCGTTATTCATCAGCAGGCTGTACCACCTGGTGGAGAAGCCCTGCCAGTTAATGCCGAAGCGCGAACTGTTAAAGGAGTTTACGATCAGAATGATGATCGGAATATAGAGGTAAGCGTAAATGGCGGCCATAAAACCGCCTCTGAAGAGACGACCGATCATTCCAGCTCCACCTTTTTGTTAAGCAGACGCGCGGCGCGCCAGTAGACCAGCAGCATCAGCCCCATCACCAGCGTCAGGGTGATACTGGTCGCGGAGCCGAACGGCCAGTCGCGAATATTGAGGAACTGGCTCTTAATGACGTTGCCGATCAGCAGGTTTTTCGCCCCGCCCATTAAGTCCGAGACGTAGAACAGCCCCATGGCCGGCAGCATCACCAGCAGGCAACCGGCGATAATCCCCGGCATGGTCAGCGGAATAATAATGCGCAGAAAGGTTTGCAGCTTGCTGGCACCGAGATCTTTCGCCGCTTCCAGCAGCGGTTTGTCGAGCTTCTCAATGCTGGAGTAGAGCGGCATCACCATAAACGGCAGCAGGATATAGACCAGGCCGATAATCACTGCACCCGGCGTAAACATGATGCGGATTGGCGTATCGATCACCCCCAGCCAGAGCAGGAACTCGTTGAGGTAGCCTTTGGTACTGAGGAAGATCTTCAGCCCGTAGATGCGGATCAGCGAGTTGGTCCAGAAGGGGACAATCAGCAAAAAGAGCAGCAGCGGGCGCACGTTCGCCGGAAGCTTTGCCAGGAACCAGGCAAACGGGTAGCCGAGCAGCAGGCAGGCGAAGGTGGCAATCAGCGCCATATTCAGCGAGTGCAGCAGCACATCGAAGTAGAGCGGATCAAGCAGCCGCGCGTAGTTATCCAGCGTGAAGACCAGCTTAACGAAGTTGGCGTCGTCGCGGGTCAGGAAGCTGGTGGCGATGATCATCAGGTTCGGCAGGAAGACAAACAGCACCAGCCAGCCGACGATGGTCGCGATCACCGCTTTCTGGAATTTACTTGTGCTCTTCATCAGCCAGCACGACCTCCCAGCTTTCGACCCAGTTGATGGCCATCTTCTGATCAAGCGAGTGGTCAAAGTCGGGATCGTCTTCGTTGAAGAACTCGCTGACCATCACCATCTTGCCGTTTTCCAGCTCAACCATCGACTCCAGCGTCATGCCTTTATAGTTGCGCTCGCGCACGTAGCCGATCAGCCCTTCAACCTCGGCGATATCGTTGATCTCTTCGACGCGCAGATCCTCCGGGCGCAGCAGCACATTGAGCTGCTGACCACTCTCCACCGGGAAGTTGACGTAAATATTGCACTCGCGCCCTTCAACGTTGGCGCGCACGCGGCTCTCGTCGAGACGCTCAATCACCGTGGCGTTGAAAATGTTGATTTCGCCGATAAAGCTGGCGACAAAGAGGTTTTTCGGCTCTTCGTAGATCTCGCGCGGCGTGCCGTCCTGCTCGATGCGCCCGTTACGCATCACCACGATGCGATCGGACATCGTCAGGGCTTCTTCCTGATCGTGGGTCACAAAGACGAAGGTGATACCGAGTTTACGCTGTAGCGCTTTCAGCTCGTTCTGCATCTGCTTACGCAGTTTGTAATCGAGGGCGGAGAGGGACTCATCCAGCAGCAGTAGACGCGGTTTATTGACCACCGCGCGGGCGATGGCGACGCGCTGCTGCTGACCGCCGGAGAGCTGGTGCGGTTTACGCTGGGCGAACTCGTCAAGCTGCACCATACGCAGCGCTTCGGTGACGCGCGGAGTAATCTCGGCCGCTGGCGTCTTTTGCATCCGCAGGCCAAACGCCACGTTTTCAAACACGGTCATGTGCGGGAAGAGGGCGTAACTTTGAAAAACGGTGTTCACGTGGCGATGCTCCGCCGGAACGTCGGTAATATCCTGGTTATCTAACTGGATATGACCAACATCGACGCTCTCAAGCCCGGCAATCAGGCGCAGAACCGTGGTTTTACCGCAGCCGGAGGGGCCGAGCAGTGTAAGAAATTCGCCGTTATTAATGGTGAGATTGAAATCGGAGATTACCGTTTTGCCATCAAAGCTTTTGCGCAGACCGGCCAGCTCAACCAGCGGCGAACGCGAACGCGATTGTGTATTCAATTTTTGACTCTGTCCCGTGTTTGCGCATCGGAGGGCGTATCAGATGCGGGGTTTGTGATTAACCACCTTCAGGGTTGTGCACGATTTAAGGCCAGGCATTCTACGGCAAAGCGGTTAAATCGCCAATCGTTGATGGCTTTTCGCCGCCCAATCAGTCACTTTCTCAACTACGTTTAATACGACGACCTTTAAAATATTCTCGTTTGCCGGGTAAAAGTGACCTGACGCAATATTTGTCTTTTCACGCTTACTGATAATGTTGTGACATTTTGTTAGGGGGCTTTATGGATAAGTTATTAGAGCGCTTTTTGCAGTACGTAACGCTGGATACGCAATCGAAGCCCGGCGTGCGGCAGGTGCCAAGTACGGATAGTCAATGGAAGCTCCTGCATTTACTGCAAGACCAGCTTAAAGAGATGGGGCTGTTGGACGTGACCTTAAGCGATAAGGGCACGCTGATGGCAAAACTGCCATCCAACGTCGACAAGCCGGTTCCGGCGATTGGTTTTATCTCCCACGTCGACACCTCGCCCGACTTCAGCGGCAAAAATGTTAACCCACAGATCCTTGAAAACTACCGTGGCGGTGATATTGCGCTCGGTGTTGGCGATGAGATCCTCTCACCGGTGATGTTCCCGGTGCTGCATCAGCTGCTTGGCCATACGCTGATCACCACCGACGGCAAAACCCTGCTCGGCGCGGATGATAAAGCGGGCGTGGCAGAGATCATGACCGCGCTGGCGGTGCTGAAGACAAAAAATACTCCCCACGGCGATATCTGCGTGGCGTTTACACCCGATGAAGAGGTGGGCAAAGGGGCGAAATATTTTGATGTTGAGGCCTTTGGCGCGAAGTGGGCCTACACCATGGATGGCAGCGGCATTGGCGAGCTGGAGTTTGAGAACTTCAATGCCGCGTCGGTGACGGTAAAAATCGTCGGTAATAACGTCCACCCCGGCACCGCAAAAGGGGTGATGGTCAATGCCATGACGCTCGCCAGCAAAATTCATGCGCGCATACCGGAAGAGGAGAGCCCGGAGCAGACCGAAGGGTATGAGGGCTTTTACCATCTCACCAGCATTAAAGGCACGGTGGATCGCGCCGAGATGCACTACATCATCCGCGATTTTGAGCGCAAATCGTTTGAAGCCCGCAAACGCAAGATGATGGAGATCGCCAAAGAGGTGGGCAAAGGGCTGCATCCGGATTGCTATATCGAACTGGCGATTGAAGACAGTTATTACAATATGCGCGAGAAGGTGGCGGAGTTCCCGCACATTATTGACATTGCCCAGCAGGCGATGCGCGATTGCGATATCGAACCGGAGATGAAACCGATCCGCGGCGGCACCGACGGCGCACAGCTCTCCTTTATGGGGCTGCCCTGCCCGAATATCTTTACCGGCGGCTACAACTATCACGGCAAACACGAGTTCGCCACCCTCAACGGCATGGAAAAAGCGGTGCAGGTGATTGTGCGGATCGCGGAGTTAACCGCCGAAAGGGAGACCGCGCAGGGTTGATTCCCGGCGCGGGAATCATTGCCGGATGGCACGCGTTTGTAGGTTTTGTAGGCCTGATAAGCGCAGCGCCATCAGGCAGTTTTCAGGTGCAGTGCTCATTGCCGGATGGCGGCGTACCGCCTTATCCGGCCTACGGGTTAGTACGGTTTTGTAGGCCTGATAAGCGTAGCGCCATCAGGCAACAGGGATTACGAATGGAAAAGGAGTTTCCAGATGTCTGACTATCGTCGTCATTATGTGCGCGGCGGCACATGGTTTTTCACCGTCAACCTGCGCGATCGGCGCAGCGATCTTCTTACCCGCCATATTGATACTTTGCGTCATGCAACCCTCACGGTGAAACGCCGCCAGCCTTTTGATATCAACGCCTGGGTTATCCTGCCGGAACATATGCACTGCATCTGGACCTTGCCCGAAAACGATGATGATTTTTCCGGTCGCTGGCGAGAGCTTAAAAAAGCCTTCAGCAAGTCGCTCGGAGATAAAGAGATCTGGCAGCCGCGCTTTTGGGAGCACACCATCCGCGATGAGCGGGATTACCGGCATCATATGGATTATGTGTATATCAACCCGGTTAAACATGGATTTGTGAAATGCACCGCGCAATGGCCCTTTTCCACCTTCCATCGCGATGTCCGCGCCGGGGTGTATCCGGAGGATTGGGCAGGGGAGATAGCCGATATGGATGCCGGGGAAAGGCGGTAATGCATTGCCGGATGGCACGCTTTTGAAGGTTTTGTAGGCCTGATAAGCGCAGCGCCATCAGGCAGTTTTCAGGCGCAGCGCTCATTGCCGGATGGCGGCGCAAGCGCCTTATCCGGCCTACGGGTTCGTGCGGTTTTGTAGGCCTGATAAGCGCAGCGCCATCAGGCATGATGCCCGATGGCGCCAGAGGATATTAATCCTCGAAGAACCAATACCCGCTGTTTACCAGTGCGGCAAGCATGGCGAGGAAGGAGGGATCGTCCAGCGCATCGCCAAACATCTCGCCGGAGATAACGCTATGGCGAGCCAGCGCTTCGAGCGCCGGGCGGTGCGGGGAGTTGATCTTCTCGCCGTTGGCGTAGACATCGTCGCCGATGCGCAGCACGCGCAGGCCGCCGAGACGCGCAAGTTTGTCGCCCTGTTTCAGCGCATCGTAGATCTCATCCGGCTGATAGGGCGGTTCCGGCGGCGCGATATCCAGTTCGTGACGCGACTGGGAGATAAACTCGCCGAGCCATTCGTTAAACTGTGCCGGCTGATTAATCAGCCCAAGCATCATCTCGCGCAGCTTATCCAGCTCCTGCGGCAGGATATCCGCCGGGTGGTCGCGCTCCGGCACGTCCGGATCGCTGTAGCGCTGGCTACCCAGTTCTCGTTGCAGCACATAATCGGCAAAGCCGCTGATCAGCTCACGCCCGCTTGGCGCACGGAAACCGACCGAGTAGTTGAGCGAATTCTCCAGCGAATAACCTTCGTGCGGGAATCCTGGCGGAATATAGAGAATATCGCCCGGCTCCATCTCTTCATCGATGATCGCTTCGAAAGGATCGACTTGCAGCAGATCCGGGTGCGGGCAGTGCTGCTGCAGCGGCACTTTATCCCCGACGCGCCAGCGGCGACGGCCGGTCCCCTGAATAATAAAGACATCATACTGATCGAGGTGCGGGCCAACGCCGCCGCCCGGCACCGAGAAGGAGATCATCAGATCGTCGGTGCGCCAGTCCGGCAGCACGCGGAAGGGGCTCATCAGCGCTGCGGCAGGCTGATGCCAGTGGTTCACCGCCTGCACCAGCAGCGACCAGTTGTTTTCGCCCATGTGATCGTAACTCTCAAACGGGCCGTGGCTTACCTGCCATTTGCCATCAAGATGGCTGACCAGGCGGCTGTCGACTTCATTCTCCATCGCCAGCCCCGCCAGTTCGTCCGGGCTAATCGGATCGACGAAATCCTTAATTCCGCGTTTCAGCACCACCGGGCGTTTCTGCCAGTAGCGTTGAATAAAATCTGGCCAGTTTATCTCTACGTGATATTCCATATACATTTCCGGCAATTAATCATGGGCTGAATAATCGATTATAGCTGGGTTAAGGGGGTTCAGTCGCCCGTTATTCCCGTTTGCTGACGACCAAAAATCACTTCCATGCGCGCACCGCCGAGCAGGCTGTCGCCGGTCAGGATCTGCCCGCCATACTGCTCGACGATCTCCCGCGCCACCGAAAGCCCGACGCCCTGGCCCGGACGCAGCGTGTCGGCGCGCTGACCGCGATCGAACACCAGCTCGCGTTTCGCCAGCGGAATACCGGGGCCATCATCCTCGACAACAATGTGCAGCATGTCGTCGCTCTGGTTAACGGAGACCTCAACAAACTCGAGGCAATATTTGCAGGCGTTATCCAGCACGTTGCCCATCACTTCCATAAAGTCGTTCTGCTCGCCGACAAAACCTACCTCCGGCGAGATATCGAGCGTGATATTAACCCCTTTACGCTGATAGACCTTATTCAGCGCGGAAGTGAGGTTATCAAGCAGTGAGGCGACCGGATGTAGCTCGCGGCTGAGCATGCTGCTGCCGCGCATGGTGGCGCGGTGCAGGTAGTAACCAATCTGTTGCGAGATGCGGCTGATCTGCTCAAGCATCACCGGTTCGGCCTCGCTGACGCTCATCTTGTCGCTGCGCAGCGAGCGCAACGTGCTTTGCAGCACCGCCAGCGGCGTTTTCAGGCTGTGGGTGAGGTCGGTCAAGGTGGTGCGATATTTGTCATAGCGCTCACGCTCGCTTTTCAGCAAGCGGTTGAGGTTAAGCACCAGGCTGGTCAACTCGCGGGTGGTTTCCGGGTTGAGCTGCTCGCGGTGGTGCTCCTCCAGCTCGCGCACTTCGCGCGCCAGATCCTCAATTGGCCGCAGGCTCCACCAGGCCGCCAGCCACAGCAGCGGGATCACCAGCAGCAGGTTGGCTGAGAGCACGTAGATAAACCAGTTCCACACCATATAGGAGCGTTTAAGCTCGATCGGGATGGTATCGACTACTACGATGGTCAACTGCGGCATACGCGCGGTGGCAGGGTAGAGGTTTACCGCCACCGAGTGGGTCATTTCAGAGTCGCTGTCATCTTCACGGATCGCTTTGAGTTGCTCCGAGGCGGCGTGATCGTCGTTGATCAGCGTGCTGGTGGAGTCGATATCCGCTTCAATTTCATGAAAACCATCGCTTTTCAGCCACTCCGGCTCAATGCGTTTTTGCAACCACGGCACATCCCGCTGGGACCAGATCAGCTTGCCGTTTTTGTTGTAAATAAAGGTCATGGTCGGGCTTTGCAGATCGAGGTTTTCCGGCAGGTCGATCTCAAGCTTGTTCTCTTTCCACTGCGCCAGCGTATAGAAGAGGTTGCTCTCGCCGCGCAGCAGTCGGAAGGTGGTTTTATCGAAGCTGACGCTGTAGCCGACCAGCGCGACCACGCCATACGCCAGCGACAGCACCATCACTACCGCGGCGGTGGCGAGTAAAAAGCGCACCCGCAGCGAGAGCGGGAAGAGGTGCCGCAACAGGCGTTTCATTTTGGCAGTTCGAAAAGGTAGCCCTGACCGCGCACGGTAGTGATCACCTCATCGGGATACTGTGCCTGGATCTTTTTGCGCAGGCGACCCATCAGCACATCAATGGTGTGGCTCTCGCGCAGTTCGGCATCGGGATAGAGTTGCAGCATCAGCGAATCTTTGCTCACCACTTTGCCGCTGTTACGGATCAGCGTCTCCATAATGGTGTATTCAAAGGCGGTGAGTTTGACCACTTCCTCATTGACCGAGAGTTCGCGGCGTGAGAGGTCAACCTGGAACGGTGGCATGGAGATCAGCTGTGAGGCGAGGCCGCTGTTACGGCGCATCAGCGCCTGAATGCGCGCCACCACTTCTTCGATATGGAACGGTTTGGTGACGTAATCATCGGCGCCCGCGCTCAGCACTTCGACCTTATCCTGCCACCCTTCACGTGCGGTAAGCACCAGCACCGGCAGCGAGACCTCATGGCTGCGCCAGCGGCGGATCAGCGACAGGCCATCTTCATCCGGCAGGCCAAGATCGACAATCGCGATATCCGGCAGGTGTTCGTTCAGAAAGTAATCCGCTTCCTTTGCATCTTCGGCGGCGTCGACCTGATGTCCCAGCTCTTGCAACTGCACTTTTAAGTGGTGGCGCAGCAGAGCATTATCTTCCACAACCAGTACGCGCATCGTCAGACCTCTCCCTCTATTTTTGGAGTGAATAGTTTAACGCTGATTTTGTTACAAGAGGGATAAACATTTACTCAACCGTAACAGGAAGATGCCCTCTTTCCGGCGAAAGAGGGCGGGCAGAGCGGACGGGGATTACTTCAACTCATCAACCATGGTGATAGCGCGACCAATATAGTTGGCCGGCGTCATCGCTTTCAGGCGCACTTTTTCGTCCTCCGGCAGTGCCAGGCTGTCGATAAACTGCTTCATCCCTTCGGCGTCAACGCGCTTACCGCGGGTCAGCTCTTTCAGTTTTTCGTACGGCTTCTCAATGCCGTAACGGCGCATCACCGTCTGGATCGGCTCGGCCAGCACTTCCCAGTTGTGATCCAGCTCATCCAGCAGGCGGTCGCGGTTCACTTCCAGTTTGCTGACGCCTTTCAGAGTCGACTGGTAAGCGATCAGCGCATAACCGACGCCGACGCCGAGATTACGCAGCACCGTCGAGTCGGTCAGATCGCGCTGCCAGCGCGAGACCGGCAGTTTGCTCGCCAGGTGTTGCAGCACGGCGTTGGACAGGCCGAGGTTACCTTCGGAGTTTTCAAAGTCAATCGGGTTCACTTTATGCGGCATGGTCGAGGATCCAATCTCCCCGGCAATGGTCTTCTGCTTAAAGTGGTTGAGGGCGATATAACCCCAGACATCGCGATCGAAGTCGATGAGGATGGTGTTGAAACGCGCCATGCAGTCAAACAGCTCGGCGATGTAGTCATGGGGCTCAATCTGCGTGGTGTAGGGGTTCCACTCAATGCCTAATGAGGTGACAAACTCTTCGCTGAACTTGTGCCAGTCCACTTCCGGATAAGCGGCGATATGGGCGTTATAGTTGCCAACCGCGCCGTTGATTTTGCCGAGAATCTCCACCTGGTTGAGCTGGCGGTACTGGCGCTCCATACGGTAAGCGACGTTCGCCATCTCTTTGCCGATGGTCGACGGGGTGGCCGGTTGACCGTGGGTGCGCGACAGCAGCGGAATATCACGGTACTCAACGGCCAGCGCTTTCACCGCGTCAATCAGTTGACGCCAGTAGGGCAGGATCACCTCATCGCGGGCGCTTTTCAGCATCAGGGCGTGGGAGAGGTTGTTGATATCTTCGGAGGTGCAGGCGAAGTGGATAAACTCAGAGACCGCGTGCAGCTCCGGCACTTCGGCCACTTTCTCTTTCAGAAAGTACTCTACCGCTTTCACGTCGTGGTTGGTGGTGCGCTCAATGGTTTTGATGCGCTGCGCATCTTCAACCGAGAAGTCCGTAACGATTTTGTCGAGGAAACCGTTTGCGTGATCGGCAAAAGCAGGAACTTCCTTGATCGCCGCGTGCGCCGCCAGTTTTTGCAGCCAGCGTACTTCAACCTGAACGCGAAACTTCAGCAAACCGAATTCGCTGAAGATCCCGCGCAGCGCGCTGACTTTATCGCCGTAGCGTCCATCGACAGGGGAAACGGCGGTCAGTGAGGATAATTCCATAAGTCACAACTCCGGGAGGTTAACAATGAGCGAGAATGTGTTTGGCCTGTGTCGACAGGCGATTACGGGAAAACATTAACTGTAGCCGACCGCCGCCCACCTGGTGCCACAGCACGGCGGCGCGGATGCCTGCCAGCAGGGTGGCGCGCACTTTGGCCTGCACCTGAGCGCTTTGCAAAATGGCAGGGGAGCCGGTGACCTGAATGCGCGGCCCGAGCGGGCTGATGACGTCGACATAGATGGCGGCCATCGCACTCAGCAGGGTGTCGGATTGCAGATCGAAGTGTTCAAGCTGGCGCTGCAGGCCGCCAATGCGGGTGCCGAGCGTCTCCATCGCCGCTTTTTTTGCCGCCAGCTTGCGCTCGAGTACCATCATGCTCAGGGTGTAGCGGGTCACTTCCCCGTTCAGCCCCTGGCGGTTGCTGCCGTTGAGCACGCCAAGCAGCGACTCGAGGCCAATGCGCAAGTTGGCTTCGCTGCCGCCAAACACGCCGAGGGTGGAGTCCGGGTTCATATCGATAACGCTATTAAGGGAAACGTGCAGCGCGTCGGCGTCACAGTGGCCCTGGTGCGCAAGCTCCTGCACCAGACGTGCTGACTGACAGATGCCTGCCAGCGCCAGGGTAATGTCGTAATAGTTCTTCGCCACACTTACTCCTTTTTGTGCCCGCGTATGAGTGCATCTGCGCGGGCGTTAGCCAGTCCGATATCGCTAAAACAGAGTTAAACCGGCAGCGGCAGGCGCTGCTCGATAATGCCGCCGCCAAGGCAGACGTCATCCAGATAGAAGACGGCAGATTGACCCGGCGTGACGGCAGCCACCGGCTCGTCGAAGCGCACTTCAATGCGATCGTCGTCCAGCGCCGTGACGGTGCAGGGAATATCCTGCTGGCGGTAGCGGGTTTTCACCGTACAGCGCAGCGTGCCGTTGACCGGCTCGCGATCGACCCAGTGCAGCTGCTGGGCAATCAGCCCGACCGACATCAGGCGCGGGTGGTCGTGGCCCTGGGCGACGATGAGGATATTGTTTTCGACATCTTTGTCGACCACATACCACGGATCTTCGCTGCCCTCTTTGGTGCCGCCGATGCCTAAGCCTTTGCGCTGGCCCAGTGTGTGGTACATCAGGCCCTGGTGTTCGCCGATCGCTTCGCCATCAACGGTGACGATTTTGCCCGGTTGTGCAGGCAGATAGCGGCCGAGAAACTCGCGGAATTTGCGCTCGCCGATAAAGCAGATACCGGTCGAGTCTTTCTTCTTCGCGGTGGCAAGGCCCAGCTCTTCGGCGATTTTACGCACCTGAGGCTTTTCCAGCTCGCCGACCGGGAAGAGGCTCTGGGCGATCTGTTCATGGCCCAGCGTATAGAGGAAGTAGCTCTGATCCTTGTTGCCGTCGAGACCGCGCAGCAGGCGGCTTTTGCCGTCGACATCGGCGCGGCGTACATAGTGGCCGGTGGCAATATAGTCCGCACCAAGATCTTCGGCGGCGAACTCAAGGAAGGCTTTAAATTTGATCTCTTTGTTGCAGAGAATATCGGGGTTTGGCGTGCGCCCGGCTTTGTACTCCGCAAGGAAGTGCTCAAAGACGTTGTCCCAGTACTCTGCGGCAAAATTGACGGTGTGAAGCTCAATGCCGAGCTTGTCGCAGACGGCCTGCGCGTCGGCCAGATCCGCCGCCGCGGTGCAGTATTCCTCGCCGTCATCCTCTTCCCAGTTCTTCATGAACAGGCCTTCCACCTTGTAACCTTGTTGCTGCAACAAGTAGGCGGAAACGGAAGAGTCGACACCGCCGGACATGCCGACGATCACTTTTTTTGGGCTATCAGACATAGAATACTCACAACGAAGAACTTCAGGGCGGCGTATTCTAGCACGCACTGCTCGCTCAGGCATCCCCTGTAAACGGCCAGTTAAATTCTGCGATTGTTGCCAGCGGCAGACGCTGGCCGCTCTGGTAGCTGCGAATACTCTCGGCAACCAGCGGCGAGCGCAGGTTTGACGCGGTGAGGATCTCTTCAGCCGTGACCCACAAACAGCGGTCGATGTCGCTGTCGTGCGGCTCAGTGGCGCACATTTCGTTAAGCTCAATGGCAAACAGGAAGCGCAAAAAAGGCGTGCTGTCGGGGGCTATCCACTGATGCATGCGGATAAAGTGCTGCGGCGCGGCGTCGATGCCGGTCTCTTCCCATAACTCGCGCTTTGCGGCCTGCACTAATGTTTCGTCCGCTTCAAGATGACCGGCAGGCTGGTTCCACAGCACTTTGTCGCGGATCGTCTCTTCGACAACGAGGAACTTTCCCTGCGCGTGAACCACACAGGCTACGGTGACATGGGGTTTAAACATCGATTTCTCCCTGACAGTTAAGCGTCACGCCATTCGCCATTGGCGAGGTTTTCCAGCGTGTAGTTTCCCATAGCGTAGCGGATGAGGCGCAAAGTGGGAAAGCCAACGTGGGCGGTCATTCGCCGCACCTGGCGATTGCGGCCTTCATAAAGGGTGATTTTCAGCCAGCAGGCCGGGATCGATTTGCGCTCGCGAATCGGCGGGTTGCGCGGCCACAGCCATGCAGGCTCCTCGACACGCTCAACTTCAGCGGTCAGGGTAGGGCCATCGTTGAGCGTCACGCCAGTGCGTAACTGTGCAAGAGCTTCTTCGGTGGGTTCGCCTTCGACCTGCACATAGTAGATTTTCCCGGTGCGTTTACCTGGCTGGGTTAAGCGGGCTTGCAGCGCGCCGTCGTTGGTTAACACCAGTAAGCCTTCGCTGTCGCGATCGAGACGGCCTGCAGCATAGACGCCGGGAACGTCGATATACGCTTTCAGGGTGCTGCGCCCGGCTTCGTCGGTGAACTGGGGTAAAACATCGTAGGGTTTATTAAACAAAATCACGCGTGTTGGCGCGCTTTTTTCAGCCGATCGGCCAGGTTGTCGTGAGCTGAATCGCTCAAGCTTGTGATTTCTATAAGAAGTTTTCTTCATGGTATTTTCACAGGTTATCAATTGCCGCATTATAGCGGAATCATGATTGCCTTTCATGGCGTCGAACTATCGGTTAGTATTGACGGGCTCATTACAATTCATTAACAAAAAACGGTTTGCTCTGTGTGATTCACGTAACAGGTGAGCGGACGCAGTCTGAGCGCCCCGGCATGAAGTCAGCGAGCAAAACAACCAGAAGCGCTCGAAGGAGAGGTGAATGGAAAGCAAAGTAGTTGTTCCGGCGGAAGGTAGTAAGATCACCCTGCAAAATGGCAAGCTCAACGTTCCTGTTAACCCGATTATCCCGTTTATTGAAGGCGACGGTATCGGCGTTGACGTGACCCCGGCAATGCTGAAAGTGGTCGATGCCGCTGTGGAAAAAGCCTACAAAGGTGAGCGTAAAATTTCCTGGATGGAGATTTACACGGGCGAGAAATCGACCCAGGTTTATGGCCAGGATGTCTGGCTGCCGCCTGAAACACTGGATCTGATTCGTGATTACCGCGTAGCGATCAAAGGCCCTCTGACCACCCCGGTTGGCGGCGGTATCCGTTCTCTGAACGTTGCCCTGCGCCAGGAGCTGGATCTCTACGTCTGCCTGCGCCCGGTGCGCTACTACCAGGGCACTCCGAGCCCGGTGAAACAGCCTGAGCTGACCGATATGGTCATCTTCCGTGAGAACTCCGAAGATATCTACGCTGGCATCGAGTGGAAAGCTGACTCTGCCGACGCGGAAAAAGTGATCAAATTCCTGCGCGAAGAGATGGGCGTGAAGAAAATTCGCTTCCCGGAACATTGCGGTATCGGCATCAAGCCGTGCTCCGAAGAGGGCACCAAACGCCTGGTTCGCGCAGCGATCGAATATGCCATCACCAACGACCGTGACTCCGTGACGCTGGTGCACAAAGGCAACATCATGAAGTTCACCGAAGGTGCGTTCAAAGATTGGGGTTACCAGCTGGCTCAGCAAGAGTTCGGCGGTGAGCTGATCGACGGCGGCCCGTGGCAGAAAATCAAGAACCCGAAAACCGGCAAAGAGATCATCATTAAAGATGTGATCGCCGATGCGTTCCTGCAGCAGATCCTGCTGCGTCCGGCAGAGTATGACGTTATCGCCTGTATGAACCTGAACGGCGACTACATCTCCGACGCCCTGGCTGCACAGGTTGGAGGTATCGGTATCGCACCTGGCGCGAACATCGGCGACGAGTGCGCACTGTTCGAAGCCACCCACGGTACCGCGCCGAAATACGCAGGCCAGGATAAAGTGAACCCGGGCTCCATTATTCTGTCCGCAGAAATGATGTTGCGTCATATGGAGTGGTTCGAAGCCGCAGACCTGATCGTTAAAGGTATGGAAGGCGCGATCGCTGCCAAAACCGTGACCTACGATTTCGAACGTCTGATGGATGGCGCTAAGCTGCTGAAATGTTCAGAGTTTGGCGACGCGATTATCGCGAACATGTAATCCGCGCTGTGGGTTGCACAAGAACGGGAACCTGATGGTTCCCGTTTTTTTATTGGGCGTTTGAGTGCTTCCCCAAAACCTTTCCCCAAAACTCCCTCTTCACGACCCTGTTTTTGCGCTCAGTATCACCCAGTCTTTCCCTCGGTCATCATTGTATCTGTCCGTCATTTCCTGTGTCTTATGCCCCAGGAGTTTTTGCGTATCTACACCCTGGTCTCTGTATAACCGTTCCGATAAAGAACGCTGCTCACGGAAAGTAGGGGCTAACGACCCCAACACCTGACAGAACACGGGCAGGGTGGAATGGGCACGCAGGCGCACGGCCTGTTTGTAATCCGGCTTTGCAGAGTGCATCACGACGCGTTGCACACTGACACCGTGGCATTCACCGAAATATGCTGCGAGAAATCACACGTTATGAACCTGCTTAAAGATTTTAGCGACAAGATGCTTGCTAGATTCAAAAAAATGGGTGGGGTTTTTCTAACGATGGGTATTATATATTCACTGTACAGAACCCGCTCATAGTAGCGGGTTTTTATTTGGCGTTAGTAGCTTTCCGGATGTCTGGTTTTCCAGTTAGTCAGTTCACAACCTATTCAGTTAAGGCTACACCTTTCGCTGAAAAAAATTCTTCCTGTCATGGAATACGGAGCAGAATTTTTTGTAAAAAGGAACGCCATGTTTCACCCCATGGAGCTGGTGAAAATTGACTCTCTGCAAGCGCAGCCATAGTGCGGTTTAACTCCTCATCACTTTGTATAGCAATTGCCTGAGAAGCCTGTTGTTTGAGATTGCGAATAGCTAATTCGTTTTCCATCTCAACATAAGAACTCATAATTTCGTCGATGTTTTCGCCAAATATTTGATAATCCGGACCGAAAAAAATCACCAGCAGCTTTCTTAGTGTTTCGTAATTTTTGTCCATTATTTATCCCATGAATGGATATGCAGTTAAAACGTAATAAGGCTTGTTGTTATACATTTTTTTGAGAAGAACAATTCGTACTACATAAAGAGTTTCTTTGATCTGACTCCCTTGGCGGAAACCGTAACCAACTGCTGAGCCTGATTTATAAGTAATATCCAGCGTATTTTCTGCGCTTCGGGACAGATTTGCCCAGTGCAGAATTTTCAACCGGTTAGCTTTAAGTGCAGAACTGATAACTTTTTCAGCTTGCTCCAGCTTAAAAAAAGACGATGTGGACTGCATTTGAGGGGTTCTGGCAAGGCGAGCCAGTAACTATTCTTCAGAAACAGCGATATGTTTCGCCATTGTATGACCGCCAGCTTTAATACCTTTTACAGCTTCATGCTCTGCCAGCCTGAAATTGCCTGCGCGAACGTAGGCAACCCGGGAAGCGCCAAGCGACAAGCCGAAGGCTAGCGGCACCGCAATATCAACAGTTAAACCGATGTTTAATGCGGTATCCTCATCCGCGCCAAACTGACGGGCTGTCTGCACAGCCAGCTGGTAAGCCGCTGTGCGGGTATCACGCCCTGATATTGTCTGGTCGATGGCTGCCTGCAGTGAATCCATGCTATGAGCGCCAACAACAACACAGTCTGCCTTGGTCAGCGTGGTAGGTTCAGGTGTGACGCAAAGGACTGTCGCACCAACCAGCTCTAATGTACCCATAACCACGCCGAGACCGCCGAGAAGGCGGTTTTGCATGGTTTCGGCTTCAGTTACGGTTTTATCCGACAGGACCGCTGCCATTTGAACTGGTGACATAACAATCTGTAATCCATCACTCATATTTTTTCTCCAGAGTTCTTCGAGATCGATAATAGAAAAAGTCGCTACGCTTCGCAAAAAGCATGATTCGAACAAAGCCTTTTTATTCTTTTTTTATGCCAACAATCTCAGTTTCGCTTTTATGCGTGGATTTTCCTTTCACCTTATTTCAAGAGGATTCACAGCAAATACGAGGGGGCTTAATGTCCGAACCTGTATCCGGGTCCGCTGCGGCGGCCAGCGCCTTAACCGGTGCCAGTCTTTATGGGCTTCTGACTGGTACTGATTACGGTGTCGTTTTTGGCGCTTTCGCCGGCGCGGTGTTTTATATGGCAACTGCCGCTGATCTGACTTTGCCGCGGCGAACGGCATACTTCGTCGTCTCGTACTTTGCAGGTGTGTACGGATCCGGGCTGGTGGGCTCGATGCTCGCCAGCATTACCCATTACAGCGAATGCTCTCGGCGCGGTTCTGCTTTCTGCGCTGGCCATTAAGACGCTGACCTTTTTCAGTGAGCAGGATCCTCTGTCACTGCTGCAAAGGTGGCGGGGAGGAAATAATGGTAACGACTGACCCACTGGTGCTGACGGATGATCGTGATCCGCCTGATGATGTTCCGTAAGCCGGGCGGGAAGCACAACGTATGGGCCTCCTGGCTGGCATACGTGATCATCCTGGCGTATGCGTCCGTCCCGTTCCGTTTCATGTTCGATTTCTATTTCCACGTCCACTGGGCGACCGTCATGTTGAATCTCATCATTTGCGCTGCCGTGTTCAAAGCGCGTGGCAACGTGGCGCGCCTGTTTAACGTACTGAGGCCAGAATAATGCGGATCAGCGATAAAGGCATTTCTCTCATTAAGCAGTTTGAAGGCCTGCGCCTGACTGCGTATCAGGACAGTGTGGGCGTCTGGACAATTGGTTATGGCTGGACACAGCCTGTGGACGGCAAGCCGATCCGCGCCGGAATGACCATCAAAGAAGAAACAGCCGAGCGCCTGCTGCGCACCGGGCTGGTGGGCTACGAAAGCGACGTGTCGAAACTGGTCAAGGTGAAGCTGACGCAGGGTCAGTTTGATGCGCTTGTTTCGTTCGCCTATAACCTCGGTGCCCGCGCGCTGTCGACTTCCACGCTACTGCAAAAACTTAATGCTGGTGATAACGCCAGTGCTGCTGATGAGTTCCCACGCTGGAATAAGGCTGGTGGAAAGGCACTGCCTGGCCTGACACGGCGTCGTGAGGCAGAGCGGGCGCTGTTCCTCTCGGACAGCAAAAAATGATCTCCAGCTGGAAAGCCGCTGCGGCTTTGCTCTTACTCGCCGGCGTACTATCCATCGCCTGGACGATTAACCATTACCGCAATAATGCGATCACTTTCAAAGACCAACGCGATAAAGCCACCCACAACCTAAAACTGGTTAATCGAACAATCGCCGATATCAAGGTGCGCCAGAGCGAAGTTGCTGCACTAGATGCTAAATACACAAAGGAACTCGCCGATGCAAAAGCTGAAAATGCTGCTCTGCAACGTAAGCTTGATAATGGTGGTCGGGTGCTCGTCAAAGGCCGCTGTCCAGTGTCAGTCACAACCCAAAATAACAGTTCCTCCAGCATGGGCAATGATGCCACCATCGAACTCTCTTCAGTTGCTGGACGAAACGTTCTTAGTATCAGAGACGGAATCAAGCTTGACCGAGCAAAAATAGCCGCACTTCAACAGTTCATTACTGAGCAGTGCAGCCAGTGATTTTGGTTGTCAGTTGATGAGTTATGTAGATTAGTACTGCTCTGGGAAATGCACCTCGAAAGAGTAATTTTGCTTATCACTGCTTATGGTTAAGGTGCATTCTTCTTCGTCCCACTCCATTTTTTGAAAGCGCGAATCAAAATACTGATAACCACAGATTGCGGACTCAAAACTAAATATAACTTTGTCGTAGTCTGATAAAATAGTCACATTGTGAGGATTACCATCTACATACCCGTTTACGGTTACGTAAGTATTTCCCTTTATTCCCAAATACTCACGACAATCTTGGGCTGCTGCAATTGACTCAAAAGCCATTGTTGATTCCTTTTCAAAAAGAGAGACATAAAGATCGGCAATCCATAATAAAGCTTTAATTTACAATCGAACGAATTTGAAAAAAACGATACTGGACGAACTCTAAGATGGTGATCAATTTTAGTGGACCACTAGATTGTCGCACTGGCACAAGAGAGTAGTGAGTGGCTTTACTTCGCTCCGGGAGACGTTAAGCTCTCCCGGTTCACGCAGACGGAGGATAAGCGCCCTAGTAATCTATAAATCAAGGTACTACTTATTCCTTACTCATCTTCGCAGTCTTCCCCTTGGTACTCGCATGCACCAGATGAAGGGCCTTCATCACTATGTACGTCAAAGGCGACAACACAGTTTTCACAAAGGGTCTTGTGTGCAATGCCTTTTTCAGTACATGAAACCAGATAATCATGAACCATAAATCTCTCCTAAGAATTGAAATGGAACCCAATGACAAACAAGAAATGTTCTGTCGCGAGTACCTCATCGATTTGAACGCCACCCAAGCGGCTATTCGGGCGGGGTACAGCGCAAAGACTTCTAACCGTGCCGGCTTAAAAACCTGTCAAAATCTGAAGTCTAATCCAGAATTGCCGAAACGAAAGCTGAGCGCAATGATCTGGTTGGCATAAATGGGATATATCTCCTGAAACGTCTTGAAGGCGTCAGCCACCATTTCTGCAACCTTCTCGATACCGAACGCGAAAACGTAAGCGCTGAGCTTTCTGAGACGGCGAATCACTCTGTCGAAGCACAGGAAGCTGCGCGCTGCCTAGCTATTGCCCGCACCAAAATGCAGGAAGCCTGCATGTGGGCATGTCGTGCTGTAGCACTTCTAGACTCAGACTGCAGGGTTCATCACAAGGCGCATTTGCGAGTGCGCCTGATGATGAATCTTTTCAACAAGGGATAACGGCTAGCCACGCTGTTAAGCGTCATATTATCGGCATATACTGAAGATCCAATTTATTATGAAAAGGTTAAATGCAATCCGTGAAGCGCTATATGGTTTTTGCTTATAAAAAGGATGGGCTTCCAGGTGGCTACCGAGATTTTTGCGGTTTTGCTGACAATTTAGGACAGATCGCTGATTTAGTCGGTGCCGCTCAAGATAATGTGCTCATTAATCCTGATGTCGTCGAAGTATATGATTCCGAGCAAGAGGAACTAGTAGAGCTATTTGCTATTAATTCTGACGGTGATTGGATTCGACATGAATTAGATAACTAACCGCCTCCGGGCGGTTTTTTGTTGCCATCACCGTGCGGCATTACAGCAGGCATTCACTGAGTGCCTGTGATAATGTTAATTTGTGGAGGAATTGCCAAGGCTGATTAGCGTGACCGGTCGTTCTTGTGGCACCACAGACCTAGATCGTTAAGCCGCAAAGCCGGAGATCAGCACCGGCCACCATAACACATCTAAGCTACTGGCATCCGCTGGTGGCTTTTTTTATTGCGCCTCGCATGCGCTAAACAATCGAGAGTCTTTCAGTCGTGAGCCTGGGGAAAGCTGTGTTCTCGGGCGGCTGTCCCATGCGACAGGCTCACATCTAAAAGGATAAATCATGCGCATCACCGTTCTTGATGATGATCCCGATAAAAGAATTAACCCTGCTGTTGAGCGCTATAAAGTTTTTATTGATGGAAAAGAGATCAAACACTGCTTTGCTGCTGACGATGATAAAGGCGAAGTGATTTGCGCGGTATTCAAAGACGAGCGAATCGTACTTGAATCCGGAGAGGTTAAGCGGCAAACCCTGCGGGGCTCGGTAAGGATTGAGCCATGCGAGTAGAAATCGATGGTGTCCCGTATGTACCTGCCTGCGCGCCAACCACCAGCCGTATCGGCATAGCCATCTCTACGCACAATCGCGCTGCTGTTCTAAGCCTGGCACTGGAGCATCATCTCCGGCATCTACCTGCTGGCGCGCTGGTGGTTGTGGTTGATGATGGTTCACAGCCACCAGCGGTAGTGCCCGCCAGCGTTAATCTGATTCGGCACGATAAATCGCTGGGCATAGTGGCATCTAAGAACGCCAGCCTTACCGCGCTGATGGATGCCGGGTGTGAGCATCTCTTCCTGTGGGACGATGATGCTTTTCCGATCGCTGACGGCTGGTGGCTGCCTTACATCGAGTCACCCGAGCCGCATTTGAGTTATCAATTCCTCGATCTGGCTGGCGCGCGCAAACTTCATGACATCGCTGAACTCTACCGGGACGATAAGCATGTGGCTTATACCGGCCAGCGTGGTGTGATGCTGTATTACCACCGCAGCGCCATTGAGCTTGTCGGCGGATTTGACCCGATTTACGGTCGCGGCATGTATGAGCACAGCGATCTCGCCCTGCGCATCCACAATGCCGGGCTGACGTCGTGGGCGTTTGCTGATGTGGTTGGTTCTGAAAAGCTGATTCACTCCCTCGATGAGCATGAGCTGGTGGAGCGCTCGGTGCCACGTCCGGATCGGGAAGAGCAGGTTAAGCGCAACGTCAGGATTCACAACGAACGTCGGGACACCGGTTATACCGGCTACGCCCCATATCGACCGCAACGTAATGTGGTAATCACCACACTGCTGACCAGTGAGCCCGACCCGCAGCGCAGTACCAGAATGACAGCCTCACCTGACCTGCTGGCGAAGTGGGCTGGTTCGTTGCGCGGCCGCAGCCGGGTCGTACTGGCTGATGAGCTGGCGAACGCACCATTCCGTACACTGGAACCGACACCCTGTTTTTCATCCCCACCGCCTCGTTATAGCAAAGCAGCGGCGTGTTGCTGGCGCAACCTGACTCTATTAAAGAAACCAGCACAGCCGCCGAGGTGTTAATTATTTTCATATTTATTCCCTGAAGAATTTTGTAGCTTTCGCCAATGGTTCTGAGGGGTGAGATGTGATGGAAATGGATGAGTTTTTACCCAGCTCACCATAGATTTTAATAAATCGAATCCGCAGCACTTGCAGGGTCTGATTGGATATAGAGAATTATTGTACGATAAGCCTGTTTTTGAACAGGCTTATCTATAGAAATAGGCCGTAGTCAGGCACTAAACAGCGTTATTACCTGGCAGTCCCAGTCGATCTATTTCCAGTTCGTCGGCTGCTTTGAGGCGTTTATTCTCTACAAGGTAATTATGAAGGCGCTCAATCAGGGCTTTATCACCCTCCCAGAAGTAATATCCTTTCTTGCCCCTTCTCTCTAACATTTCAGAGTGCCAGATATCCTCCCACCATACCGATTCCTGACAGCCATGTTCAATTAAATAGTGTGGATGACAATGCCCTTCGCGATAGTAAAGGGATAAGTCATTTTCACTAAGATCATAGCTTTTCACGAAAAAATCCCCTTTTATGTAGCGGGAATATAATTCCTGAAGGATAACAAGAAAATCCGCAAGATCATGAAACCCGCCGTTACCGATTTCTTCACTCAAATGAAGATTTGTGTAAAAAAAGTCAGTGCTTAAAGTATCTTTGAATTCTCTTAAAATCAGTATGTTACCAGCGGAATTGGTTAGACGAATTATGCGAATAAACGTTACGGGATTACCTTTAGCATCTGGAGCGAGCAAAGCATCAACATCTTCAGTACTCCCTCCTTTCCAGTTGATTCGACTCTGGGAATTCATCGGAAAGGGTACTCTTTCTCCAAATTTAAGCCATTCTGCGCAACAGCCTAGTAATTCGCTCAGATTATTGAGATCTATAAATCCGGGAACTTCATTACCTGTAAACCAGTTTTCAGCGGACAATGCATTTTGGTGTCCCAATAGCTCCGCCAACTTTGCCGGAGTTAACGGAGATCCCCTGCGAAATTTATTCACAGTTGGCAAAATATTGTTCAATCGTTCAGTTATTTCATGCTGATAACGGTCTCCACCAGAGATGTTTTTCTTGCTCTCCACTGATTGAGTAAGAATATATCTGGCGTGGCCTTCCAGAGAACGTTCTGCTTCGTTGGCGGCTGTTTCAAGAGCCTGGTATATATTTTCAGGAATAAGTCGGATGAGTAATTTTTTCATAAGCCTTCCATAGGTCACGCGTTTTATCTTATGTATCATAATGACATCATTTAGATATCATCTGATTTTTTGTATGTTACAAAATGTAAATTTTGGTGCTGAGAATGATTTTTGAGCGCGATTTACCTGATCTCATGGCTTCCTATCGTGGCAAAAATGAAAAGCTGATGTAAGTTCAGGATCACCTGAATGCGAAGGGCGGGCGAGGCGCACTTTATTTTGCCGGGGAGGGGATAGATCCCGCACGGTAGATGAAGCGTGAAATGCTTTCCGCACGTATAGCGCGATTTTTCATACCTGTTAGTTGTCAGGTGAACAGGGAGCAAAATTATTTAATGGATCCAGCCAATACCTGAGCCAGAGTTGCTTATACCACCGGGATATTAATCAAGCGGCGGCAGATCGCTGAGAAGCTTTACAAAGCGCTTTCTCACTTCCTTATATCCGTTATTTTCATAAAATTTGTGCGCCTTAACCCTTTTTTCGCTGCTTGATAGTTCAATCTGAGAACAACTCTTGATAGCCGCGATGCGTTCAGAGGCGATAAGGAGTTGCTGCCCTACGCCTTGTCCTCGTGACGACTCATCTATTACCAGCGCTGAGATTAATGCCCATAAGTTATTTTCATGAACAGGCATGATGAAATTTATGACAATAACGCCACAAACCTCTTTCTCTGATTCGGCAACTAAAGTACACAGCGTGTCATGCTGTTCACGGATACGTTGTTCTAAACTCGCACTCTCTGTCTTATAGCCCAACTGCAGGAAAAGCCGTTTTAACGATGGAATGTCTTTGAGTTCAGCAGCCCTGATTGAAATCATTATGATAGCGTCCTTATTTTGATTTCGATAAAGATATTCAGGTTTGACTAATCAATTCAACAAAATTTCTGAGACGGGTACATGAACTATGCGCAGGGGCAGACATTGTTGGCATTGTGTTATGTTGTTAACCGGATGCCGTTCATGAAGGGCGGAATTGCCTGACGACACTGTTTACTGATGGGGAAGATGAATGACAAGTGATGTGATCGCGCTTTCTGCTATTGGCGTAGCTATCCTGTTTGGCGCAATGAGCCCGGGAGTGAGTTTTCTGCTCGTCGCCCGAACGGCCATGTCCAGTTCGAGAAGGGCGGCTTTAGCTGTTGCTACAGGGATGGGTTTTGGTGCGTTTGTTTTTGCTGCCATCGCCTTAGCGGGTCTTCACACCCTGTTGACGTTGATCCCGTCACTGTACACAGGTCTGAAGCTTGCAGGCGGTTGCTATCTTTTATGGCTGGCTGTGAAAATGTTTCGTCGTCCTTCAAATCGTTTTAATGATTTGACCGAAACAGAGGAAGTCAGCGTCTCAAAAGCATTTATAACTGGCGTATTTACGCAGATCAGCAATCCCCATACGGCACTGGTATTTGCCAGTATTTTTTCCGCAGCGCTTAGCAAAAATATTCAGCCTGTTATGTACATCATCCTGCCAACAATGGCATTCGTTATCGATGTGCTCTGGTATGCAGTCGTCGCATGCTTATTATCAACTCACGGGCCACGCCAGGCTTACATTAAATACCGTAAGCTTATAGATAAACTAAGTGGAGGCATTATGGCCTTGCTTGGAATACGGCTGTTGCTGAAGTAGGTCAGCAGGTGCGAGCTTTTATCGATGCAGTCTTTAGCTGGGTAGCTTCAGAACGTGGGGAGAATAAGCGTCGTAAGTATGGTGAAGAACAAACAGATAGATCGTCCTGAAGGGTAAAAGCGCTGCTAGAGCAGCGCTTTTTAGTAATTAATAATCGTGTGTAAAAGTCAAAAATCAGAAACTTTCCCAGTCTGTATTACGAGCTTCACCAGCAGTAGATGCGGGTTTTGTTTGCAGCTGCTGTGTTCTGGCGATCGGCGCGCTTACCGTTTTTCCGACATACCCTGTATTTTCGTTAAGCGTAAAAGTAGAGACCAGGCTCGACAAGGTTTCAGCCTGCTCCTGCAGAGATTTAGATGCCGAAGAGGCTTCTTCAACCAGTGAGGCGTTTTGCTGGGTAACTTCATCCATTTGCCCGATCGCCAGGTGAACCTGCTCAATGCCCTTACTCTGTTCATTGGTTGCAGCCGCGATTTCGTTAACCAGATCCGCGACCTGGCGAACCGCATTGCTCACATTTTCTGTGTTACTCCCCACATTCGCTGCCTGGTTAAGACCCTGCTCAACCTGGGAGACAGAAAGTGAAATGAGATCTTTTATTTCACGGGCAGCAGAAGAGGAACGTTGTGCCAGGCTACGTACTTCAGAAGCAACCACCGCAAACCCTCTGCCATGCTCGCCGGCACGTGCAGCCTCTACCGCAGCGTTAAGCGCCAGGATGTTGGTCTGGAAGGCGATACCTTCAATAAGGCCTGTAATATCGGAGATTTTTTCTGAGCTTCCACGAATCTCTGACATCGTTTCCAGCATCTGGCTGACTGCGCCCGCATTCACGCTGGATAAATTGTTAGCGTTATTCGCCAGTTCGCTTGCCTGAACTGCGCCATCGGCATTCTGGCGCACGGTTTCACTCAGGGTGGCCATACTGGCAGAGGTCTGCTCCAGAGAGGCGGCCTGCTCTTCGGTTCGTGATGACAGGTCTTCGTTGCCTGCGGCAATCTGAGCGGAGCCGGTGCTGACCGATTGCGCAGCATGGTTTACCGATAGCAGCGTTGTTGAAACCTTCTCCAGCAGGCCGTTAAACGCTGATGCAGTCTGGCCTATTTCATCGTTTCTGTAGACAGTGGCAACCTGGGTCAGATCGAGACTGTTACTGACCTCTGTCATTGTGCTCTTTATGCTGTTAAGGCTGCGCTTGATGCCCTGAATAATAGTGATGGAAAACAGACCAAGCAGAATAATCACCACCGCTGCGGCGCTGGTCATCATCCACCACGTTTTTGCATAAATTGTCTTGTTTTGCTCTCTCAGTCCTTCGCCAATTTTTATATTTAATTCAATCTGATTGGTGAAATCGGCTTCCATTTTACGCGATGCGGCACCCACGCCATCTTCACTTTTCAGAAGCGACAAAGATAACGCATTGTCGTGATTTCTTGAGGCTGCTAAAAAAGCGGGTAACGCCGCACGAACGGCTTCGATATTACGGTATGCCTGCTCGGTCATCGCTTTATCTTCATCGCTGGAAATATCATTTGCCATGTAATAATCCGTGAGCGATTTCAGCGTGTTAAGCAGGCTGTTTATTCTCTCTTCAGCAGCAGTCTGGCCAGCAGTGTCTAAAGCCGTCTGGTGACGATAAAAGGCGATACCAAGCTGGCTGGTAGTACTGATTGATTTATTCAAATCCTTGATGCTAGGTATGGCATTGACCTGTACATACTCAAAACGCGACTGGAAACCCGAAATCACGGAAAGTGAGACGGCAACAATCGCGAAAAGTGATATAGCGAGCAACGAAAATGCTAGCGACAAACGCTGTGTGATAGACATAAGAACCCTGGTGTTATTAGTAAATGGAGCAAAAAGGGGTTATCGACGCCGCGTTTAAAGGCTTTAACGATATTTAATAAATATATTTTTTTTGAAAAAATGGCTACTTCCCGAATTTATGCTAGCCAAGTTTTTTTACCGACATTAATTTCATTATCCTCTTTCATATTAAATAACTTAATTAATCACCGTTGCGAAAGTGACTGATAGATAAGTCAATTTACAAATAAAATAAGCAGAACATAGCCATAATAAAATTTAACCAGACGGGCTCTATGGTTATTAAAGTTGGAAAAAATTCCTTTTAGCCCGTTGATTGAACTCGCTCAACGAGAGCTCTTCGTCTGACAGCTGTGCCCGCGACTGCGACGTTAATATCAACGGTAACGGCTGGCTGCTGGCGTTACCCAGCAGCAGCGGGCCTAATGCGGCCATCAGGAACCTTTTGTCAGGCAAGTTTGAAAACCGCAGCTGATCGGTTCAGATGAGCCGCCTGATCTTCCAGCGATGCGGCAGCAGCGGCGGCCTGTTGAACCAGTGCGGCGTTTTGTTGGGTCACTTCATCCATTTGGGTGATAGCGATGCTGACATGCTCAATACCGTTCACCTGCTCGCCGGAGGCGGTGTAGATTTCGGCCATAATTGCAGAGACGTTGTTGATTGCCGTGACTACCCCAGTCATGGTTTTGCCCGCTTGCGCGACCAGGTCGGTGCCTTCCGATATGCGGCTGTTCGAGGCTTCAATCAGTGCTTTTATCTCTTTTGCCGCCGTCGCGCTGCGCTGGGCAAGTGCGCGCACTTCGCTTGCCACTACGGCGAAGCCACGGCCTTGCTCACCAGCGCGGGCTGCTTCCACCGCAGCATTAAGCGCCAGGATATTGGTCTGGAAAGCGATGCTTTCAATGGTGCTGATGATATCGCCCACGCTTTTCGAGCTGTCAAAAATAGCCGCCATGGTGGTGACGACTTTATCCACCACTTTGCCTCCCTGCTGCGCGACGCTGGAGGCGTCAGATGCAAGGCTGCTGGCGTTTTGTGCGTTAGAGGCATTTTGCCTTACTGTCGCCGTCAGTTGTTCCATGCTGGCTGAGGTCTCTTCCAGCGAAGCGGCCTGCTGTTCCGTTCGTACAGAGAGATCGGTATTACCCATCGCAACTTCTTTAGAGGCGCTGTCGATAGAGGTCGCGGCGGTCTGAATATCAGAGACCACTTTTTTGAGCTGCTCCTGCATGGCGGTCAGGGTGACGATCAGCACACCGGCTTCATCTTTTGAACGCGCAACCAGGCGGGTGGAGAGATCGCCTGAGGCAATCGCCTTCGCTGCGTTTACCGCTTCCCCAAGCGGAAGGGTGATGGCACGGGCAAGGAGATAGCCCAAACCTGAAGCGATAAGGACACCTAACAGCGCGCCGATAAACAACGCCAGGCGGGTCTGCGTTTCAACGGAGTCAACAGAACCCTGACGCTCGCCGAGCAGTTTTTTTTCATTGTTGATGATTTCATCAATGGTGGCGCGCATTTGATCCATCTGCTGCTTGCCGGTGTTAGCTTCAAAGGCGGCATTGAAATCGGCCTGCGTCATGGTCCCGGCATTGAGTGCACGACGATGAGCCAGCAATTCAGTAACAAACTTATTTCCCCACTCTTGCTCCTGTTGCAGCAAATTATTCAGGCGATCCTGCTGAGTAGGGTTATCAGAAGTTAAGCTTTTCGTTTCCTGCAAAACGTTAACGAAATCCTCTTTGCCTGAGCTCCACGGAGCCAGCATTTCCTCTTTGCCATTAATGGCATAGCCGCGCAGTCCGGTTTCCATATTTACCAGGTCCTGGGTCAAGGCACGGCTTTTATCAATAACGCGCCAGCTATGTATATTCCATTCGTTAGTACTGACAATTCTGGAAAAGTTATTGTAGAAAGTGGCGCAGAGTAATAGCAGTAAAATTAAAACGGCGCCAAAGGCAAAAAAGAACTTTTTCTTGATAGGTAAATTCCTGAACATTTGAACCTCGTTCTACAGAGAATGACAGAGCAGCTCCATGAGCCCTTAAACAGATAAGTTATCGGCATTGATTAATCTGCCTTTAACTAAAACTCGTCGAACTACAGGCAACGAAGAATATATCCACTTTGCTTTTTTTCTATGCGCATGATTTTAAGGAGATAGCGCACTGCAAACGCAAGAAGTGAAGCAGGATATATCGTTTGCGCTGGTGGTGTGGCGCAAGCAGGGCAGTGCAGAGCTCTATCAGATGCAAAATCAGGAAGAAATCCTGTGTCTTATATACACAGGATTTCACCATTTTAATTTTCCCTGACGCGCTATAAAAATGAAGTTCTGCCTGTAGAACGAGGGATTAATAATCCAGGTTATGGCGTTGTGGTTATTTACTAATAAAGAGTGGCTTTCTTCACAAATGTTATTTCGCTGATTCCTGTTCTTTTGTTAAAGCCTGTTCCAGAAAATGAATCGCGTTATTTAACGCCTGGTCGGCTTCCGGCAGAGTACCGGCCAGAAGATGCCATACATGAAACATCCCTGGCCACACTTCGAGCGTTGTTCGTACGCGCGCTTCGCCTAAATTTGCAGCCAGCTTGATAGCATCGCTCAGCATGACCTCATTCTCACCTATCTGGATGAGGATGGGTGCAAGCCCCTGGACATTCGCATAAACCGGGGAGGCATCAGGATGGGTGGCAAGCTCTCTCGCCAGAAAGCATCTTGCCAGCCTGTTAAGAAAGTCGACGTTACAAAGGGGATCAATCCCGTCACGGGTCGTCGCAGATAAACCGCTATGGGTAAGATTAGCCCAGGGCGAGATAGCCACGCCTGCGGCCGGAAGCGGAATACCCGCGTCACGGGCCTTGCGCATGATCGTCACCACCATCGCGCCACCGGCTGAATCGCCTGTTAGCACGAGATTTTCAGGCTGGACGCCGCTATCGAGAAGGGCACGATAAGCTGAAAAAACATCATCTATTGGCGTAGGGAAAGGGAATTCAGGCGCCTGCCGATAATCTGGTGTGTACACCCTGGCTTTTAGTGCCTTAGCGATACGTCCAGTAAGGCCGCGGTATGCTTCGACCCCGCCATGGACATAGCCGCCGCCATGAATATAAAGCACCACTCTGCTGCCAATATGTTCATGCCTCTCACTGATCATCGCGGGCATATTGCCCAACACGCTTGTCTTGTAGGTGACCCCTTCGATCGCAGGGAAGATTTTTTCGAGCCCCTGCATATAGCGGGCGCGAACTTCAGGCCAACTGGCTTCTGACGTACCGTAAACCTTCTCGACAACCGGACCAGCTGCACTGATCCATCCATTCAGATTTTTTTGAGCGTTTTTCGACAACATTATTGAATCCTCACTGATTGAAATTCTACAATCCGAGTATATTTAAATGATTGGCGAAAAAGGTTCCCCAATGACGGGCAGAAAAATCGCGTCGCCAGAGAGTGCTGGCTCAGCTCTGGAAATTAACGCATTACGTATCTTTGTTGCTGTGGCAGAGGCGGGCAGTTTCGTTGCTGGCGGTAAGGCAATGGGGCTGACGCGTTCAGCCGCAGGGAAAGCCATTGCGCGTTTAGAGGCTTACCTTGAGATCCGGCTTTTTCAGCGTACAACCCGCCGTTTATCGCTTACGACAGAGGGGCACGAATTTTATCATCGATGCAGCCAGATACTGGAAGATTTAGACGAAGCTGAAGCTAATATTCGTCAGAACCTGCCGTTGCCGAAAGGCACCCTCAGAATGACCGTGTCAGAAGGCTACGGCAAAATGATCGTTCTGCCCTTTATCAATGAGTTTTTGCGGGCCTCGCCAGATATAAGTATTGAAATCAGCTTCAGCGATCGGATTGTCGATCTCGTAGAAGAGGGGTTCGATCTTGCAATACGCGTAGGCAACGGAAGTACCAGTTATCAATACATCACCCAGGTGATCGACAGAACAAGCCCACAACTTTGGGCTTCACCAGAGTATCTCCGCCAGGCAGGCATGCCTGAATCACTTGCTGAGATTAAAAACCACCGTCGACTCGTTTATGGTCTGGGCGCGGCTTCCACCGCATGGACTCTCGTTGATAAAGCGCAGGGACAGGTAACAGTGAACGGCCACAATCACGTCAGGTTTGACAGCGGGGATGCCATTCGTACAGCAGCTATAGCCGGGCTGGGTATCGGATTTCTCCCCTCATTTATGGTTGAGAAGGATATTCAGGAAGGGTGCCTGGCCCAGGTGCTGCCCGACACACGAGGTGAAGAAGTCGCTATTCATGCTATCTACCCTAACCGGCGACATCTTCCTGTCAGGGTGCGGGCTTTTATTGATAGCTTTAAATCTTTCCTGAGTAACAGATAAAGCAGCGGCACATGACGCTGTATTGTTCGGGAAACCTACGCTGCCAGAAGGGGACGTTTTCATTCCTGCCCATCCCCGGCACCGTGGTTTTTAACCTCATAGTCCGTGCACGCTCTGCTATTTGAATAGCTCCGCGCCCGGATTAAATTCGCGAAAAGCATCATCACTCAAAATAAGGTCTTAAAACTTCCTCCGTCCAGTTCATAAACGCTCTTACACGCGGCGATAAATTGCGCCGGTGCGCGACAACAAAAGAGGCGGTGATTGGTTCAGGACGTAGGTCTGGCAGGATCTCTATTAGCGCGCCGCGCTGGATATGCGTTAACAGTGAAGGGTAGCCACCCTGAATCAGTCCCAGACCTGCAAGACCCGCATCATGATAAGCCGGAACGCTGTTGACCGTGATCGCACCAGGCAGCATCAGCGACTTATAGCCGTCGCCTGAGGGGTACTCCCAGCCGTCAGGTTTCGCTCCAAAACTCCGGAGGTAATGCACCATCCTGTGCCTCTGCTTGAGAAGATCCTCTAACGTCTCTGGTACCCCAAAGCGATTGAGATAGGCCGGGCTGGCGGCATTTATCATGCGCAAATGGCCCAGCGGCCGGGCAATAAGCGTTTCGTCGACAATGGGCCCCAGCCGCACCACGCAGTCAAACCCCTCCTGCACCAGATCGACGCGGCGATCGCTGCTTGAAAGCTCTATCGCCAGTTCAGGGTATGCTTCCAGCAACTGGGGCAGGGCAGGGATCACCACGCTCTGCGCCAGGATCGCAGGCATATCGACGCGCAACTTTCCCTTCAGCGGCATGCCGGATGCAGTGAACATTGAGCGCAGATCGTCGGCTTCCGCAAGTAGATCCCGCGCACGGGCATAAAAAGCCCGCCCGTCTTCCGTCAGTTGTACCGTCCGTGTTGTACGGTGAAGGAGCGTAGCGCCCAGTTCATGTTCCAGCTCACGCACCACCATTGACGCCCGTCCTTTCTGGATCCCCAGGCTTTCCGCTGCCTGGGTAAAGCTCTTCAGTTCTGCCACACGAGCAAAAATAACCAGCGGCTCAAGGTTCTTCATTGTTCATCCTCAGGGTAACAGTGCGTATTTTCTGGCGCCGTTTATGCAGGTATTAAAACTCAATAGAGTACTTTCACAGCGTCTATTTCGCATCACGTTTTCTGAAGGCAAATGAGGAGTAAACAGAAATGAACAAAGGTTATTTAATTGGTCATGTGACCGTCAAAGACCCCGACGCGTATGCCGAATATGCCCGGGCAGCGGGGGAGGCCATGCAGCCCTTCGCGCCAAAGATCATTGCCTGGTCCGGGCAGTATGAAAACCTTGAGGGCGAGTCGCATCAACGGCATGTCATTTTTGAGTTCGCTTCTTTTGACGAGGCTAAACGCTTCTATGAGAGCCCTGAGTATCAGGCGGCAAAAACACTCCGCGCAGGTGCGGCGACCGGCACCTTTGTTTTGGTTGAAGGGAGCAACTTTTAGCAGGCATAAGCCCCTGCTCTTCACACTAAGAAAGGGGAGCATTTGCTCAGGTTGTAACGTTGTAACCGGGGGGGTAAACTTACCGACACTCGAGTAGACCGTGTCGCCTGAAGGGAAAACCCTATTGAAAACCCCTAATTTCTCTGAGCTGATAAAAATGACAGCTCTGCAACTGTTCAAAGAAAACGGGTTGAATAAGGTTTCAACCCGTGATTTAACGCAAAAACTCAATATTTCACGAAGCCACATCTATCACTATTATCGTGATTGGGAAAGTCTCAAAATAGATGCTATCCAGTACATGCTGGATAAAGATATTAATGAATACCATAGCTTTTTACAGGCTTCTGAAGTCTTAAGCGCAACTGAGAACGTTCTCCACTATATTCGATATCTGCTGCCTGACGCACCTTCCGCACACTGGTTGCTCTATCTTGAACTCTGGCCAATGGCCGCCCGCGATAATAATTATGCTCAATTAGTTCACAATCAATATCTCAGGTGGAGAAGCATCCTCGAGGAAATTATTAATCTCGGCATTAAAGAAAAAGCGTTCCTCACCCAGGACGCCTCAGCCTCTGCCCGGAAAATAAATGCATTAATAGATGGTTACTCCAGTATGCTGATCCTTGAGTTTACTGCTGAAAAGCGCACTGTTTATATCAGCGAACTTTCTGAGCTTTCTTTTGAGATACTTAAAGTAAGCTCCCGGTGAGGTGACAAAATGCCTTGCGGGAGTCATCACTTTTTTATGTCAAAATAAGACAAAATACGCGCCATTTTACTCTCCGCAGTCGTGTTACCTGGCATTGTGGAATCAATCCAGGTTTCATCAGCCTCAGGATGTGGGCCAGAAAGCAGCACGGTACCTTTACCGTATTTATAGCGTGCCATTGCGATATCACCGTTCTCATAATAGGCAATTGCTTTGAAACCGTCAGCCGGATTGCCATTATTCATATAGGGCCCATCCTGATAGTAAAAAGGCTCATGTTTATTATTCCAGTCTATCTGCAGCGTGTAATCACCCTGATCGTAGGCGCGCGATCTCGGCCTGCCTACTTCTGACTCCAGTGAAGTATCGATCAACCCAATCCAATCTTTGTCTGCGAGGTAAGCGCCCATGCAAAGACCAATAAATCCTTTGCCACTTTTTACAAAATTACGCACAGCTTCGGCACCTTCATCGCTGAGTGCCTCATAAGAACCCGGGATATCCTGTCCTCCTCCAGGCTGAACGTAGATATCAAAACTTCTCAAGGTTTGTTCATTCACTTTGAGCTTTTCAGCTTCGCCTACATAGGTAATATCCAGCGGCAACCCTGTTTTCATCAACGATTTGTAGACCATTTCGGAACAGCCAGCGCATCCGGCCTGACCGCGATAAAGGGCGATGTGATAAGTCTTATGATCCTGGACTCCAGCCGCGGCAGTGCCGTAAGAAGGGGTTAAAAAGAACAAAGCTAATAAGGTTAACCTACGTATTGTTGCGGATTTTGTTGCCTGTTTTAAAAGAAACATACGAATGATTCCCCTGTCATATAAATGTCATCTTCCCGCCAGGTAAATATTTGCAGGTCACGCCAGAACCTTTTGCAAAATTAGAGCGGTTGCTCAAATTTATGCGTATCGTCGTTTATGTCAAGTTTTTTTGCTTTAGTAAGATAAAAGAAAAAGGCAACTGAACTGAAAAATTCGGCGTCCATTTCGCGGTCAACTATCTGTTTCGGTTGCGATATGTGCAGGTGGTAGAGTGAAATGGCGGGTAAAAACAGGTGCAGAATTCTGTTGTGAACAAGAACCGTTTAAAAAGTCATTACAGTAACTATTATCGCGGATTCACACTGCCTGTTTTATTAATGACGTTGGGCGGTGCAGTAAATTTTGGCTGGCAAGTGTTGCTTCCTCTCTCTTTTAGAGAGGGTTGCCAAAGGTCACTGGCAGAGGCGGGTTTACTTCTTACCTGCAATTAATCGCTTATGCGGCAGGTTTTTGCTGGCAGCGTTATGCCCAAGGCGAATGTCAGCAACCTCGCTGCACATCACGGTGCGGGATCTGCCGTTCTCTTTGCGGCAAAATAGTGTGCTGGCGTGCTGCCCATGGTTTTCTTGAACATGGTGATAAAGGCATTAACCGACTCATAGCCCAGATTGGCCGCCACGTTTTGTACCGAGACTCCACTTGCCAGCTCCCGCAAGGCAATGATCAGATGCAGCTGCTGGCGCCACCGTCCGAAGGTCAGGCCGGTTTCGCGTAGCATCAAGCGGGCTAAAGAGCGCTCGCTGAGCGCCAGCCGCTTCGCCCAGCTTTTAAAGGTGCTCCGATCTTCCGGATGGCTGACCAGCGCATCGGCCATGGCGCGGATTTTTGGATGCGATGACACCGGCAGGCTCAGTTTCTGCTGCGGCATGGTGGCGAGCTCATCGAGCGTCACGCGGGTCAGCCTGCCGGCATGGCTCTGTGCGGCGCAATCCACCTCTTCATGAGTTAAGCGCTCCACCAGCGCTTTAATCAGCGGTGAAATCGCCAGCGTGCAGCATCTCTCCGGCAGCGCGGCGGCGCCCGGTTCAATAAACAGATAGTTGAGATGCGCATTCCAGGTCGCTTTGGCGCTATGCGCGATCCCGCCGGGGATCCACATCGCGCAATCTGGCGGCACGATCCAGAGATCATTTTCCGCCCGGCAAATTACCGCGCCGTACAACGCAATGATCAGTTGCCCCTTGCGGTGCGTATGAACCGGCACTTCTGCTGCGTAATCCACGAAATCAATATGGCGTGCAACCGCCGGGCCGGAGGTGCTGTCCGGATCAAACAGAGTATGAGCAAGTCGGGGTGTCATCACTTTGGCAACATTTAGGTATTTTTTGACAGAATAGGGTATTTAGTGACCTGCGCAAACCGGAAATAATGCCCGGTATGAGCAAAATAACCTTTCGTCACATAGTTCCCGTGAACCTGATAAGCCGCATGTCGGGCCGCAGGCTTGCATCGACGCTGCTGAACGATGCCCACGCCATGCTCTACTCCGTCAGGAGCTTTGCCGCCGCGATGCTGGCCTGGTACGTTGCCCTGTCGATCGGGCTTGAGCGACCCTCCTGGGCAATCATCACCGTCTATATTGTTTCGCAAACCTCGGTGGGCGCGTCCCTAAGCCGCAGCCTCTATCGTCTGGCAGGCACCGTCGTGGGGGCAGGGGCGACGGTGTTGATTGTGCCGACATGTGTGAACATGCCCATTTTATGTAGCGTGATGCTGACCGGCTGGATCACCTTCTGCCTCTGTTTATCCCTGCTGGAACGCACGCCCCGCGCCTATGCCTTTGTGCTGGCCGGCTACACCGCAAGCCTGATTGGTTTCCCCGCCGTCTCCGATCCTGGCTCGGTGTTTAACATCGCCATCATTCGGGTGCAGGAGATCACCATCGGCATTCTTTGCGCCGCGCTGATCCACCGATACGTTTTTCCGCGCCGGATCTCAGGGCTGTTCAACACCACATTAGCGCAGACCCTGCACTCGGCGCGCCAGCGTATCGCCGACACCTTGTCAGGCAAGCCCGATGCGCAGTCAGGGCCGCTGCATCTGGCGCTGGACCTGCAATTTCTACAGGGCATCAGCCACCATATTCCCTATGATTTTGCCCTTTCGGTGCCGGTGCGCCAGGCAAGGAAAGCCCTGCACGACAGGCTGGCGCGGCTGGTCATCGTTAACGGTGAATTACGCGATCGCGTGCAGATGATTGCCGATATGCCAGCCGATATTCAGTTGCTTCTGGATGACGTTCAGGCCTGGCTTATCTGCGACGCTGCCGGGCAACGTAAAAGCACGGCAGAGGCGCTACGAAAACGCAGCGCCCGGTTGGCGCAGCGGCGCGCGGCGCAGATAAAGACATTTGAGGAGGCGCTGGTGGTGAATATGATCCGCTATATCACGGAGTCTATAACCCTCATACACGAGTGTGAGCATCTTTCTACCGCCATCCATCACGCCAGGCCAGTGCCTGCGCCGACAGAAAACTACGCACTGAAAGGGTATGTTTTTCATCGCGATCCGCTTACGGCCGCCCGCACGGCGCTGGGCGCCTTTGTCATCATCCTGAGCGGCTGTCTGGTATGGATTTACTCAGCCTGGCCAGAGGGCGGTACGGCGGTCTCTATCCTTGGAGTGTGCTGCACGCTGTTTGGCAGCTTCGACGCGCCAGCACCCCATCTTGTGAAATATATTATCGGCTCCATCTGGGGCGTATTGATAAGCCTGATCTATAGCTTTCTCCTGCTTCCCCAAATCAGCGATTTCGCCGTACTGGTTGCGGTGTTTGCGCCGGTCTATCTGCTGGCCGGGTCACTGCAGGCGCGGCCACCCACCACCTTTATGGCAATGGGCATCACGCTGACGCTGCCGGTGTTATGCGAACTGGGGGCGCACTACAGCGGTGACTTCGCCGTCGCGGCGAATACCGCAATCGCGCTCTTTATAGCGACCGGCTTTGCATTTATCAGCATGAGCCTGCTGCAAACCGTGCAGGCAGACGCCGCGATAAGTCGTTTGCTGAAGCTCTGCCAGCGCGATATTCGCCGCAGCGTGAGCGGGGTGGTGACCAGCGATGAGGCGCACTGGATCAACCTGATGATTGATCGGGCCGCGCTGCTGATCCCGCGCCTGTCGCGCAGCGGGGCGTCATCAGCACGGGCGCTCGATCATCTGTTGCACTTTCTGCGCATCGGTCTTTCTGTCCGCCACCTGCGCCGCGGCGATTCGCCTGTGAGATGTGAGATCAACGAAGTGCTGTATCGCCTAACCCGCACAACTGAAACCGAAGCCTTGCGTGAGCGCATCGTCGCGATCGCAGGCCGCTGCTTGCGTGCAACTGATGAGCCATCGCGCCAGTTTGTCGACAAGCTGGTTGATCTGCACTGCGCGTTACGCGCGCAGGACGAGGAGTCCGCCAATGATTAATGACATTAATATCGGGGGCGTTTTTATCCCCGGATTGCTGGTAACGGCGCTTATCGCGCTGGTCTGCACGTTGCTGCTCGTGCCGCTACTTTGCTACAGCAGGCTTTACCGCCGTTTGCCGTTTCGCCCGTTGCTCGATCTCTCAAGCTATATCGTTACCTTTTTCCTGCTGTTGCAGGGCCTGACCACCCTGGGGTTACTCGTATGAAATCTTTACTCTCTTTACTGGGACGCTATGTGGTGACGCTGAGTGCTGTCGCGGTGGCAACGCTTGTGGCGTTTATCCTCTGGAAACATTACGCACAGACGCCGTGGACGCGCGACGGGCGGGTGCGTGCAGATGTGGTGCAGATTGCGCCGGATGTCTCCGGGCCGGTAAGCAGTGTGATGGTGCGTGATAATCAGTGGGTTAACCGGGGCGATACTCTCTATGTTATCGATCCGCACTGGCTGAAGCTGAGTGTGCTCAGCGCGCAGGCCGACGTTGAGGCAAAACGTCATGAGATGCTGATGCGCCAGGATGCGGCGCGCCGACGTGCACAAATCAAAGAGGTCATTTCCGGCGAGGATATCCAGCAGACACGCAGCGCGGCAAGTGTCGCGGTGGCTAATTATCAGGGCGCGCTGGCTGCGCTGGAGCTGGCGCAACTGAATTTATCCCATGCCACCGTTCGCTCGCCGGTGGCAGGTTATGTCACGCATCTGCGGCTCCGCCCTGGCGACTATGCCACGGCGGGGGAGACAAAAGTCGCCATTGTTGATGCGCACAGTTTCTGGGTGGTCGGTTATTTTGAAGAGACCCGGCTGCGACATATCCAGGTTGGCAACCGTGCGCAGGTTTCGCTGATGGGGTATGACGCGATGATTAGCGGACACGTGGAGAGTATCGGGCGTGGGATCGGCGACAGCAATGACGAAACCGGCGGGCTGGGGCTGCCGGAGGTTAACCCGACCTTTAACTGGGTGCGGCTTGCGCAGCGGGTACCTGTGCGTATCCAGTTAGACAAGATCCCTGAGGGCGTAGTGTTAGTGGCCGGGCTATCCGCCAGCGTCGCTATCGCGCCTTAAACGGCATTTGCGTCCCAGGCGAGCATGGCGGACGACACCGCCGCCTCATAACGTTAAGGTTAGAGCGTGAATATCCCGGAAGGAGACGCATTCTGATGATCAGAACCACGGATTATGCACTTAACGAGCAACGGCTTTTTCGCGACAAACAGTTTATCTTTTTGGGCGAGTCCATCCATGGTGTAGCGGAATTTATGCAGTTAAGAGAGGAGATCGCGGCGTGCTATTTTGACCACGCCGCGGTGTTGATATTTGAGGCTGACAGTACAGGGATGCTGTTTTCTCATCAACACAACGAATCTGCCTTGGGCAGACTGAAGAATTTCCCCAAAATATTACGCACTCAGGAAACCGTAAGCTTACTGGCATGGGCTATCTCAAGGGATATTCCCTGTCTGGGCATCGACCCCATTCCTCGCAGACCTTTAACCGATTTCACCCAGCAGTGGCACGCAATCCGGCACCGGGAAACAGATGACTATTCCAGCGCCAAATCAGCGGGCACGCTTTTTGCCTGGCGTGACGCAACCATGGCTGAAAAGTTAATCGCCTTAACCTCAGCCTACCCCCGGCAGCGGATGCTGATCATGCTGCATAACCTGCATATAAAACGAGCCGGGAGCCGGGAGGGAGCAGCATTAAAGCTGAAATCTGTACGAGAATATTTCGAAGAGGTTTTTCCCGGGCAAAGTCACTCTGTGGCTCAGCTTGCCCGCAGTGGCAGCGCCTTACACAATGATTTATCCCCCTTTCGTTTTCACATTACCGACCCACACTCCGCAGAGTCTCTGTGCGGTGATGCTGCCTGTACTCTGCTTACCGCGGCAGAAATACCGGCTACCTGCACCGCATGGCACCATGCCTTTGAGCGTGAATCCGTGACGGCTAAACATCAGTACGAGGGCTGTTTTATCTTCAACGCCGTGCGTTCGCCAGTGATAGTTTCCTCGTAACATCCCCTCACCATCTCTGCCGTATGCCAGCAAGCGTGCAAGGGCCGCATCAATCAGCCTGATATTTATCTGCTCTCCTCGTTAAGCAGGGTTTCGTTGAGCTTTTTCAGCACTTCGTTCATTCCCCTGTTGACGATCCTGTCTTCACGCATAACGGTGCCGAGCGTCCGCTGAAGCGGGGGTGTCAGCGGGTATACGCTGAGTCCTTCACACTCTTCAGGGGCTGCCACGGCGATGCGGGGAACGATGCTGTAACCCAGCCCGGATCGCACCATTCGTTTGATCGCTTCGATACTGCCAAGCTCCATCACCGGGCTGGCAAGCTGGCCTGCGTGCCGGAACCATTCGTTAATCAGCGCGCGCGTTCCGCTTCCTGATTCAAAAATAATCAGCGGCAGCGATAAGAGCTCGTCAGGAGAAAGCGCTTTCATCGATCGCGCGGATAAATCCTCCTCCATGATGACCACAAACTCATCCCTGTAGAGTGGATTAACGCTCACGCTTTTGCCTGCAGCTGGCAGTGTGACCAAGCCGATATCGATCCGGTTCTCCTCGACGCCGCGGACAATCTCTGAGGTGTTGCCGGTGCGCACATTCACTTTCAGCAGCGGATGCGTCTGGCGTAGCTGCTGCAATATCGGCGGCAAAAGATGGATGCAGGCCGTTGCGCCTGTGCCAACGGTGACGGTGCCAGTGATCTCATCTGAATGTAGCGAGACTGCTTCCACCGCAGTGGTTACCGCTGCCGCTATTTTATGGCTGTGCTCACAAAGCGTTATGCCAGCCGCCGTGGGTTTGATTCCCCGGCCGGTTCGCTCAATAAGCCGCACCTGCAGCATCTGCTCCAGCTGTCTTATTTGCAGGCTGACAGCGGGCTGCGACAGGCCAAGCTCCTCCGCTGCTTTGGAGAAACTGCCCCGGCTGATGACCAGTCTGAAGGTGGCCAGATGGTCGAGGTTAAGGTTTGTCATGTCAAAGTTTTCCTTATGCTGCTGATAAGCCCGGTGGCCTGTCTGAAATGATCGCCAGCGGATAGTCTCTTTCTCAGACGCAATAAGGAGCCGTACTGATGGAAATTATTCAGGCAGAAGAACGACATATCCCGGCTATACAACAAATTTATGCATACCACGTATTACACGGCTGCGCCACGTTTGAAACCCAACCGCCCGACGAAGCTGAAATGGCATTCCGCCTGAAGAGGTTGCAGGCCGCAGGGCTGCCCTGGTTTGTTGCTATTGTGGATGGCCACGTGCGCGGTTACTGCTATCTGGCGCGCTACCGCGAAAGGCATGCCTACCGGTTTACCCTCGAAGATTCGGTCTATATCGATGCCGACTGTCAGGGGCGGGGCATCGGCAAAAAACTGCTCTCGCGTGCGCTGGCATGGGCCGAAGCGAGCGGTTTTCGCCAGCTCGTCGCCGTGGTGGGTAATAGCGAAAACGCCGCCTCACTTGCCCTGCATCACGGGGCGGGATTTATGCTTACCGGCACACTCAGATCGGTGGGATTTAAACATGGGCGTTGGCTCGATACCGTCATGATGCAACGCACCCTCGGGCAGGGGGAGAGCACGCTGCCGGAGATGGCTGAAAGATCCGGACATCCTGCGTACTGATGCAGTCGGCTGGAGATCAGCAGAGGTTGTTGTTGCTGATATGTTAATTCATTGTGGGTGTTTCGTTTTTGGTGATAACGTAGCCACATCATAAAACCCGCATAAGGGGTAACCGTGGCACACCAGCAAGCACCTTACATTGAAACAGAACGCCTGATTTTAAAGCAGTTTACCCTCGATGATTTTCCGGCGCTCCAGGCGTGCTGGTCGACCCCGGAAATGGCAAAAATAAGCGGTGGCGAGATCCCGACGGCAGAGATGGTCTGGGCTCGTTTATTACGTTATATCGGGCACTGGCAGGCGTTAGGGTATGGCTACTGGGCGGTGTTTGAAAAAGCAACGAACCAGTATGCCGGTGCGTTTGGCTTTCAGGATGCGCATCGCGATACCACGCCGAAGCTGGCATACCCGGAAGCGGGATGGACACTGATTCCGGAAGTCCGTGGTAAAGGCTATGCCTCTGAAGCGCTGGCAGCAATTTTACTGTGGGCAGATGAGACCTTCGCTTCGCCTGTCTGCTGCATCATTGCTGAAGAAAACCAACGCTCAAACTATTTAGCCGAGCGTTTCGGCTTCGAGTTTCAACATTATGTGAGTTATCGCAGTAAGCAGGTGCGGCTTCTGGTTCGCGGCTAAACTCTTAAAGCGCATTTATAAAATGTGATCGACATAACATTTTTTCCTCAAAAAAAAGTTTGTCCGATTAAATGTGCTTCGAAATGAAATAGTGGCGCCGGGTGAGTTAAAGCATTTCAACGGAATGTCGATATTAGATCGAATAACAACCCCAATGAGTGCCGCTAATATGACATGGAAAAATACCCAGGGCCGAATAGGCCTGTTACTTATAAGCTTTTTCGTTATCTTATTGATCGTTACCTATATTGTTATCAAGCTATTCGTTTCTCCGCAGATTATTGAAACCGAAACCAAAAATATTCAGGCGACGGTTGAATTACAAAGTAATGCCATTAAAGAGCAGATGAACCGGGTTAAGGCTCAGCAGCGCTCAATTACTGAACTGGTTGTCGGTCTGCAAAGCGAGCAAATCGACGCATTATTACCGCATCTGGTTAACCAGTATGGGGATCTCAACGTATTCGGCGGTGGGATTTGGCCTCTGCCTGGTCAGCGCGATCCGGCGCGGGACAAATTCAGTACTTTCTATGCCCGCGACAGCGGCGGCAATCTGCAAGTCAACACCGTATGGAACCAGCCGGAATCGGCTAAATACTGGGAGCAACCCTGGTATAAAGACGGTATGAATGCGCCAAAAGGCGAGTGTGCATGGGCGAAAGCCTACCAGGATGCGGCCAGCCCACAGCCCCGCACTAACTGTGCCATGGCGATCTGGAAAGATGGCAAAGTCTGGGGCGTGGCGACTATTGACGTGACGCTGGGCTTCTTTAACCAACTGGCTGTCGACATGGGCAAAGCGGTCAATGGCAGCGTGCTGATTGTTGAAGCGGACGGCAAAATCGTCGGCAATGGATCTTCCGTACAGGATAAGCCCGCGCTCTCAAATGTCCGCGATCTCGGTATTCCGGCGGCATCGCCGTTAATGAGCCTGTTAGGCCGGGGTAAAACAACGGAAGTGCGCGGAAGTTATGACGGTGAAGACGGCGCGCATTCGCTGTTCGTTCTGCCTATTAGCGGCAGCCCGTGGTTTATGGCGGTTGATATTCCGAGCAGCCAGCTGGTGAGTATTTCTGACGCCATTATGACCAAGCTCACCATCGTACAGGCGATTATTGGACTTCTTATCGTCGTGATCATGATGATTATTGTGCGCAATATTTTCCACAATGTGACGTTGCTCAACCGTAATATTGAAGCGCTCTCCAGCGGCGGCGCGGATTTAACGCAGCGTCTTGCGCAAAGTAAGAGCCCGGAATTTAATGCCATTATTAACAACTTCAATAAGTTTATTTCATTCCTTAATGAACTGATGCAGCAGGTCGGGAGCAGCACGCTGGCGATCTCGTCCGCTTCGCGCCAGATTGCCAGCGGTAACCTTAACCTCTCTTCGCGCACCGAAGATCAATCGGCATCGATTGTGGAAACGGCAGCGTCGATGGAAGAGTTGACCAGCACCGTGCGCCTTAACGCAGAGAACGCGTTGCAGGCGAACAAGCTGGCGGAAGAGGTTTCAGCGGCGGCAAAACAGGGGGCCAGCGTGGTCAACAAAGTTGTCTCCACGATGAACAGCATTAATGACTCCTCCGCTAAAGTGGTGGACATCATCAGTGTGATTGATGGCATCGCCTTCCAGACCAACATCCTGGCGCTTAACGCCGCTGTAGAGGCAGCCAGGGCGGGCGAGCACGGCCGTGGGTTTGCTGTGGTGGCCGGTGAAGTTCGTTCCCTGGCGCAGCGCAGTGCCCGCTCGGCTCAGGAGATCAAAAAACTGATTGAAGAGTCGGTGAGCAGCATTGAGCAGGGCAGCGGGCAGGTTCGTCTGGCCGGGGCAACAATGGACGGCCTGATGGAGAAAGTAGAGGGCGTGGGCGTGCTGATCTCAGAAATCAGCTCTTCCAGCGATGAACAGAGTCGCGGGATTGCCCAGATCAATATCGCCATCAACCAACTCGATAGCGCCACGCAGCAGAATGCGGCGCTGGTGGAAGAGGTGGCGGCCGCCGCGCAATCGATGGAAGAGCAGACCGTCCAGCTCGAAAACGTGGTTGGCAGCTTTAAGCTCTGACATACATAAAAGCCGGCCCTGCGGGGTCGGCTTTTTTCTCTCTTGCGTCTATCGCTTATGCTTTTCGTCGATGCTCGCTTCGCACTTCCCAGGTGAAAGATATCCCTTCGTATTTCTGCTTTTTACTAAACGGTTAATCGCCGCGGATTCGGTGGTTATTGTTAGTTTTGCAGGAGATGGACAAGGTCGGTTCTGTGCCAGGGGCGGAAGTTTAAGCACTTTAGCCTAAAGAGAAAATACATCCACCAATGCAAAATTGATGGATGTATATGATGGGCAATGGTTATTTTGTTTTTGCCACAAATGAAAACAAGTATTCACCCTCCTCTACATATCCCAGTTTTTCGTTAAAAACGTGAGCATTAAAATCGCTCACTTTCCCCACTCCTGTTTTTATTTTTAAATCTTCTGGCTTTGTCTTTTTTGCAGTCGTCTCGATGATATTTACGCTTACCTCAGGTATTGTTTGGAATGCAGGATTGAAGTGACCTGCAAATGATGCGAAATTGTTAGGTCTCATTACTTGAATCTTGATGGTTCCCTCATGGGTACCATTCTTGTTTATTTTGCTATCCTGAGCGATAACTTTTAAAACAGGATTTTTTTGCCCATTTAACCTTATCTCTTCGTATGACTGGGATTTTAATGCTGACCTTAAACTCATTAACTCATTACTCTGTATATCTATGAGTTCTTTATACGCCCTCTTTATTTCATCGATGTTGTCTTTATTAGCGGATAACTCTTGGATTTCAGAATCAAGTCTTTCTTTCTCAGAAAAAAAATATTGCTCCTTCAAATATCTATCACTTTCCAGCTCATTGTTTTTTCTAATCAATTCTACAAGATCATTAACGTAACTACCCATTTCATCAGCGCTTCCAGCCAACCGATTAAATATTGTCAAGTAGCTCATCAAGTTTTCGTCATCAGAATAATCAGGGTATCTTACCTGATGATCTATCTCACTCCAACCCTCCTCAAAAATAGTTCTTGTTTGTATTTCGCAATAAACTTGAACAGACTGGATATTTGTAGCTGGCACAACATAGTGGATTGAACGGTAATTATGTTTATGAATCTCTTTTTTACATTCAGGATGCTCATCATAAATCTTCATAATGTCACCATCTCGGTGGTAAATCATTACTGGTTCGTCTTTTTTTATTGTCCACCGTGATAAAATATGCTCATGAACTTCTTTCCAGTCACTTTTGAAGAGATAAATAGCTCTGACACCTATAAGATCAGTAATTATCGTTTTATAATTACCGGAATTTATTTCTTTGTATTTTTCAGATGGATTATCTTCCGTCAGCTTTCTAATTATTTTATTTAATAGATGGGCGGTGTTTTTAATTCGCCAACGAACGGAATGTCCAGCATTGCAGCGTTGGATTTTTTTTGCGATATATTCAGCCTCGTCCAGCAAAGTAAGCTGATTGTCTTTATAGTCTTGTGCGATTGATTTCAAATTATTTATAGATAAACCACTCTTCTCGACTAAGTCTGAACTAAGTCCCATTTCTCGTAGAAAATTTAAATCATCGTTTGTAATGTCCATTTCTTGCTCCAAAAGATACTATACATAATGTTTCTTACAAAGCGGAATTTACGTAACCATCCCCTGAACCCTTTTTATAACAGTTACCTGCCAGATTGGCGAGTCAGATATCGGTAGACTGGTCACAATTTATGAATAGGTAATATCTAACTGCTATATAAGCGCCAGAAGTGAGTATTGCTGCATCACAATATGTTACCTTACCGTGAATAGGTCAGTCAGGTGATGAAGGGAGTGAGTTGTCAAAGCTACCACCCTCCATCAACAACAGCGAGTATTCTTTCTGTTAAAGTTGCTTCAGCCTTTAGTCTGTAAAGTAAAAGCTAAATAATATCGTTGATTGAATTCCTTCTTATATAACTTAACGGTTTCTTTGTTTCTGGAAAATATGGTTTTGCAAGATGAACGGGCTACTTTAGTATTGAGCATGTGTACTTCATCGTAACTTAGATGATTGCTCGAAAAATATTTCATCCCACTGGTATTTATTAATAGAGCTTTACTGGGTGATAATGGGTAATAATAATCAACAAATTCACCTTCACTTCCTTCTGGATTCAGATTTATTACTGGTTGATCAGATGTAATGAAGTCAATACTGGATTTGTTCTCAAGTAGAATGACTTTTCTGCAGCTGTTCAAGGACATGTCATAAGAAAGGTTTGTTGCCATAAATGAACACATAAACCACCAGTTTCTATTGTAAAAATCCCTTAAACGATCCCGGATGTGTGTTTGGCCAGGAATCTTATCTAGTGACAGAATTAATAATTGCTTCATTTTCTGTGTCCTGGAAAATTGATGCCCTAAAAAATAACAAAACCCATAGTAAGTGCCTTTATCATCCAAGGGTAACAAGTTTCCTGCTTTTAATTCACTCAAAATTTTTATGGCGCTCGATTCTTGCTCGGACAAATAATTTTCGAAAGCATTGCTCTGTATAATATCTTGTAAGTTTATTGCAAGTTTTGCATTAAGAGCAGGTGATAATAAGGAGACCATTTTCTGTGCTTCGAATATCATATTTACAAAATTCCAATGAAGTTCTTTTAAAGTCTCATTGCATTTGTTTGTGAAGAGAGCTATGAGTTCTTTGTCACTTTCCTTCAATATACCCATTTTGTAGAAATCTTTTTCAAGTCCCAGACCTCTGACACTGTCAGATGCAATGTTAGATTTCTTTGTGATGTAGTAAATGTTGGTTCCATCAAGTGTCCAATCCTGAAGGTAATGAGCCCATACATAATGATGTTTGGTTTTCTTCTCAAGAATTTTCATTGGATTCCTTTCGATGATAACGATAGTAAGTGATTTATAAACCATGTTACTGTTTTTGTCTTCGGTAACTTAGAGGTCTACTGGATTAACTTTTTGTTTTTCCAATCACTGAGCCACGCGCAGTATGACCCCATACCTGAGGGGGAAATCTCCCGCTTATCCCGACCATTCCCTTTTATAGATCCTCTGCGGTATGGCTGAGGGCGAACTTCCGTTCCTCGCTCATAGCGGACCCTATGACCTTGATTTCTGTCCACACTGTGCCAGAAGCGGAAGAAATCAGCTCATTCAATTGAGGTACGTGCTTTGATCTCGTATGTTTAAGTCTATAGAGATGCGGCTTACAAAATTTTGTGGAAGAGTATGAAAATTAAAATATGTGATTCGTCAGATATTCCTGCTCTGGCGAAAATTTTTGTAGAAATGGACACTTATTACTTTGGAAGTGAGGGGGCCAGCTATGACGAAATGTTATCTTATCTGACCCACCGGGTTTTCTCTGTCTACTCGGGCGTGACCGTCCTGGGGGCATGGAAAAACGGATCGCTTGTTGGATTTGCCACGTTCACCATGATGTTCCCTGCGCCAAAATGCTCCGGTCAGGCGTATATGAAAGATCTCTTCACATCAGCTGCAGTAAGAGGTCAGGGGGTAGGTAAATCACTTATGCGATTTATAGCTGCTTTTGCAGTTAAGCATGGCTGCACAAGATTTGACTGGACTGCTGAAACTACCAATCCGAAAGCAGCTGAGTTTTACTTATCCCTTGGGGCATCCCTGATAGAAGAAAAACAGTACTTTCGATTAGATCACAAGGATTTGGCTACGTTTTCAAAGCTGGATCCAAAACTCTGATACCCTTTTGGTCCGCATGACTTAGCACTGTGTTTAAGCTTTTTTTTTGGGGATCACAAACATAGCCTTTCGTCACGAATTGAATGTTCGCCTCTCACTCAAAGCTGACCTTCAGCTCAGTCACCGTGTCCGCATCGTGCCGAAAGCATTCGTTACAGATATCAGCCCTCTTGCTATAAAGTGATTGGTTTAATTGCTCACTTTACAAAGACGACCTAAGTTGATTAAAACCCTCAGGATTATGAGGACGCAGATGATTACCACAATGGAGTCATTAAAGGAGCATTATGCATTTTCAAACGTCTATTTTACTGGCTGGTATTTTTGCTTTAACCGGCTGCGTGGTGGCAGATATGGACTCGTCTAACTACACCTATGTTCCCTGGATACAGCTCTTTCAGAAAGTGGATTCAACGGGGCAGACAAATTTCCGGGAACGAAAAGAAGCGCTCTATAGCTGTGGTATTGATCGAAGCGAAAACCTGGATGATAAACACTGGAGTTTAAATACTCTGATGCCGAATGAGACGTCCGATGAACAGTCTGAGAGATTTGATCGGGTTATTGCCTGCATGAAACGTGAAGGCTACAAGGTGTATGGCTTTGATGAGTGCGGGCCATTAAAAAAGCCCACGGGTTTATGCCCTAACTAACGCGACTCTGGTTCAGCCGAGTTTTTATTCAGTGAACGGGTCATTAGCACGGAATATCTCTTTCCCGCTCAAAGCAGCCCTGACTTCTCTCTATGTCTCCAAAAAATCCCGCCGGAGCGTGAATATCCGCTCCGTACTTTCCCTGTGCATGAATAATTTATGGCAACCCGATTCTTTGCCATTGATTTAAAAGCCTTTTATTAATCTCTTCCCGCGAGCAGCAAAAAGCGTATACGTTATCGCTTGACCAAAGTAGAACGATCGTTCTACCATCAGCCCATGAACAAAAACATACCCAACACACGCGAGAAAATTCTCGCAACCGCTGAAGAGCTTATCTATCAGAACGGTATTCATGCCACCGGTATGGAGCTTCTGGTGAAGACGTCCGGCGTGGCGCGAAAAAGTATTTATCACCATTTCACCAACAAAGATGAGGTGGCTGCCGCGGCGCTGAATGCGCGTGATGTGCGCTGGATGGAGTGGTTCAGGCGTGAGTGCGACAAAGCGGAGACGCCGCGTGAACGCATCCTGAATATCTTTACCGTGCTTAAAAGCTGGTTCGAGTCGGAAGGCTATCGCGGCTGCGCGTTTATCAACACCGCAGGCGAAGTGGGGGATGCGGACGATCCGGTTCGTCAAATCGCCAGGCTGCACAAACAGAAACTGCTCGACTACCTGGTTGAACTTACCGGGCAGTTAAAACCGGATCAGCCATTACCGCTGGCGAGGCAGTTACTGATACTGATTGAAGGCGCCATCACCATGTCGCGCGTGATGGGCGATTACCGCGCCGCCGATGAGGCAAAAGATGTCGCTCAGCTATTACTAAAGCAGATCCCGTAGCCGGGACCTACGTTCCAAAAATCAAACACTCACCTGTCCACTTATGCTGGAGGCACCACCATGTCCGATTCACCTATCCGTCCGCCACTGCCACCGTTTACCCGCGAGTCAGCGCTTGAAAAAGTCAGGCTTGCTGAAGATGGCTGGAACAGCCGCGACGCCGAAAAAGTGTCGCTTGCTTACTCTCTGGATACCAAATGGCGCAACCGGGCGGAGTTTGCCAATAATCGTGAAGAGGCGAGAGCGTTTCTTGAGCGTAAGTGGAAAAAAGAGCTGGAGTACCGACTGATCAAGGAACTGTGGGCATTTGACGGTGACCGTATCGCTGTCCGCTATGCCTATGAGTGGCGCGATGACTCCGGGAACTGGTTCCGTTCTTACGGCAATGAAAACTGGGAGTTTGGCGAAGATGGGCTGATGCACCATCGCTACGCCTGTATCAATGACATGCCGATTAAAGAGAGCGAGCGTAAGTTCCACTGGCCGCTGGGACGTCGTCCGGACGATCATCCGGGATTATCCGCGCTGGGCCTGTAAGTCTTCGGGCATCCCTCGCAGGATGCCCGTCCATTTTTGGCTGGCAGAAGCCGCAGGCCTGGAGGATCAGAAAGGTTTGGTGGGAAGGTACTTGCCATCCAGCGTGATCACGGCGCGATGGCCTCCATCCGGATCGTCGACTTTTTTGATATCCAGCTTGAAGTTGATCGCACTGATCACACCATCGCCGAATTTCTCATGAACCAGCGCCTTCAGGGTCGGCCCGTAGACCGACATCATTTCATAGAAACGGTAGAGGGTCGGATCGCCGGGCACTTCGCCCCCAAAGCTTCCGCGAACCGGCACCGTTTGTAGTAGCGCAATTTCATCAGCATTCAGATCGAGCTTCTCGCCCACGACGCGCGCGGCACTCTGCGGAAGAGGGTGCTGGCCGAGCAACGCGGCAACAACGAAGGCTTCGGAAAGCCCAGTGCCATCAACGATCTCCGCATAGGAGAGGTTTTTGCGCGCCTTCGCCAGAATGATGGTTTCAGTAAGCACCTGGCGGGCGCTCTGGGTAACTTGAGTCTGGATCATTATTTCATCTCCTGTTGATAGGTATTTCAGGCAACACGCCTGGTACGTTGGGAAACAGCATGAACATCCGGGTTCTCCGCGAGGGAGACGAATTCCCGGCCGTTGAAGGCGTCAATGCGTCCGCTGCCGATGTCATATACCCAGCCATGCAGCGTGACGCGGCCCTCTTCAAGCGCGAGGCGAACAGAGGGGTGCGTCTGAATATTGGCAAGCTGCGCAATCACATTTTCACGCACCATCGCCGCGACTTTCGTCGGCCGATCCGCATGCTGCCTCGACTCATTCACGACCTTCGCTGAATCAGCGTATCGCAGCCAGCTGGCCACGGCGGGCATATGATCCAGACACTGACAGGTGGCAATTGCCGTCATTGCGCCGCAGTCGGAGTGGCCGCAGATCACAATGTCTGCGACCCTGAGGGCGGAAACGGCGTAATCCACGGAGGCGGTAACACCGCCCGGCTCGGGGCCATACGACGGCACAATGTTGCCAGCGTTGCGGATCACGAACAGATCGCCGGGTTCGCGTTGAGTGACCAGCTCCGGCACCAGCCTGCTGTCGGAGCAGGAAATAAACAGCGCCCTCGGGCTTTGCTGGGTGGCGAGATCCCGAAACAGCGTGATGCGCTCGGGAAACGCCTCCTGCTGGAACTTCAAAAAACCGTCAATGATCGCTTTCATTGTGCTTTCTCACTGTCGTTGGGTGTGGAGCAGAGAGTAAGCCGTGCGTTGTATAAGGTAAAAGACTCATTTATTATGAGGTTTATTAGATAATCTAATGGAGAGCATGATGCTCGCCCGCCATATTCACTATTTTCTTGCAGTTGCAGAGCACCTTAGCTTTACGAAAGCGGCAGCGGAGCTGCATGTCTCTCAGCCAGCGCTTTCGCAGCAGGTAAAGTTACTGGAGGAGAGTCTGGGCGCTCAGTTGTTTGATCGCTCAGGGCGCACGACACGTTTGACGGACAGCGGAAAGATCTATCTGCAATATGCCCGTCGCGCTTCGCAGGAGCTGCGTGAAGCCACGCGCGCCATTCATGAGGTGAGCGATCTCAGCCGCGGATCGTTACGCGTGGCGGTGACGCCAACTTTTACGACCTACCTTCTGGGGCCGCTGATTGAAGCCTTTCACGCCCGCTATCCAAAAATCACCCTCAGCGTGCAGGAGATCGCCCAGGAGCAAATCGAGGAGCGGCTTCTGGCAGGGGAGCTGGACGTGGGTATCGCTTTTGCGCCGGTGCACAGTCCCGATATTGAATCGGTGCCGTTGCTGGAGGAGACGCTTGCGCTGGTGGTCAGCCCCAGACACCCCTTGTCGAAAGAGAAACGTGTTGAGTTGCAAAGGCTTGGCGAAGAGTCGCTTGTGTTACTCAGTACCGAGTTCGCGACGCGCGAGCAGATCGATCGTTACTTTCGCAAGCATCACATCACTCCACAGGTGCTGATGGAAGCCAACGCCCTTGGCGCGGTGATTGAGATTGTCCGTTGGACGCCGCTATCAACGTTGCTGCCTGCGAAGACAGCGTTTGCCCAGGACGACCTGTTAGCCATCGCGCTTGAGCCCGAGCGGTTACAGCGTACGGCTGTTTTACTGGGGCGAAGAGATGGCTATCAAAGCTTCTCCGCCCGTGCCTTCACTGAAGTGGCAACAGAGGTTTCAGCCAGGCTAACTGACTGAAAAGAAGAACATTTATCGCTAACCCGGCGGATAGAATCTCTGTACTGTAACGCCAGATAACCGCCAGCCGCCGGGGCGAATATTCATCAGAAGCGATATGTCACAGTCAGGCTTCCGGTGGGGGACGCTTTGCGTTGCACAATGGGGCTATTACGCGCATCACCCGCCAGCTGCGTATAGCCTGCATCGGCGACCACGCTCCAGCGTTCGGTGAAGTTGTGCGTCCAGTCGAGATTGAGTGACCAGGCATAGATCCCCGAACCGGCGGTGTATTGCGTAAAACCCGATGCGGCCGACTGCGTGGCACTGACCCCGTAGTAAGTCTGCATATAATCATTTGTCCCCCAGCTGCTGGTTAGCCCCAGCGTCACGCTATTTTTCGGCGAGTGATAAAGCGGGCTGACGATACCGAAATGCAGCACCGCGCCGTTATCGCGCTGGGAAAAGGGCACCTCAGCCTGCAACTGCGCACTCAGCCAGTTGGTCAATTTATACCCGAGGCCCACCACACCGAGCGCCGAGCCTTTTACATTGCCCATTCCGCGCAAGTGGTCGCTGCCGTCGCTCATGGTATCGCTGTCTACATTGTGATCTTTACGGCCGGTGCGATAGCTCAGCGCCGCGCTGTAATCGACGTTGCCAAGGCTGTTGCCATAACCGAGGCCGCGCGTCGAGCTGGCGAAGAAGCCATTACGCATTGAGTAATCGAGCACCAGCGCCGTCGAGACGCGGTTTTCATCGGAACCGGAATAGCGCGGCGCGACACCCACGCTGCCCCCCAGCGTTAAGGTGGTACCCTGGGGCGGTTCTGCCGCCAGTGTTGGAGTGGCGAGCAACGCCAGCAGCGCGCCCGGCACGATGTTTTTCAGCGGGCGTCCCGGGAATGCAGGGAGGAACTTACGACGCGGTTCGGGGTTTCTCATTAAATACGTCCTTATGGAGTCATCTGATTACGAGTCACGCCTAGTTTGCAAACCCACCCTAAAGTTCTCATGAGCCGAAAATGAAGAAAGCCTGAAGCGCGTAACGGTGAGATAAACCTGATAGATTTCAGCAACCGTTTTTTCTTCAGACGTTCTTCATTCACGCCTGGTAACGTAACTATTGTGAAAATTCTACTTATCGAAGACGACCTCGATCTTGGCAACGGCGTACGTATTGCGCTGGCCGATCAAGGGCTAGACGTCATATGGGTTCGCCGCAAAGCGGATGCGCTGCATCAGCTCGATCTCTGCGTGCCGGAGCTGGTGCTGCTGGATCTCGGGCTGCCCGACGGCGATGGCATGAGCCTGATGGCGGCGTTGCGCCAGCGGCTCAACAGGATCCCGGTCATTATTCTGACTGCGCGAGGCACGTTGCAGGATCGCCTGAGCGGGCTGGATGCCGGTGCTGATGATTATCTGGTCAAACCCTTTGTGCTCGCCGAGCTGCTGGCGCGGGTGAGAGCCCTTGCGCGGCGCAGTTACGGTTTTGACAATGAGGTGATCGACATTCGCGGGTTGTCTCTTCATGTACCAACGCGGCGCGTGACCGTAAGCGCACGCACGATTGAGCTGACGGCAAGCGAGTACGCGCTGCTTGAGACGCTACTGTTGCGCCCCGATCGCGTGGTGACGCGCCGCTTTCTGGAAGAGCGCGTCTTTGGTGAAAAAGAGAATATGAGCAACACCCTCGATGTGCATATGGGCAATCTGCGGCGCAAAATTGGCGAAGGGTATGTGCGCACGGTGCGCGGCGTAGGGTATGTCATTGATACCGTTCCGATCGAGAAGAGGGAAGGGTGATGGGAACATTCTGGCGCAGCCTGAAGGCCCCGACGCTGGCTCGGCGAATTATCATCGCCCAGATGCTGCTGCTTACGCTGCTGTGGTGCCTCTTTCTCACCTTTATTTTGTGGGAGGACCTGCGCAGCCCGCCGATCCTCACCGGGAGTGAGACTTACGAAACCATCTTTACCATGGTCGATCATATGGACGATCGCCCGCGGGAACGAACCAGGATGCTGGAAGCGTTCAGTCGGGCGTTGCGCGAGGGGTATGGCGGCGGTGACGACCCGGCGCTCTCCATCAGCCTTATCGTGCGCAAGCATCACGCGATTATTTACGCCTCTGAAGGCGCGCCATCCGGGGTCACCAACAGCAGCTATGGCAAGCTACAGAAGAGCGAAAGCGAAGGGCGCAGCTGGACCAGCCGTACCCTGAAATCAGCAAACGGCGATACAGAGGTGACGCTTATCACGCCTGCCGGCAGCTTGAACTTCTTTATCTACCTCAACTCGCGCGGCTACTACATCTTGCCGCTGCTGGTCTGCATCCCGTTTCTGCTCTTTCCCGCCTGGCTGTCGATCCGCATCGCCATGCGCCCCTGGAACAGGGTGGTCAGCGAGATTGCCTTACGCACGCCGGAGGATCTCTCGCCCTTAAACGCCGTGCCAAAACATAAAGAGCTTCGCCAGATGGTAGATGCAATCAATGACTTTCTGGCGAGATTGCGGGAAAGCACGGAGCGGGAGCGGGTGTTTATTGCCGATGCCGCGCACGAGCTGCGCACCCCGCTGGCGGCGATGCGCATCAATGTTGAGGCGTTGCAGGGCTATATCAGCAGCGAGCGTCAACAGGCGTTGCTGGCAGGAATTATTCGTAGCAACAGCCGTGCTGCCCGTCTCGTTAATCAGTTGCTGCTGCTGATGCACAGCGAAGCGCGCACCGATACGGTGATGGCTCCCGTGCCGCTGACCTCGCTTATCCAGGATCGCATGGCGGCGCTATCGCCGCTGGCCGCTGAGCGGCGGATTGAACTGGAGTTTTACGCCGATGATGAGTTTTGCATCGACGGTGTCAGGGAGCGTCTGATGTCGCTAATTGATAACGTTATTGAAAATGCCATCAAATATAGCCCGGAATGCGGGCGGGTTGAGGTCGCAGTGCGAACGTGTGGTGCATTCACCCAGCTTCGCATCTCTGATGCCGGACCCGGCATCCCCGTTGAGCTGCGCGAGCGCGTCTTCGACCGCTTTTTCCGCGATCCCAATCAGATCCAGAGCGGCAGCGGGTTAGGGCTCTCCATCGTCAGGGCGGTGGCGCAGCAACACAATAGCCGCGTTAGCTTAAGCACCTCTGAAGAGGGCGGATTAGTGGTGACCGTTGAGTTTCCCGGCCACACCGCTGCCTGAAAAAAAGGAGCTGCTTTACGAAGCGTATCGGCTTCTTAAGCAGCTTCACCTCACGGGAGAAAAGGGAAGCGATGGATCACGTTTCACCCGGGCGTTGTGTCGTAAGGGTTTGTTATTGGTTATGTTTGCTGGTGTAGATGTCAGGCCGGCTAATGGACCAGGTGTAATTTTGCCGGTTCACCGGTTGATAGCCAAACTTTTCATAAAGCCATGGCGCGGTTGTGGTGAATAACACGATGGTACGAAGCTTTTCAAACACCGGGTGACGATGAATAGACTCCATAAGCCATCTTCCCAACCCTTCGCCCTGGTGCTCCTCAAGGAGATAGACATCACACAGATAAGCGAAAGTCGCGTGATCCGTTACCAGGCGTGCAAACCCTATCTGGGTTTCATGGTGATAAACACCAAAGTTAAGGCTGTTGGCGACTGAAACTTTGACGGTCTCCAGATCGATACCTTTTGCCCATGTGGATCTCGTCAAATAGTGGTGCACTGCCTGTATGTCCAGTTTTTCGTTGTCTGTGCTAACCAGAAAATCATGCATACGCCATTCATGTATCGCTGAAGTGCTCACGCTCACACCTGTCAAAATGATGTCGGGAAACTGCACATTATCACTATCTGCACGCCATTAACCCCCACTGGATCTGGCTGGCTTTTTGTGAAGTCTGAAAGGTTAGCACTCAGGCATACGCTTCGCAGCGGCCCTTTTATGCCGCGATGCGCACGCTATTTAGCTGGACGTAATCCGCGAAGTAGCAGGTTCAGCGCGGCAATGCCTTGCGCGAGGCGCGTATCGCTTTCATCGCTATCGGCAATCCAGAACGCGGCTTCAGCCAGGCTTCCGTAGATCAGCGAAGCGAGCCCCTCCGGGTCGGCTTCTTCAATTACGCCCTGCTGGATCAGATCGCGAATCAGGGTCTGCATGGATTGCACGCAATGGCGCTGCGACTCAGGTGAAAAACCGCCCAGAACGGCTTTGGCATCGCGCAACATAATGCGCTGAAACTCAGGCTCCAGCGCCATCTCAAGGCAAGCGCGGCAACGGCTGCAAAAACCTTCCCACGGATCGGCTGCACTGTCCGAAATCGCCTGGAGCCGTTGATCCATTTCATCATCAATTTGCTCTACTACCGCGGCCAGTAAGCCTTTTTTATCCCCGAAGTGGTAATAGAGCGCACCACGCGTCAGCCCTGCCTGAGCAGTCAGATCATCCATCGAGGTTTCAGCGAAGCCATGCTCTTTAAAAAAGTGGCGGGCAGTTGTCAGCAATGTCGCTCTTGTCTCTTCCATCTCGGCACGGGTACGGCGAACCATGATTTTTCCTTTACATACGCAATGAATGATTATTTACATACGCAGCGTATGAATATAGGATTGTTTTCATACGCCTTGTATGAATTGTCGCTGTGCCACGGCGTTGTGGCAAGCACATGCTACCGGAGAATGAGATGGCAACACTCTATCGAGACCTTTTTTCTGCCCCTGGAACCGGCCGTTTTACGGCGGCTGGGCTGATTTTAGCCGCGTATGCCTGGCTAGGTTGTTGTTCGGATCATTGCGCCTGACAGGGCGCTCACATAAGGAACTGCATGATGAGTACTTTCTCTGGCGCGACCCAGGTTCGCGGTTTATGGACGCCGGTCCTCGCGGTTGGTCTGGCAACATTCTCTGTAGTGACGACGGAAATGCTGCCGGTCGGGTTGCTGACTTACATCGCCGCCACGCTCTCTGTCACCACAGGCAGTGCGGGGCTGGTGATCTCTCTGCCAGCACTGCTTGCTGCGTTATTCGCACCCTTCGTGGTTATTGCATCGGGGGGGATCGATCGGCGTTTGATACTGTGTGGCCTGCTGGTGCTGCTGATAGTGGCTAACCTGGCCTCGGCGTTGGCATCCAGCCTGGCCATGATGCTGATGGCGCGCGCCCTTGTTGGCTTATGCATGGGGGGAATCTGGGCCATCGCTGGCGGTCTGGCGGCGCGCCTGGTGCCGGAGAAATCGGTTGGCCTGGCGACATCCATTATATTTGGCGGTGTTGCGGCCGCATCGGTACTCGGCGTACCGCTGGGGGCGTTCATTGGCGATGCGATCGGATGGCGTTGGGCTTTTGGCTGCATGGCGCTTTTTAGCACGCTGGTCCTGGCGCTGCATCTTGCTGTTATCCCGCCTTTGCCTGTTGCTGCTTCCGCGAAGGTCGGCCAGTTCATTGCGCAACTTACCAACCGCACATTAGTGGCAGGTTTGCTCCTGACACTGTTGCTGGTTACCAGCCATTTTGCGGCTTTTACCTTCGTACGCCCGCTGTTGATCTCCGTGTCCGGATTCCATACCCAGTGGATTTGGGCGATCCTCTTCGCCTACGGTATCGCGGGCATCATTGGTAATTTCCTTGTGGGGATTGGCGCTGCCCGCAATACCACGCGCACGCTGATGGTGGTGGCAACGGCACTGGCCGTAACGCCGCTGCTTTTTCTGAGCGCAGGGCAGACGGTCATGGGCGGCGGGGCGATTTTGATTTTCTGGGGGCTGGCATACGGTGGGCTCTCCGTCGGGCTGATGACCTGGATGATGAAAGCCGCTCCCGACGCCGTTGAGATAGCCGCAGCCCTTTATGTCGGCATATTTAATATTGGCATTGCGACAGGGGCATGGGTTGGCGGGGAGCTGGTTGATGCGTTAACGCTTACCGCGCCTCTGTGGCTTGCCTGCGCATTAGCGATTGCAGCTCTGTTATTAACCATGATGCCGGGTCGTATCTCTGCCCGAAGATAACTGTAGCGCCCCCCAGAATCAGGGGGGCATCAACCTTCAGGCGTTTTTGTCAGAGCCAAAATGCCATTCAGCTGCGGTCGAAAGCGTTACAAACGGCCCGCCGAGCGTGGCATTGTGATGGCTGATGATGTCACTTGCTGACAAGCATTCGCTATCCATGGTGGTGTGCGCATCTGAAATCAGCACGGTTTTAAAGCCCCGCTCCGGCGCTGCCCTGCAGGTCGTATCGACACAAAACTCTGTTTTCATGCCGACAATAACCAGCTGTTTTACGCCTGCCTGCTCGAGGTGATGCAGCAGGATCGTATCCCGAAAACAGCTGGGGTACTTTTTAACAAAGATGATATCCCGCCCGGCATCAACATCCATTTCCGCTATCAGTTGCGTTAGCGGGCTCTGCTCTGAGAAGGGCGAGTCATCTGGTCCGGTGTGGCGGGCAAAAAAGATCGGCACCCGATCCTGTCTCGCTTTAGCAATCAGCAGGCAAATATTTTCCAGCACGCTGTCTGCGCAGTGTGGGGCAACAGGGCCACGGAAAAGCCCCTGCTGCATATCGATAACCAAAAGTGCCTTGTCAGATGAAATCATGATGTGTCTCCATTCAGCATGTTATGAACGGAGAGATCGTTTTCCCCGTCCGGTTTGGCGGGGGCGAGGATCTGTTTGTCAGAATTCAGTCACAGATAACTCCACACCGCCGCAAGGCCCGGTGGTGGTGGTCGTTATTGAGTGAACTGACTTAATCATTTTCTGGCCTTTAGTGATGCGTTAACGATTAAAACAGCAAAGAGAAAGATGACAGAAGCGCCTCTTCGCTTATAACACCAGGCAAATAACGTTTTCAATCTCTAATCTGAACAACGCTCATTTAAAAATGGCACGAACGGAAAGATGTCACCCCGCCTCCTCATGTATATCTCCCTTCACAGAGAAAAAAGAGGAGATGAAGATGCTGAAAGGTAAAAGAGCGGTTATTACCGGCGGGGGCAGGGGATTTGGCCAGGCGCTCTGCGTATGGCTGGCGCGAGAGGGCGTTGAAGTCGCTTTTTCCGCGCGGCGGGCTGAGGATATTGAGAAAACCTGCGGCATCATTACCGCGGAGGGCGGTGTCGCAAGAGGGTATCTCTGCGATTTAGCCCAGCCTGAATCCTTCTCTCACTTTGCCGATCGGCTTTTAGGGTCAGACAAGCCCATCGACATGTTGATCCTCAATGCTGCGCAGTGGTTGTCAGGCACCTTAGACGAGCAGCCTGCGGCAGACATTATCACGACCATCAACTCTGGCGTGACCGGGTCGATTCTGCTGACGCAAGCGTTGCTGCCGGGGCTTCGGCGATCAGAGAGCGCGGATATCGTCGCCATCATCTCTTCATGCGGTATCCCGAACTTTACGGACTCCATTGCCCACCCGGCGTTTTTCGCCAGCAAGCATGGGCTTAGCGGGTTTATCACGAAACTGTCTCAGCAACTTAGCGAAGAGAATATTCGGGTTACCGGGCTCTATCCACCTGATTTTGAAGTGACAGGATTAGACCCGATTGCTGCGAGCCAGGCGAAAATGGGCGAGCGTCTGCTGAATGGGCGTTCGGTCTGGGAGACGATGCGTTTTGTGCTGACGCAGCCGCGAAGTTGCCATATCGGCCAGATTTACTTCCAGGGCCCAACCCGCGAAGCGCTGCAACCGTAGCACTTTCAGATTCAGCAAAAGGGAGTCGAATAAAAAACCGGGTTGGCACGTTTACACGCTAAACACCCCAGGGATTATCAACATGACGCGTATCGTGCCTGCCATCGCTCTCGGATTTCTGTTCTGTTCCTCTTCGTTATTTGCCAGCCCGGCTGACTACCGTATTAATTCGCAGGAGACCACCATTACCCTCTCCTGGCAGGCATTTAGCGATATGTCACAGGCAAGGCTAGGAAATGTCACCGGGGATATTGCGCTTAATGCTGGCAACGACAGAGATGACACTGTCCATGTTGCCATTCCGGTGGCGACGCTCAATGCCTCGAATCAGCTGTTAACCTGGCAGATGAAAAGTAGCCTCTTTTTTGACGCTGAACGCTACCCGAACATCATATTCACCAGCAGCCGGGTGGTGGCGATCGGGCAGGGCCACTATCGGATCCTGGGCACTCTGGCGGTGAAGAACATTGCGCGCCCGGTGATTCTGGATGCCTTGCTGAATGATAAAACCAGCGGGCCAGAGAACCTTTCCCTGCATGCAACAACCACGATTTCACGCTCGGCGTTCAATATGGCCAGTTTCGCGACATTGGTTGATGACCATGTGACCATCAATATTGCGATTCAGGCCCGCCTGCACCGGGCCGTCTGAGCGCGCCTTTGACTATGAAAGCGCCGCCTGCAGGGTGAGCGCGTTTTGCTTCAGCTGGGACGTGGGGTTGCGGCCAATCAACACAAACTGGTAACCGTCTGCATGCCACCAGACAAGGTTCATCTGGTGGCGCTGCTCGTGATTCAGCTCCGTGCGCACGGGCTGGCTGTCCGGCGAAATACAGAGCGCCATCGGGCCATAATCGGCATGCATCCAGGCGATCTGCGCAATGGAGGTGGTGTCGTAACGCAGGATGCGCACCATTTTCAGCTCTGCTCCGTGCAGTTCAAGTTGTTGCTCATTCGCCCGTAAACCGATGTCCTGTGCCGTGCGTGCCAGCCCGCGCTGCAATGCTGTGGGCGAGCTGTCTGCATCAAGCAGCGTCTCTGCGCTGTAGAGCGACATATACTGCGCCTCAAGGTCACGAATTTTTTCGCTCTCTCCCAACGTCTTTGTTGCAGGACGTGCCAGATAGCCCAGCCCGGAGCCGATCACCAGAAAACTGAGCGAGGCGGCGATCAGCGCCCGTCGCCTGACACCATTGGCCTTCGCTTCAGTTGCAGCTGGCCGGGCGAGCAGGGTGGCGAGCTGTGCTTCCATACGTGACTGCGGTGCTTCATTCAGCAGTGGCGCAAAAGCGCTGGCAATCTCGTGCTGATTAAGGCTTAACGCGTCAGTGCGTGCGGCGAGCTTTGCATCCTCAGCCAGTGCGGCTTCGAAGCGCCGGGCGTCGCTTGCCTCCATTTCGCCATCCAGCCAGGCGACGATAGCCTCATCGCTATAGGGCGCTGTAAATCTGATGGATTTCACTGTCGCTTCTCCTGTACAGGTCGCGGGGCGTGCATAAGCTGGGCAATTTTCGCCCTCGCCGTCGCCAGCCGGCTCATGATGGTGCCAATCGGCACAGACAAGGTATCTGCCGCTTCCTGATAGGTAAAACCTTCGACATAGACCAAAAAGACCGCGTTGCGCTGTGCTTCCGGCAGGTCGCTGACGTGCTGCATAATTTTTCCATAGTGCAGGCGAGCCTCATCCTGCTCATGGGTCTCCGGCGCCAGCAGTTCATCACTTTCGACGAAGCCCTGCCCGAGGCGCACCCGGCGGGCACGCACATCTGAGATCCAGATGGAGTGCAGGATGGTGAATAACCAGCTGTCGATGCGCGTGCCGGGGGTGAACTGCGCGCTTTTTTCCAGCGCGCGCACACAGGTAGACTGCACCAGCTCTTCGGCAACCTCACGATTGCGCGACAGCACCAGCCCATAGCGCCACAGGCGTGTCAGATGTTCAGCAAGATGCTGGCGGACGTCACTGCTAGTGATTTTTTTATCCTCATACCTTTACTCAGGATCCAGCATGGCTGTTAATTGCCGCTTCGAGATCCCGATACTCCTCGCAACTCTGCCCGCAGAGTGTGGCGATGGTTTTCAGTTGTGCTTTCGCCAGGTCAGGACGCCCTTTGATAAGCCACGCTTCACCCAGATATTCCCGCACTTTGGCATAGGTAGGATCGAGGGCGATAGCGCGCTGATAATAGCCGATACCCTCATCCGTACGCCCCAATTTGCGCGTGGCGTAGCCGCGATAATTCCACGCTTCAGCCGTATCGCCCTTTTTCAGCGTGTTGAGCAGATTCAGGGCAGCCTGATACTCCCCTTTTTTTGCCAGATGATAGGCGTAACGGGTTTTATCTTCATCACTGAGCTGGCCTGTTTTTTCGGGCACGCACTGCTTTGTCGAACTGTCGTACACCTGCCCGGTTGGGCAATCCGGCGTTTTGCTGTTACTGCTATCGTCCCCGGCGGCAAAAACCGGCGCGCTTAACAGAACAAAGGCCACAGGCAGCAGACGTTGAATCATGGCGGTGGGTAATTTCATGGTGGACTCCAGGTTAACGAAACGCACGGCCGGGCAGCATGCGCCGCAGCACGCCGTCCCGTAACAGGTAGTGATGGAAAAGCGCGGCCAGCGCATGCACCAGCGCCAGTGAGATCAGCGCCCACGCTACCGTGTCGTGCCACCCAGCAAGGGTATGCCGCAAGGTGGGGGGAATTTCCACCCAGCCTGTCAGGTCGAACAGACCAAAGAACTGGAAAGGCTCATGCTGTGACCAGCGGAAAAGAAACCCGAGCACGATTTGCGTAAAAAGAAGCAGATAGAGCGCGCCGTGCATGCCGTGCGCGAGCCCTTTCGCCAGAGTGGAACCCTCGAGCGGCGGCATTGAAAACTGGCGAGAGCGCTGGCTGAATAGCCGCCAGAGCGGGCGGACAACCATCACCAACGCCAGCAGGATGCCACAGGAGATATGCACGGCCTGCAACCCTTTTCGCAGCGGCGTCCCGCGCTCCATCAGCTCCCAGATATGTGCGCTGGCAAAGAGGAAAATGACGCTGGCTGCGGTGACCCAGTGCAGTATCAGGGTAAAACTATCGTAGCGCTGTCGTGTCAGCGCCGGTGTTGTTGCGGTCATAAAGCGATTCCATCAGTCTGTTGATGATGGGTAAACGCAACACCCTGGGGATCTATTCGATAAAAAAATGTTTTTCGCTTTTTACCCCGGCAAGCGGCGCTAAAAAGAGGCGGCTATCACGCAGCAAAACCGCGAAGCGGTGCGGTTTGTTGTTCTTTAGCGCCAACTTTGCCACCATGTGCCCCCAGACACGCGCTGAGCGGTAATGTCGACCTGTTCTGCTACGAGGACCTCATATGAGCACTTTTCATCAACATACCGCCACCAGCCTTAGCGGCGAGCCTGTTCCGATGACCGACTACGCGGGGAAGGTGGTGCTGGTCGTTAATACCGCCAGCCATTGCGGCTTCACGCCACAATACGCCGGCCTCGAAATGCTCTATCAGAAATATGCCGCCCAGGGGCTGGTGGTGCTCGGTTTTCCCTGTAACCAGTTTGGTAAACAGGAGCCCGGCAGTGCGGATGATATCGCGCAGACTTGCCACATTAACTACGGCGTGAGCTTTCCGATGTTTGAGAAAATTGAAGTCAACGGCGCCGCCGCGCATCCGCTGTTTCGTTACCTGAAAAAGGCGCTGCCCGGCGTACTGGGGGAGCGGATCAAGTGGAACTTCACCAAGTTCCTGATCGGCCGCGACGGCAAACCGATCAAGCGCTTTGCGCCGTTTACCAAGCCGGAGAAAATGGAAGCATCTATCGTTGCTGCGCTTGAAAGCTGAGTTCAGCGGTTAATCGAAGGCGTTATTTTAGGATGTTGGGGCAAAGTACCCGAGCTGCAAAACCGAATACGCCCACCGTTGGGATGCTGTGACAAGGTTAAATGTACCTTTTATGGCAATCTTGGATGGCTCCTGCTTGATTCGTGATAGGTTGTATCGTATGAAGTATGTATTGGCTCCAACCCAAATACTGGTGGCGTTTGTTCGTAAATAGCTTAACGAGTTTAGGCAAGGGATGCTCCTGACGTCGCGCCTCTTCTAAAAGGGTTAGCAGTTCTCTAATCCTCAACCAGATAAGGAAATAATAGTATGAGTTCAGAATTGATTGCAAAACCTGGAACAGGGTTGCTTTCCACAGACACAACGAAATTTGAAGGATATTTAGCCTATCTTGGTTTGCCGACCGAAAATATAATTGCCTCTCTCCCTGAGCGCCAAATTATTGAAAACAATCTCCCCGCATTCATAGAATCTTTACCTGCTGAGGTAAAAAGAGATGCGCGATATTTATCAAAGTTCGTTGCTGGTGCGGCTATAGGACTATTTGACGCATCATTGAATTATGTTTGGAATGAAGTCGTACTGAATTTAAGGGAAAAAGTGGTAGTTTATGGTCTCGATATGTTCTTTGATGCCGCAGTCGGCGGAGGACGTAGAGAGCTTTATTCTACCGAAGAAGATCTTTCTGGTTTAAAAGACAACACCCTTATTAATACATGCCGTAAACTTGAATTAATATCTGACATTGTTTACACCAAGCTCAATCATATATTGACTATGAGGAATGACATTGGTGCGTCGCACCCAAATTCATACTCCATAAATGCTTTTGAACTTCTTGGCTGGCTCCAAACATGCGTTCAAGATATTTTGAACGACAAACCGTCTGCATCTGCCATACAAATAAAATCATTCATTGAGAATCTTAAAAGATCCACTGATGTCCTTGATGAAGCCACAATTCAAAGCATGGAAAGACCTTTGAATGATCTGTCGCTTCAGAATACTGACAATCTACTCAATAGTATTTTCGGCATATATATATCTGATTCAACAGGAAACGTTGTCAGAAAAAATATCGCTCTTTTTGCTCCGCATATTTGGAATAAAAGCAGTGAGAGCGTCAAATACAAGCTCGGCGTGACTCTAGACGGATACAAGAACAACCTTCATAACGAGAAACATGCTTTAGGCATTGAATTTTTTACGTTTTGTGATGGTAATCGTTATCAATCATTAGACTCTAGAATTATATCACTGGACGGCCATGCCGACGATCTCTTAGAGGCTAGGTATGCTTGGGATAACTTTTATAATGAACCCCCTCATATGCGGAAAATTCTTTCGTATTTAAAGACTGAAAACGATATCCCATCAGAGAGGGTTCATAAGCTTATTAAAACAGTTTTGATTTGCCGTGTTGGTAAAGGAACACCATATAATACTGGTGTTTCTCCGGCGGGGCGCCCCTTGTATGATCAGTTTTTTGGTATGCTTGGCGATCAAAATATTATCAATACAGTTATAGCAATGCACTCTAATGAAGTGCGCGTTAATTTAGACAATAAATACTGCCAGCAACATATGGTAAGCGTTTTGACTTTGTTAAGAGCCAATGCTCGTAGCGAAAGAATTCAAGAAATTATAGATTTTTTGATCGCCAACCAAACGAACCTCCATAAAGTACACAATGATAAGAGATATAAAGATATAACTAAGAATCACATCAGTTTCGGCTAACAAAGCGCTGCACACGGACTAAAATTACGCTGCGCTTCATTTAGCCGGTGAGCGCGGTGTTGGGCTCACCAGGGAATCATAGAACGTTATGACTCATGAGGTAATTGTTGCATTAATAATGGCCACAACGGGAATTTTAGGCGGCTTGGCTAATTTTCTTTCTGATGATAACTTGAAGTTTGAGTTTCGATCGGTTGCTAAAAGCATAGTGTTAGGTGTTTCTGTGTCGGTAATGGTTCCGCTATTTTTGAGTATGCTATCGAGCAGCTTGCTCGTTGAATTAAGTACGATCACTGTAAGTTATTTTATTCTGGCTGGTTTTTGCATGGTTGCCTCTATTTTTTCAAGATCATTTATCAATGGCGTGTCATCGAAGGTATTAAACGATCTGAAACAAAAAGCTGAATCCATCGACAAAAAAGTAGACAGTTATGAAGAACCTGTTAAACCTCTGATTGAAAGGTCAGAAGAGCTAGGAGTTGAGTCAAACGAACCTTATGATTTCAAAGGAGAAAGTATAAAATCAAAGCTAAATGATAGAGATTTAAAAATACTGTCAGCTATAAATTAGAGCAAATATACAATAAGAACCTCTAGTGGTATTGCTCAACAGCTTGGTATGGCGGCAAATAGCAGAGAAGTTATTGGCCGACGCTTGAGAGAAATGAAAGATATCGCTCTCGTAGACGAGGTAAAAGGACTGGAGCCTATAAGCCCAAAACCTCGATGGTATCTAACAAATTGAGGTCGCGCAGTTTAAAGAAATTGGAATAATGTGACAGATGAAAAGCCTAACAAGCGCATGTTGTCAGACAGGGTTTCCGCTGTGCTACAAACCAGCCGCAAATGCGTGCGTTATACCTAAAGAGAGAATTGAGGCGTCGAATAAACCCCTACATGCAATTCCTACAAGAATTTGGTCGACCATCTGGGGAGTTTACACGCGTCGAATTTAAAGATAACGGCTGTTATGAAGTCACTTACTCTTTTGGCCATGCAACCGTAACAGATTCCTTCAGCGGCAAAAATTTGAAATTTTATTTGACATTGGCGCTCACGCAATATTTGACACTATCGCGAGGCTGTATCATCATTTACATCTAGTCTCGAGCGCTTTTACGAATTTGCAATCCGAATTCTAGTTTTGTCGGCCACTACACATAAGCTGATACTGCCACTAGGAGTTTGAGCGTTTAACTGCATCTATAAATTCTTCACGAGTAAGCAAGCACAGGGCATACTCTCCTTTCAATAGAGGAATGCCATTGTTAAGTTTTTCGGACAATCTCTTATTGGCTAGAAAGAAAATGTGTCCTTTGAAGTCGAAGAAAACATAGGCGTTGGATCTCTTCCATTTCTCTATAAACTGCGTGCTACGACCAAACCACTGCATTATAGCGAAGCTATGATCATCATGCTTCACATTACGGCTTTTAAAATCAAGAGAAATATGGAAATTCCAGCCATTTGATGAAGTTGACGAAGCATCAATATGCACTAGCCAGAACATACGTCGTCCCTTTCTATAAAATGTCTCACGGGAAATTCGTTCCTCTTCGGATATAGGTGAGTGCTGGAGCTCTAAGACTGTCTCAAGGCCTGTACCTTGCCCATATAGTATATCTGCCCGATGAAGTTCATTTTTTAAATCGTCCTTGAGTGAAACTTCTCGGCACTCTTCATTGAAATACTCCTTCCAGCCGAGATGCCATGGGCCTTCAGGTTCACTCCAAGTATCGCAGTCTCTAGCTTTATGCCTCCAGTGGTAAATGTTTTGTGCAGGTAAAACGGCTGATAACGTGCCCCCGCAATCCCTGCATATTGTCTTTTCACCCTTAACTAATGGCTGACGTCTCTTACCATCAATCCAGGCATAGATCATAAATCGCCCCATTTATATTCAAGAAGTCCATAAGTAATTCTTTCATATTAATCAGTCATGAGAGGAATTGCTAACTTCCGCTTTTCGCTCACAGCGGGCTTCAGTAGTCCACAGCAGTCTGCTATGTACCAAAATCGGACATGAAAAGCATCTTGGCGAATAATATCCATAATGCTTCTCTGTATACATTTCTCACGATATCCAACTGAAGATGATTTTTTACACTTTCGAAATAATATGTTGTCAGATTATTTTATCCCATAGTTAATTTCTAAGGCCATGGATGATACGAAATTATCTTGTTTATCTTTGGGTTTTGTCCACCATGGACCTGGGTTTTCATCAAAATCCTTAAGTGCTTGTTGAGTTTTAGGACCAAAATAAATGCTTGAGAGATAAATAATGCTCTGAAACTCGCCTTGAGCATCAGTTAATTTATCAACAACCAGTTGATCAACTTTACCTTTTTTTATCATGTTAAGGTGTTCATTCCAAATATCTTGCAAACCCGGAGATTTACCAAAAATCTTAGCAGCTCTATCAATGATGGTAATTCTCTGTTCGATTATTTTAGTCTGGTATTCATAAAGGCGAGATTCTTTTTCGGTAACAGAGTTCTGGTAGTTTGTAATAAGTACTCCTCCTAAAGTTCCTAATATTCCAAGAAGCGCTAATGCAAGCGGAAGGATGATATCTTTAAAATACATCCCTCTCCGTTTATTTCGTGTGATATTTTTTTAAAGTTATTGGCATTCATGTTTACCACCTTTGCTTACTTAAGTTTATAAATAAAAAACCACTGTGATTTTAATTAAAGCATTTTACCAACATGCTTCATAGAGGATTTAATCGTTATTGGTAATGATATTTTATAATAATACCATAACTATTTAGATTTTTCTGCAATGTCCGCTCTTCGCTCAAAGCAGCCCTTCACTTCAATTAGCTCGTCCGCTTCGCGCCTGAAGAGGACATTTAACGCAAATCACACCAGCCATCAACGGCACGCCTCGGAAACGGCATAGCTATCCTCGAACATGCGAAAGCGAGTAATAAGGCCGTTTTCAATCTCCATATCGAGGACAAATTCTGTTTCGATCAGCTTGTCGGTTTTTTTAACCCGGGATGCAAGCTCTCCAATCGTCACAACCCGCTTATCCTTGACGAGGATATCTTTGATTTCAAACCGCTCTGGCGTCAGGTGTGAGCGGATTTGTGCATAAAATTCTGCCACGCCTTTTCTGCCCTCTTTGCGGCCAATCCACGGAACCAGCCGGGTATTTCCCGCCACCAACCAGTCGACGTTCTCACTCACCAGCGCCGCGATCTCATTCACGTCTTCTGCGTTGGCGATACGGTGAAAAAAGGTTTCTGCTACTGCCTGCGGTGTTTGATTTGTCATGGCGTGTTACTCCCGGTAAGCGTCGTTAAGTGTCATCAGCCTAAAAGAGCGTATTAAAAATAACCTTATCCAGCGGTGCGGTTTGGTAGGGTTTTTGAGCGCCGTGACAAGCTTCTTTTGCCGCAGCGCGCACCAAATTCAACTCCTCACGGTTCGCCTTCCCAGTAATCGACGCCTTTACCCCTGAAGTCGAGCACCCTGAAACCATCATCTTTCTGATTGGTGGATTTCACTAAATATTTATTCGAATCCGGGTATTCGCACACTTCGGGGAACTCCATGGTGCTGACAGACATATACATCAGCGGCAGGGAGGAGGTGTTGATAATCTGATGCGGCCACGCTTTCCCGGGCGGAATGGTAATAACGTCTCCCTCTTCGATGGCAATCATCCGTTCGGCGATCCTCAGCGTGCCGTTCCCCTTCAGAATGATAAACATCTCCTCCTGAACATGATGGAAATGGAAGGGCGTCGATCTTTTCCCCGGCGGAAGCGTATCAACAGAGGCGCCGAGCTTTTGGGCCAGCGTGCCGGAGGTGAGCGAACCGCCCTCTGAGGCATAGAGAGGCTCCCGCTCAAAACGTATGTCATTTACTTTATTGAAGTTTTTTATGGTGAATGTTTCGCTCATTAGGTCACTCCATAGTTATCTGAGTCCAGCTCAGTTTTTTAATGACACTGATACATTACGCGATCCGTTACTATTTTCACCTTATCCGCTTACTTCTGCTCACGATCGGCGCTATACGCTACCGCTTTCATCTCCTGCAACGCTTCAAGGCGGCTTTCCAGCGCGGCGTTGATATTCTCATAAGCCGTGCTGCCGAGCGGCAGGCGAAGCGGGGGGCTGGCAGCGTCCGCCGCTGCAATCATTGCCGCCACGCACTTCTGCGCATCGCCTTTGATGGCGAACTCACCCGCAAGCAAAGCCGCACGCAGTCTCCCCGCGGGCGTATCGCGGTAGGCGGGCAGGGCATCGGCAATATCCAGACCTGCACCGAATTGCGTCGCCGTCGGGCCTGGCTCGACCAGCAAGAAGTCAATGCCGAAGGCCGCAACTTCCTGACGAACCGCTTCGACAAAGCCTTCAACTCCCCACTTCGTCGCATGATAGAGACTGAAATCAGGATAGGCGATCTGCCCCCCTTCTGACGAAACCTGCACAATTCGCCCGCCGCCTTGTTCTCTCAACAATGGGATCGCCGCGCGGATCAGTTGAATGGAGCCGGTGAGATTGGTGGCGATTTGCCGCTCAATCTGGGCATCGTTCAGCTCCTCGGCGGCACCAAACAGGCCGTAGGCGGCATTGCTGACCACCACATCGATGCGTCCCGCCTGCGAAAATGCCGCCTCAATGGTCGGTTTTATCGTTGCCGACTGGCTCAGATCGAGCACGATGACCTGCAAAAGGTCGCCATACTTCGCTGCCATCTCATCCAGCACAGCTTTCTTGCGCACGCTTGCAACCACCCGATCGCCGCGTGCCAGCAGCGCTTCACACATCAGGCGACCCAGGCCGCTGGATGCGCCGGTTATTAGCCAGGTTTTCATTATGCTTATCTCCGTTTGATAAAGTGGAAACAATCATAAAACGAATGATTGATGCCATAATCGCCCTGAACTGGAATGAGCTGGTGTGGAATATTCAACAATGAAACGTCCCTCCTGGAATGAACTGTTAGCGGTGAAAACCGTTGCCGAGCAGCGGAGCTTTAGCCGCGCGGCCGATATGCTTGGGCTGAAACGCTCGTCACTGAGCCACACGATCAAAGGGCTGGAGACATCGCTTGGCGTGCAGCTCTTTCTGCGCACCACCCGCAGCGTTGCGCTCACCGATGCTGGTGAAATGCTGATGGCGCGCCTGTCGCCGCTGCTGGCTGAAATGGATGAGTTGCTAAATGATGTGAGCGCCAGCGCGCAGCAGCCTTATGGCACGCTGCGTATCAGCGCCAGCGATACAGCGATCGGCCTGCTGCTGGAAACGGTGTTGCCGGACTTTATCCAGCAAAAGCCCGGAATTGAAATTGATCTGGTGGCGCAGGGGCAACTGGTCGACATCGTCGAGCAGGGGTTTGATGCCGGCATTCGTCTGGTTGAAGATGTGCCGGGCGATATGATCGCCATTCCTCTCAGCGGGCCACTGCGCTTTGTAACGGTCGCTTCGCCCGCTTATCTGGCAGGGCGGCCAACGATCTCGCATCCGCAAGACCTGATGCAACACCGCTGTTTGCGCCAGCGTTTGCCCGGCGGAAAACGCTATCACTGGGAGTATCAGCAGGGTGACGCGCAGTTCGCGCTGGATGTGCCGGGTAGCCTGACGCTGAATAACAGCGCGTTAATGGTCGAAGCCGCCGTCGCCGGTTTAGGCATTGCCTATGTGCCGGAGCGATACGCCCGCCGCCATCTTGGCGATCGGCAACTGGTGACGCTGCTTGACGACTGGGCGGTGGCGTCAGCAGGAATTGCGCTCTACTTTCCGCAACATCGCCATATGCCCGTCGCATTGAGGCTTTTTGTCGACAGGGTCAAAGCGATGCAGCGTGGCTGAACCTGTTCCGTGTGAACAGACCGCTATTATGGCTGCCACCCAGCCACACATCTTTCGCTCAACGTTGTCGCAGCACGCCGGGAGGGCATCCATTGATGCGTTTGAACGCACGGCTGAAGGCGGCCTGCGAGGCATAACCCAGACGCTGGGCGACCGTCTCGATGGCGAGTTTCTCATTGCTGATCCAGTGACTTGCCAGGCGCATACGTAACTCCGTGGCATAGCGTAAGGGCGAGACACCAATGGTGGACTTAAAACGATCGGCAAAAACAGAGCGAGAGACATTCGCCTGGCTTGCCAGTTCGGCAACGCTCCACTCCCGGCCTGGATCGCGGTGGAGCGCCAGAATGGCGCGCGCCAGGCGGGGATCGCGCAGGGCAGCCATAAGACCAGAGGCGTTTTCTCCGCCGGACTCGATCCATCCGCGCACGATCATGGACGCGGCCACCTCGGCAAGCCGGGCGAGAATACCGGCGAAGCCAATACGCCCGGAGCAAATTTCACTTTTCATCGCGTTCATGATGGGCACCAGCCCCGGATAACGCTGCTCCCCGGCGTCAACCACCATTGCTTCAGGCATCAGTTTACCCAACGCCTGCATCGCGCCGAGATCAAACTCCATACAGCCATAAAAAAGCACCGTGCTTGGCGTCGGCAGTGTACTGGGGCAGGTGTCGACCCCATGCACGGATTCGCCGATAGGCGCGGCACCCAGTTCATCAATGTGCTGAAAAGTACTCGTTGCGCTGGAGAGCAGTTGATGGCTGGCGCCCTGGGGCATAAATACCGCGCTTCCGGCTTTGAGTGCATGCAGCGTGCCATCCCTGAGGCGTAAAAGGACGTCACCCACCGCGACGTAATGGAAATAGGCGTGGCCCGGTTTGGTGTCGAAACCGACGCCAAATTCGGGCCCGGTTTGCACACGACGGTACTGAACGCCGCGCAGGCGTAAACCCATCAGCAGTTCACTGATCAAATCGGAGGAGAGGGCAAAATGTGCTTCTGTGTTCATATCAGGCGTTTCGGGTAAAAATGCAGGACGCAGCATCATAGATCGTCCAGACGTTCAACTCTAGACTTTGGGTGGAAATTTAACCCAGGAAGAGATTGTGATGAGAAATGATGTAACTGAAGCACGATGCACAAAGGTCAAAGAGGGTAAAGGATCAGGATCGGCATGGCTGGCGGTGTTTTCACTGGCAATGGGCGTGTTTGGTCTGCTGACGGCGGAATACCTTCCTGCCAGTTTACTGACGCCGATGGCCTACGATCTGGGTGTCACCGAATCGATGGCGGGCCAGGCGGTCACGGTAACGGCAGTGGTCGCGCTGTTTGCCGGGCTGGTCGTTCCCCGGCTAACCCGCAGCCTCGATCGACGAATTGTTCTGCTTGGTTTCACGGCCCTGATGATTGCCTCTAACCTGCTGGTTGCGCTCTCTTCGAGCCTGATGATTGTTTTAGCGATGCGCATCCTGCTCGGGATCGCGCTCGGCGGGTTCTGGAGTATGGCAGCAGCCGTCGCCATGCGCCTCGTGCCTGAAAACCTGGTGCCGCGCGCGCTTGCCATCATTTTCAGCGGTATTGCTGTCGGGACAGTGGTTTCGATACCGCTGGGCAGCTATCTGGGGGGAATGTACGGTTGGCGCAGTGCCTTTATCGCAGCAACAGCAGTAGGGGCGCTGACGCTGATCGTCCAGCTCTTTACGCTCCCCGCGATGCCGCCGCGCAGCACGGTGAAAACGGTCTCAGTGGCAGACTTACTCCGCAGGCCAGGCATTGCGACAGGTATGATGGGATGCGTACTGGCGCATACCGGTCAATATGCGCTGTTTACCTATATCCGCCCGGCGCTGGAGAGCGTTGTGCCGCTGGATGTCGATCGCTTGTCGTTGATTCTGCTGGGCTTTGGCGTCGCCAATTTTATCGGCACGCTGCTTTCCGGTTGGCTAATCGAGCATAGCCTTCGCCTCACTCTGGTGGTGATGCCAGCCATTGTCGGTGCAGCCGCATTAAGCATGATCATATTCCCACTTGCGGAAAGCGGGCTGATGCTGCTGGTTGCGATATGGGGGCTGGCATTCGGCGGCATCCCGGTAGCCTGGTCCAACTGGGTAGCACGCGCTGTTCCGGATCAGGCGGAAACGGCCGGCGGCATGGTGGTCGCCGCCGTACAATCCTCAATCGCTATCGGGGCGGCGCTGGGAGGCGTCATCTTTGGCCTGAGCGGCATAACCGGTGTCTTTGTTGTCGCAGGTGGCGTCATGTTCCTTGCTGCGCTTGTTATTGGCACAAAAGTACGTCTTGTGCAGGCAAGCAGCGCGCGGGCGAATACCCCTGCAACCTCATTTGAATAACGATCTCTCTTTAGCTGGCCCGCCAGGCCAGCTAAATCGACGACTACGCTGTGCCACCTGACGTCACCCGCTGGCGGTGGCAATCCGCCGGTTCCACTTTTTTCCCCTCTGCGGAGCAGACACGTAACGGCTGCAGAGGCTGACCGCTGGTGTTATCTACCAGCACAGAGTGCACCTCTCCCTCGGCAAAGAGGTAGCGCTCACCCCATTGCCGCATCGCCACCACAATGGGAAACACCGCGCGGCCTTGGTCGGTGAGGACATATTCACTGTAGGCGCTGCCATCGGATGCCGGACAGATCTCAAAGATGCCGTGCTCAACTAACAGTTTGAGGCGAGCGGCGAGAATGTTTTTTGCCAGCCCCAGATTTTTTTGAAACTCACTGAACCTGCGCACATCGTCAAACGCTTCCCGGATAATCATCAAACACCAGCGCTCACCAATCGACTCGAGGGTTCGGGCCACGGGGCATTCACTGGTTCTGAGGGATTCCTGTTTCGCCATTTCTGCACTCCCGGCATCTCTTTTGAGGGAGATGAGTATAAGTCCCTCGCAAACTGGTTGCAAAAGAAAACCGTCAATGCTATCTCTGTCGCTCTTGTGGTTTTAAAAAACAACCAGAATGGGCGGGCGCGATGAGGAATAAGTTGAGTGTAGAGGCGGGTATTACGCAGGATGCAGGATCTGGCGCTGCTCTGGTGCTGAAACCGGGCATTGTTTTTTTGTTCTCGCTGATAAGCGCGCTGTCGGTGGCAAATGTTTACGCGTCACAGCCTTTACTGGAATCCATTGCGCTGACGCTCAATATTCCCCAGGCGGTGATTGGCAGCGTGGTAACAGCCACCCAGGCGGGCTATGCGCTCGGGTTGATTTTTCTTGTGCCGCTCGGGGATGGGATTAACCGAAAAACCCTCACCATCACGCTGCTGTCGCTCTCGGCTACGGCACTGCTGGCGGCGGGATTAGCGCCCAATTTTGTCACTCTGCTGTGTGCGCTGTTCTTTATTGGCCTGCTGGCGGTGGTGGTGCAGCTGGTGGTGGCCTGGGCCGCCACCCTGGCGGCACCGGAGCAACGCGGGAAGATTGTCGGCACGGTGACCAGCGGCATTGTGTTGGGTATTTTGCTCTCCCGCGTTGTCGCTGGCAGCCTGGCGGATATTGCTGGCTGGCGGGCGGTTTACCTGACCTCCGCCTGTCTGATAGTGCTGATGGCTTGCCTGGTGGCGAAAACGGCACCCGCTCCATCCGTTGAGAGGCAAACCGCGCCTTATTTCTCTCTGCTGCTCTCGGTTTTCAGGCTCTTTATCACCGAGCCGCAGTTGAGAAGAAGCGGTGCGTTCGCGCTGCTTATCTTCACTGCGTTCAGCATGTTGTGGAGCGCGATGGTGTTGCCGCTCACCGCGCTGTCGTTATCCCATACGGAGACAGGCTTGTTTGGCCTGGCAGGGGTGGCCGGTGCACTGGCCGCGGCGAAGGCGGGTGCCTGGGCCGACAGAGGCTGGGGGCGCAGCGCCTGCGGTGCCGCACTGGTCATGCTGACGCTCTCGTGGTGGCCCATCGCATGTACCGAATCTTCGCTGCGGTGGCTGGTTGTTGGCATCCTGATGCTGGACTTTGCCGTGCAGACGGTGCACGTCATCAACCAGAGCACACTCATCGCCGCCAGGCCAGAGGCTGCAAGCCGAATGGTGGGCGCGTACATGTGTTTTTACTCGACGGGCAGTGCAACGGGCGCAATTGTTGCCACCCAGCTCTACGCTCACTTTGGCTGGAGCGCTGTCTGCATAACCGGGGCGGGCGTCAGCGCCTGCGCATTTCTGCTCTGGTGCGTAAAGAGATAGTTTCATCCGCGCGCGTGAAAAATCGCCGCCAGCTTCAACACGGCGGACTCAATTTCCCGCTCGTTGTAGGCGGCAAAGCCCATCAGAAATCCTGTTGAGGCAGGTTGGCCTGCATATAACGCGGTCAGCCCGAGCATATCGACATCGGCGCGGCGGGCGGCGAGGGCAATTTCAGCTTCTGCAATCCCCTCTCTTAGGTGGCAGGGCATCTGCATGCCACCCGCTGGCGTCACCCAGGTGACGAAATCAGCGAGGTGCTGCGCTATCAGGCTGGCCAGTTTGTCACGCCGCGCAACATAGACGCCGCGCATCATCCGCACATAAGCGCCAAAGTGTCCGCCCTCGATAAATTTAGCCAGCGTCAGTTGGGGAATGGAGGCGGTATGATCATCCATTAATGTACGCGCTATCGTCAGCGGCTCTACCAGCTCATCGGGAACAATCATGTAGGCGATGCGCAGCCCAGGAAAAAGTGATTTCGTGAAAGTGCCGATATAGATCGTCCGGTCAGAGCCATCCAGCCCCTGGACGCAGGCCATTGGCTTGCCCTCATAGTGAAACTCACTGTCGTAATCATCCTCAATGATCCACGCCTGGTGCCGGTTTGCCCAGTCGATAACCGCCAGCCGCCGATCGAGAGAGAGCGTGGCGCCGCTAGGGTACTGATGAGACGGGGTAAGATAGATCGCCCTTGCCGGTTCGCTCAGGGCGTTAAGCTGCTCAATCGACAGGCCGTTCTCATCAAGTGCAACCGGCAGGGTCTTTAGCCCGGCGGCTTTGAACGCTTTATGCGCCCCTTGATAGGCGGGATCTTCAATCACCACGCCATCGTTGTTATCCATCAGCACGTTGGAGCAGAGTGTGAGTGCCTGCTGGGAACTGGTGACAATGATGATGCGATCTGCCGTAGCGTGCGCACCACGCTCCAGGTTGACATACTCAGCGATCGCCCGTCGTAACCGTTCCATACCCTGAGGCGGGCTTTGATCGAGAGCCTGGTGACGATACTCTTTCAGCACCTGGCGTTGCAGGCGCTCCCAGGTATGGATCGGGAACAACCGTGTTTCAGGAATACCCGGTGCCAGCGGGCGAGGGCGGGAAAACTCACGCACCCCTCCGCTTTCATAGATAACCTCTCCCCGGGCGCTGAGCGCGGGTTTGCGCGCTCCAGCACTTGAACGGCGCTGCCGGGCATGCGATTTCAGCAGCCGGGTACGGGGCGAGACGAAGCTCCCTTTTCCGGTGTGCCGTTCAATAAACCCCTCCGCATGCAGGCGGCTGTAGGCGGCTTCAATGGTATCCCGCGAGACCGTAAGCGATGTTGCCAGCGCGCGGGAGGCGGGAAGCGCTTTCCCCTCAGACAAGATCCCGTCGAGGATAAGCGTGCGTATCGCCCGCTGGATTCTCTCATGCAGCGGCAATGATCCGTTGGCAGGATCGATCATCCACGCTTTTACCGTTTCAAGTTGTGCATGCTTAAACATTGGCCCTCCCCGCCATGACGCATCTTAACCGCCAGTCTAAAGCAACAGGGGAAAATGCCGAACCTAAATTGGTCTGCTCTGCACGCCAAAATTGGTGGGGCTAAACGTGCCATTGCCTGCTTATAATCATTTCGCAAGCCTGATTAGCTATTTCCATTCAATGGGTGGGAATTTACCGCCGGGATCTATTCCGGTGCAGCTTATTTGCGCCTGCCGGGCACGTAACAGATATAAAAAAAGAGAGGTCATTACTATGAGTAATACTATTTTTACGATTGAAGCGGTCATCGAGAGTGATTATGAAGGCTGGTTGCCGCTGTGGGAGAAATATCAGGAGTTTTATAAGGTAGATATTCCCGAGGCGGTGACCAAACGTACGTGGCAACGATTTTACAGCCCGGTTGAACCGGTATTCTGTGCGGTGGCGAAATATAACGGCAAGGTGGTGGGGTTTGCTCACTATCTCTTTCACCGCTCAACCTGGGCGGAGAGCGATTATTGCTATCTTGAAGATCTCTATGTTTGCGAATCCGTTCGCGGCCAGCAGGCGGGCAAGCAGCTGATTGAATATGTGCAGCGCGAGAGCAGAAAGCGTCACGCCAGCCATCTCTACTGGCATACCCACGAAACCAATTATCGCGGGCAGCGTTTATATGACTGGGTGGCGAAGAAGAGCGGCATGATTGAATATCGCATGCAGGTGAGATAGCGATATTTTTTGCATCTTTCATATACCTCAAAAATAAAAAGCAGGACTTCGCAGCAAGCCACGCGCCGCAGCCGTTTTAATGTGAACAGGATGGAAAATAGTGAAGAAGATACTTTTGTGTGGCCTGATACTGGCCTCTGCGTCATGCGCTGATTTCCAGAAAAGTATGCAAGATCAGATGAGAGCGGTGAACGCTGCGCTCACACCTAAAGGCTCAAACGTGCCGCAGAGCGCCTCTGCCAGGAGGGTGGGCACCATCACAAACGAGCAGTGCAAAACCAGCATCGGCAAGAGCCGCAGCTATTTCGAACAGATCATTGGGTTCAAACTTAACGAGTCCAACTCGTCCAGCTATACCTCTTTTTCGCAAACCTACAATTTGAAAATATCCGACAGGAAAGATCGCCTTGGCGGTAACTATGCCATCTGCGTCATTGCCATCGATCCGCAAACTGATAAAGTCACGACATTCTCTATGCCGGTTTAATACCGTGCAGAGAGGGTAATAAAACGGGGGCATACACAGGTGCTCCCGTTTCTATATGCATTACGAACCCGGCCAGCTTATATGTCTTGACTGATGGATAAAGCGATTTACAACAAGGCGCTGAGTGCGATAACTAATTGAAATGAAAGAAGCACTAACGCGACTTTAAACCATGAAAGTTGCCGATGTTTTTTAAAACTGAATTTGCCGAATACGCGGTTAAATTTTGATTTTTTAAGTAAGAGTTTACCAATCAGGCAAAGCCAGAAAAAATTCAAAAGCGGGATTGCGATATAAAGCAGCGGAAAAGCGGGTATGGTGTTGTTTTCTATTAGAGCTGCAAGGATTTTTCCCGGCCAAAAAAATACAAAAGAGACTAAGGATAAGAATTTGAACAGCACACTAAGTGAGTGATTGGAGTGCTGGATTGAATACGTCAACCATGTGAGCATCCAGCTGCCCACCGTGCTTAGCACCACACCTAAGATTTTGTCCCATGCACTATCTGATATGCCAGATGATCCCCCTGAGTATGAGCGGTATGAGGATTGTGAACTGTAATCAGTGTTTTGGTTGCTGTACGAAGATGAAGAATCGTAGCTGTTATTATTCTGTTTATAGCTTTGTTCGGCTTCATCTTTATTATGATAAATACCTCCATCCTTTCCTTCAAAGATGTCAGCACCAAAAATATTCTTACCCTTATAATCTGAGCTCATACTTGCCCCTGTTTCGCGATCAACTTTGCCATTTTTGGCAAAGCAAATTAAATCTATCTTCAGATGTTAACTATAAAAATGACAATACATCATACTGAAAACGTTTCCGGGCCGCTACAAAGCATAAAGGCGATCTGAATAAGGCGTGGGGAAACTGAATTCTGTGAAGCGTAGAAAGTAAAAACCCGGCCTTGGCCGGGTAATCATCAGCTGGCGTTTTCACAGCCCGGCTGAGCACGGTCAATGACCTGAGTGCCTTCAACGAGGTAGCCAAATTTGCCAAACAGGAAAGAGTAGTTAAACTGCGTCACGACAATATCTGATAGTGCGACAGAGCAACGATCCTTTTCAATTGCGCGATCAATAGCGGTTTTTACATTAGGAATACCTAACGGGAAAATCACTACCGGGGCAGAATCCTCGGCTTTCACGCGAGCACCTTTTACAAACTTATTTGAGTTAAGGTTATAATTTTTGGTGCTTGCTACTGTCAGGTCTGCCACGCGGGAACTGCACCCGGTTACCATCATTACGCCAACGACTAAAGCTAAGAACTTATTCATCTTATATTTCCAATTATTGCAATCAGAAATATCTTAACATTATTATGGTGCAATTAAAGCTACCATAATTGTCACTATTGAACAGAGAATAGACAGAAAACAATTTCAAGGCTTATTTGAGGCCGCATATGTGAATACGTATTTAATTCCGTACTGACAAGCGCGCAAATAAAACGGGAACCTTAGGGTTCCCGTTTTGCGTACAATGCCAGCCGCCTGAACTCGTCAGGCGAAGCGCAACTTACTGTGTTGACGTGGTGGTGGTCGTCGTGGTGCCGGTATTCGAACCGTTATTGCCGCCTGCCGCCATCAGTGCGAGGCCGGTTATGGCTGTAGCGACGGTCACTCCTGCAATGGCGGCAGACCCCACGGCAAACTCAGAGGCGTTTGCGCCAGCCGCTTCACCGCTATTGATCTCCAGGGCAGAGCCCGGCGCGGCAACAGCGTTACCCGCCGCTGCAAGCAGAACCAGGGCAGCAATTGTCATTTTCATTTTTCTCTTCTCCATATAACGTTTCCTCCATCAGGGCAATGACACCCACCCATACACTATTTTTATTGTTACTTAAGTGGAATTTATAACTGTATCTATATGTTAAATATGATTTTTATTCACTTGTGATATGACTATCAAGGGACTGATTTTCCGACGCCTCGTTTTTAATCTCATCGGGTATTTTCAGACTATCCGCATCCGTGTCCCCGCCGCTGCTGGCGCTTTTAGCGGCGAGGCCTACGCTTAAAAGGTGCGACGCAGCGGCCTGTAAACGGGCTGCGCGAGAGCTGTGGTGAATGGAAAACAGAACAAGGAGCAAGAATGAACATTGCCTGTCTTGGTTGGGGATCGCTGATTTGGAAAGCGGATGGTTTACCACTGGCCAGCCGCTGGCATGCCGATGGCCCACGTTTACCGATCGAGTTTTCCCGCGTCGGTGATGGGGGCGAGCTGGCAACGGCAATATGCATTAACGCGCCGGCAGTTCCGGTCCACTGGGCGTTTCTCAATACGGGCGATCTGGAGCTTGCGACTGCGGCTCTGCGCAAGCGCGAACAGATCCCGGATTCACGGGAAGATGGCGTCGGCTCGCTGGTGCTGGCGGGCAATATGGACGGTGCGCTCGCCACATGGGCGGCGGCGAAACAGCTTGATGCGGTGATCTGGACCGCATTGCCACCGCGTTTCAATGGCATTGAAGGGCGGATCCCCTGTGTCGATGATGCGCTCGCTTACCTGCGCTCGCTAACGGGCGATACCCTCAACCACGCGCAGGATTATCTCTGCCGGGTTCCCGCCGTGTTCGACACGCCCTATCGCAGAGCGATTCGCGAGCAGCTCGGTTGGCCCTGCTAATTCCGACCATCGCGCAACTAATCACATTTTTGTAACACTTTCATCGCACCCTGGTAGCGCTTCGCCAGGGTAGACTCTGCCTGCTCATTGAATATGGAAAAAAGAGAACTTTAAGATGCCATTACGTTCGATTCAGGCGTTGTGTTTGCTCAGCTTTTTTATGGCGGATGTGCGGGATGGTCTTGGCCCCTTTCTGGGGATCTTCCTGATTCACTATCACTGGAGTGCGGAAGCGATCGGCTACGCGATGACCGCAGGCGGCATTGCCGGGCTGCTGGCGACGCTGCCCTCCGGGATTATGGTGGATGCCTCGGCGCGTAAACGGGCGATTATCGCCGTGGCCGCGCTGCTGATTATGGCGGGCACGCTGCTGCTGTGGTTCTTCCCCGGCTCGTTAATGGTTTACGCAAGCCAGGTGGCAACGGGCATTTCAGCGGCGTTTATCGGCCCGGCAATGGCCGGTCTGACGCTCGGCCTCGTGGGGCAGAAGCGCTTTGCTCATCAATTGGGGCGCAATGAGGCTTATAACCACGGCGGCAATATGCTCTCGGCGCTGCTGGCTGGTGTTGCCAGCTGGTACTGGGGCATCGGTGCGGTCTTCCTGCTGATGCTGGTGATGGCCTTTGGCGCGCTGATGGCGGTGCTCGCGATCCGCGAGAAAGATATCGATCACCGCGTCGCGCGTGGGCTGAATCCTGAAGAGGCCCTCGGCGAGATCCCCTCGCTCTTTACGCTGCTTAAAATCCCGGCGCTCACCATTACCGGGCTGACCCTGATGCTGTTCCATCTGTCGAATGCCGCACAGTTACCGATGCTGAGTATGCAGGTGGCTTCAGGCCATAACGCCACTCTGTTTAACCCTGGCGCGTATGCCGCAATGACGGTGGTGATAGCGCAGGGCGTAATGATCCCGGTGGCGCTGATGGTCTCGCGTTATGCCCAGCGATATGGCTATGAAAAACTGATTTTGATTGCGCTGATTATCCTGCCGGTTCGCGCAATGACCGCCGCGCTATGGCCCTCGCCGTGGGCGGCGATCCCGGTGCAGATTTTCGATGGAATGAGCGCCGGTATTCTCGGCGTGGCGGTGCCCGGCTTTGTCGCCTCGCTGTTAAACGGCACGGGGCACGTCAACGCCGGGCAGGCGCTGGTGATGCTGATGCAGGGCTTTGGTGCCGCCATCAGCCCCTCGCTGGCGGGAAGCGTGGCAACGCACTATTCATGGCGCACGGCTTTTATTACGCTGGCGAGCATTGCCCTGACGGCGCTGCTCATCTGGCTCGGCTTCGCCAAAAAAGGATCAACGCAACCCCTTCGCGAGTGACCTCTCCTGCGGCTGATGCGCTGTTAACGGTTCCCGGCGCATCAGATCGCGGCAGACATAAAAGAGCCCAATCATAAAGGGAAACTCATACAGCTCTTCAATCAAATCCTGATAGTCGCGCTTGTGCAGGAAGAAGTGGGCGATTGCGCGATGGTGCTCCACGCTGTCGGAGATCAGGAAGGTGACGACCACCAGCGCGAAACTCCAGATAAGCAGGGTTTGATGGCGCAGTCGGTCACTAATCTGCTGGCGCAGCGCATGGGAAAAGAGGGGAAACAGCACCAGAGTGCCAATCAGTAACACCGAAATGGCGCGAAAGAGCAGGCGCGGCTCGTGGGGAAAATAGTCGCGGCCCCAGCTGACGCTGCGTCCGAGCAATACCAGCCACCACGTTGCCGCCCAGAGCCAGAAGCGTTTGCGCTCGGGCGTCAGCGGAGTAGTGAGCGCGAAGCGCAAGGTAAAAACAAAAGCAAACAGCAGCCACAGTGCCTGGACATTTTCTATCACTGATACCGACAGCCCGTGATAAAGGGGCAGAGAAAAGTCGGCGAAAAAAGGAATGATGCAGGAGAAAACCGCCAGCATCACGGTAGTGGGCGTCAGGCGTTTATCGAATTTCATAATATTGCCACATTGATAATAATTAGCGGGCTAACATAGCGGATGAGGGGTTGTGCTGCTTTGCGATTAGTGGCGTATTGACTTATCAGGATGGGAAACGCACCGGCAAAATAGCCGGTTGCGTTATTTTCAGGCGGCCTGAACGGTATTGATAATCTTATGGATGCGTTGTTTGAAGCGCTTAATTGACCTGTCTATTTTCCGGCGATGAAGAAAGCGGAAATAAGATGAGAGCGGCACAAACTCCGCTTCGCCAATATTATCGATAACGACCAATTCATACTCTTGCGGCGCGGTTTTACGCACCAGCACATTGTACTCTTTCAGCGTCATGGTCGAGATGCCGTACTCAACGAGATGCGTGCGCAGCTCGGCGAGTTTCTCCTCCAGCAGCGGCAGAGAAAGGCGCTTATTCTTCAGGTAGAACTCCAAGCTTTTGGAAATTTTCCCATCGTAATCGGTGACCAGATCGAAAACATGGCCGGTGCCAAAATTGGTCTGGATTTTACCGTAGTAGTTGGGAATGGCCTGGCATGCCTGAATAGAGCCTGATTTTTTGCGGTAGTAGCGCGTTTCGCGCTTCACCTCTTTTAACCCACCGTCATCGGGGTTATAGAGGGTTTTGACACATTTTTGACTATCAAACGGGTGCTGGTAACACCGGCGGTGGCGGCCGCTACCTATGTTCTCTTTTAGTATCAGCATGGTTACTCTCCTTGCCGGGTACTATGAGATTGCGCGGTTAAATATTTCCTAAACGAGGGAAATGCTTTGATACATTTGCCCGGAAGGCAGGGAATAAGCGCACCACATGTTAAATTTGGTCGCCCGGCGGGGGTAAAGAGCGACCCTGAAATAACGCACGGCGCGTATCACGTCATTGACGTTTACTCCTGAACCATCCACATATCTGCCTCTTCAAACATCTCTTCCAGCATGCGGTTGAGCTTTTCGCGATCGCTTTTGCTGGCATCGCTGTTCAGGCCGTTAGCCTGCATCGGTTTTACCCGCACATCGGCGTCCGGGAAGATGCGGTGTACGCGCTTTGTCAGTTCAGTGAGGATAATCTCGCGCGCGCCGGGTAAACCTTCAACATTACGCTTGTCGTAAACCAGTTCAACAAACACAGGGTCGTCCTATTCAGTCTGAATTTTTCGTGCAGCATTTATACTGGATAAAAAATCAGTATTCAAGATTAAAGCGTGTAAGAGAGGCGCATTCTGCGTACAAGCCCGTAAACCGGGCATATTGGGCAGAGCAGGGGGTGTTTTTTTAGCAGGGGGAAGAAATAAAGGATGGCAGTTTCGACATCAAAACTGCCAGCGAAGAGAGTACAAATTGTTTAAGCGTATATCCGTCACTTGCGCACTTTATAACCTGGTGCCCAACGCGGCACAAACGCAAATTTTTCGCTGGAGGGATTCATAAAATTGATGATCAGTGTATTAATCATCAGCCTTTGTAATTCCCCTGGCGAAAATGTGCTTATACCGGGTCGCGCTGAAGTTTGAAGATGCGAACCATCTCTACCAGCTGTTCCGCCTGCTGCTGCATCGCCTGCGCGGCGGCGGAGGACTCTTGTGAGAGCGTGGCGTTCTGCTGCGTTGCGGCATCCATGTGCGTGATGGCGACATGTACCTGATCGATGCCCACACTCTGCTCGTTGCTGGCCAGCGAAATGGTATCGACAAGTTGGCTTACGCGCTCAACGCTCTGCATGATTTCGGTCATCGCGCTGCCAGCGTTTCTCACCAGTTTGTTGCCTTCATCAATGCGATTCACCGAACGCTGGATCAGTTCACTGATCTCTTTCGCCGCCGTGGCGGAGCGCTGGGCGAGGGCGCGCACTTCCGATGCCACCACGGCAAAACCGCGGCCCTCGGTTCCTGCGCGCGCCGCTTCTACCGCCGCATTAAGCGCCAGGATATTAGTCTGAAACGCAATGCTGTCGATCACGCCGATAATGCTGCTGATCTCGGTCGAGAGATGATTGATCTCGCTCATGGTGGTCACGACGCGCTCCACGACTTCGCCGCCCTGGTTCGCCACGCGCGTGGCTTCACGGGTGATATCACTGGCGATACGTGAATTATCGGCATTGTTTTTCACCACCGATGTCAGCTCTTCCATTGAGGCGGCGGTTTGCTCAATCGCGCTGGCCTGCGCTTCATTGCGTGCGGAGAGCTCGCGGCTGCCGCTGGCAATCTGCTGCGAGGCGCCGGCGATCGTTTCAGTGCCGGAGCGCACCCCGGAGACGACGCGCGTCAGGTTCCGGTTCATCTCTTGCATAGCGCGCATCAGCTCGGCAGTTTCATCGCGCCCGGAAATGACGAAGGAGGATTGCAGATCGCCCGCAGCGACGGTGCGGGCAACGGAGACGGCCTGCGCCAGTGGACGTGTAATACTGCGAATTAACCACCAGGTGATCAGCATGCCGACAATCAGCGTAAAAGCCATCACCAGCGTCAGCATCAGGCGCGTCTCTTCAAACAGGGTATTATTGTGCGCCTCGGTTTGCTGGCGGATGTGCGCCGCTTGTTGCAGCGTGCTGGCCACCACCGTATCGATCATTTTGGTCGGTTCCCGATCGATACCGGTCACCATATGGTCGACCCGCTGTGCACTGCTGGCATCAGCAATATCATAGTGCTGCAAGGCATCCAGATACTCCCTTTCGAGCGTTGCATGCAAGGCGATGGTTTTGACAACCTCGTTGTTCGCGACCCCAATCTTCGGAAGCAGCACGCTCAGGGTTTTTAACAGCGCCTGCGTTTTCTGGCTCTGTTCAACAAAGGCGTTTTTGTATTTAACGAAGGTTTCCTGGTTTTGTGTCCCGCGCAGCAGCGTGTTTTTCCACTCCTGCACCTGAATTTTGAACTGCACTTGCGCATTACGCGCCGTGTCGATGCTCTGCGCAACTTCGCCTTCGGTTGCCATGATCTGTTTGTTTTGCGCGAGTGCGCCAGCGTTAATGGCGAGGCCGCGGATCCCCATAAACAGCGTTGCCAGTAACAGTAACGTCGCCAACAAACCCAGACGCTGCCCAATAGTAAGATGGTTAATTTTCATGCTGTGTCACTTCCCCTGGTGGTGAGGCGCAAATGGCGCGCACGCCAGCACTATCGACGTATTTAAGCAGGGCTTTAATATCGATCTGGGCAGAAATAGAGCATTTTTAGCTTAATAATTTGATATATAAGCAGATGGCACTTTTATGACATTTTCGTGACGCTGTATTACTGCTCAACTTTGCGCATGCGCAGAGGGTTAACCTTCCAAATGATGTCTGGGATCGGCATGGAGCTGTGCCAGCAGGCGCCAGGGTTTGCTGTCCAGCAGCCAGGCGGGAATATCCGCCGCCGGTAACGGGCGGGCAAAAAGATAACCTTGCGCTTCATCGCAGCCATACGCTTCGAGCATGCGCGCGGTTTCCAGATCTTCCACCCCTTCCGCCAGCACCTCGTAGTTCAACTCTTTAAGCATCATGATCACATTGCGCGCGATGATGCGGCTGTCGTTATCGGTAGCGATCTGGCTGACCAGCGAGCGGTCGAGCTTGATCATGTCAATCGGGATGCGCCGCAGGTAGCTGATGTTGCTGTAACCTGCGCCAAAATCATCAAGCAGGATGGTAAAACCGAGCGCATCGAGGCGGTTAAGCTCGCGCAGCGCGGCATCGCTCTCCAGCACTTTCTCTGTTTCCAGACACTCAATATGAATATCGGCAGGTGTAAGCCCGGCATCGATAATGTGCTGCGCCAGTTCATCGGCGAAACCGCTGCGCGAAAAGTCACTCACCGTGACGTTAATGGAGACAGGAAGAGCGATGCCGATCGCCTTCCATGCTTTGACCTGGGCAATAACCGTTTTAATCACCCAGCGGGTGATATCCGCCATCAGGGTCGTTTTTTCCGCCAGCGTGACGATCACCGCTGGCGAAATTGGCCCAAGCTCGGGGTGGGTCCAGCGCAGCAGCGCCTCCACGCCCTCGGTCTTTCCTGTACGCAGTGAGACTTTAGGTTGATAGGCCATATGGAGCTGATCGCCCGATTTGATCGCTTCACTCAGATCATACAGCAGGCGGAAATCGGTATTACGCTGCTCATCAAGAACCTGGTTGAAGTGCAGCACCGGAATGTTCTCGCGGATCGCCTCATGCAGGGCGCTGATTGCCTGGCGCACCACCTCCTGCACGCTGTCCGTCTGCGGCGTAAAGGGGACATAACCCGCGTGAATAGAGAGATTGATATTGATATCGGCACCAATGGTCGCCTGAAAACCATGCATGCTCTGAACCCGCTTAGCCAGCCTGAGCGCCGCGTTACGCTCGGTCAGCACCGCAAAGCGCCCGGTGGCGAAGGCGTAAAGGGTTGTTGCTTTGTTAAGCCGCAGGCGCATCTGTAACAGCGGGCCAAAGCTGCGCAGCAGCGTCTCCAGCGCCTCAACGCCGAGATAGCGGGTCAATTCATAGGCACGGGGAATATCAATACAGTCAAAAATGATCAGCGCATAGTCACCGGTCGCACTTTGCTTCAGGCGCGTCATCTCTTTGATTAAGCAGGGGCGATTCGGCAGGCCGGTCAGCGCATCGACGAGGCCGATGTTGTAGCAAGATTCAAGGTAGAGCGTGGCGAGCGCCGCGATGCGCTCAAAACTGGCGAGCTGCCGGGCAGTGGGTTGGTGAATATCCGGATGGGTGACGCACAGCGTGCCGAGCACCGTGCCCTCTTTGGCGATCAGCGGCGCCGAGGCATAAAAGAGGATATCGCCACCTTTGACCAGCGGCTGATGGGAAAAGCGTGCGTCGAGGCGGGTATCGGCACACACAATCATCTGGCGTTCGGCCAGCGAATACTGGCACATGGTGCGATCGATGGCGATTTTATCATGCTCAATCGGCACGTTTTCGACGAACTTGATGTACTGAAACTTATCATCAAAGGTAGTAATAAAGCAGCCTGCTACGCCCATCACTTCGCTTGCCAGACGCGCAAATTCTGCCAGCGCCGCATCGCGGGCCGTATCTGCCTTACTCAATAATTCGAGCGCGGCCAGCTGTCTGCTTTCACTTTTTTTAAGACCCGTAAACATGGTGCGCTCCTGGCCAACAAGTTAAAACAGGGTGTCTTACTCTGAGTACGCCATCAGTGTGACAGGCCCCGGGTTACCCGATGCAGCCGCGTATCACTATTTCCACCAGCCAAGCTGGGTGCCGACCACGGCGATAATTGCAACGATCAACATAATGATGGTGGTCTTTTTCATAGGGGCTCCTCGGTCAGCGGCATGCGCCGACCCTGTTAAGTGTATATGAAAGCGAGGGCATTAAGATTTGCCTCATGTCAGCAACCGAGAAAACGCCATTAATTGAGCTGCTGGAACGCTTTTTTGCTTTTACTCTTCTTCACCCGATACATCACTTCATCGGCCGCGCGCAGGGCGCTGTCCGCATCGTACTGCTCAGGGTTAATTTCAATCACGCCGACGCTGGCACCGGGGTAATAAAGATGGATATCACCGAGTTGATACTCACCGGCAATCTGCTTATCAAGGCGCGTTTTTAGCGCGCTGAGCAGCACGCCCTGCGGCTGGTGGAGCGGGCCGCCGGGGCAGGCGAGTAAAAACTCATCGCCGCCAAGACGCCCAGTGATGTCATCTTTACCGCGATCCTGCGTCAGCCGCTTGCCTACTTCAATCAGGAAGCGATCGCCGGCCTCATGACCAAACTGATCGTTAATCCCTTTGAAATTATCGAGATCGATAAAGGCGATAATGACGTGAATGTGGAGATGGCGGGCGAGGGAGAAGAGCGTCTGCAGCGACTCAAACAGCGCGCGGCGATTCGGCAGACCGGTCAACACATCGGTATAGGAGTGGGCGATCAGCGCGGCGTTGGCTTCGCGCAGCTGGTCAACCAGATACTCTTTTTCAATATATTGCGCGATCAGGCCGGCAAACAGGCGCAGCACCTGCTCGCCGCGCGCGCTGAGCATCTTTTTCTGATTGCTGGCCGCACACAGCGTGCCATAGAGCGAACCGTCCGCCAGCTGCACCGGCTGGCTGAGATAGGTGGTGATCCCCAGCGCCTGGGCGGCTTCGCAATCGCGCCAGCGGGTTGCCACATCATTGGCAAACAGGCAGTTATCATCCAGCGCGCGTTTACACAGGCTGTCGCCAAAGGGGAGGGAGAAGCCTTCAGGGATCTCAAGCTGCTTGCTGTTACGGGAGTAGACAATATGCTGCTGGCGGGGGTCGTCGCTGATTTTGGTCAGATAGGTCGATTCCATATCGGTCACCATCTCCAGCATTTCCAGAAACTGGCGGACTAAGCTTTCCAGCGAGTGCTCTTTCGACAGGGTTTCCGATACCCGGGCGAGAATGAAATCGGACATGAATATTGGGCTCCGGTGCGTGGGTACCTCGTTGACCCGGCACGTTATTACTGACTATTTCGACGGCGCGCCATTAAAACATGAACCTAAAAGATTTGATATATCGTGTAACGGACAAAAAAAAGCCCCGCTGATGAAGCGGGGCAAAAACTCATTGATTACGGAATGATGTTCTCTGGTCATGGGTGAGAACAAGGCAGACTATAACGGCGAAAAGTGCATTAAGGATGGAGAAATCATGGAGATATGCTGCTTGCACGGCTATTCTGAAGAGCGTTGTGGGTCACTGTAAGGAAAAGAAGATGCGTTATGGGTTACTCGTTTTACCGCTGCTGGTCTCTGCCTGCACCTCATCCCCTGCTCAAAAACCGGATCATCCGCAGGTTGGCATGGCTAACCCGGCGGCAGTCTACTGCCAGCAGCGCGGCGGCGAGCGCGTGCCGGTGCAGAGCCCGCAGGGTGTGCGCACCGAGTGCAAACTGCCAGGCGGCGAAGTGATCGACGAGTGGGCGCTGTGGCGTCGCGATCATCCGACACCGGGATCGTGACAGCGGCAGAAAAGCCCGGTAAACTTCTCTTTCAGAATTATCTCATATTCAGCTTTAACGAGATCACGCGAGAGAAGCATGTTTCAGTTACGACCGGGCAGCCAGGCATTAGTCATCGGCGCCCAGACCGCCAGCGGGCGGAGCAATATCGGTAAATCCGTTGAGTTATTTGGTCTCTGCCAGCCGGGTGAGCGCTTTCTTAACCCGGTGAATGGCGTGGTCACCGAAATGCCGCGCACCGCGGCGCGCGCGCTCTGGCTGGTGACGGGCGATGTGACCGCGTTTGATGGTCAGCACGGTTTTGCCTTTGTGCGCGCCGAGCACCTGATGCCCCTGCAGCCGGACAGCGAGCCGCAGGACGAGCGCTCGCAGGTGATGAGCTAACGCAGCGCGCGCAGCCACTCCGCCAGCACGACGGCGTGGTTCTGATCCCTCTCTTTTGCCGCATATAACAGCGTGACGGTGCCGTTTTCCCCCCGCGCCGCCAGCTGTTTTCCTGCCTCTTTCTGTGCCTTCAGCTCTTCACAGTAGCTCTTCTTAAAGGCAGCAAAATCGATCGCCTCGCCGTGAAACGCTTTACGCAGCTCCGTTGACGGCGCCAGCGCTTTGCACCATTCGTCATAAGCCAGATCGACTTTCTTTATGCCGCGCGGCCAGAGCCTGTCGACCAGCACCCGGTAGCCATCCTCTTTACTGGCGGCGTCGTAAACACGTTTACACTGGATCATCGCGTTCTCTCCCTTTTCGTCTGGTCATTGATTTTAAAGTGTTGTGATTAATGTTAAAGACGTCTAGTGTGATGCGCCTTATGTTAGCCATTATCTACCACGGCATAGGGGCACTTCTCCATGAACCACATTCCGCCTAAAAAGACACTGCGTATTGCGCTGATCGGCGACTATAACCACGACACTGTTGCGCATCAGGCGATCCCGCTTGCCATTGATGATGCCGCGGCTGTGCTTGAGATCACCGCTGATTATGACTGGCTGGCAACCCGCGAGATCGACAATCCTGAAGATCTGGTCGGTTATGACGCCATTTGGGTCGTGCCGGGCAGCCCGTATGAAAATGCAGCAGGGGCGTTTATCGCCATCAAGTATGCGCGTGAAAACGCCATTCCGTTTCTCGGCACCTGCGGCGGTTTCCAGCATGCGGTGATTGAGTATGCCCGCAATGTGCTGGGCTGGGAGGATGCCGCCCATGCTGAAACCGAAACCGCAGGGCAGATGGTGATTACGCCGTTGACCTGTTCGCTGGTGGATCAAACCGCTGCCATTGAGTTAAGACCCAATACGCTGATCGCCCGTGCCTATGGGCGCAATGAGATTGATGAAGCCTACCGCTGTAGCTTTGGCGTCTCCCCGGAGTTTGCCAGCGAGCTGGAGCGCGGCGATCTGCGGGTGACCGGCTGGGATGAAGAGGGTGAGGTGCGGGCGGTAGAGTTGATCACCCATCCGTTCTTTGTCGCCACGCTGTTCCAGCACGAGCGCGGCGCGCTGGAAGGTCGCCCGGTGCCGCTGGTGCATGCGATGCTGCGCGCCGCAGGCGAATAAGCCCGTGGATTGTGCCGGATGGCGCGTAAACGCTTATCCGGCCTACAACACCCCGGTACCGCTTTTGTAGGCCGGATAAGGCGCCAGCCGCCATCCGGCAGAGCATCGGTGCCACCCTCCGATCCGGTACCGCTTCTGTAGGCCGGATAAGGCGTAAGCCGCCATCCGGCATTTACCCGCAATCCCGCTTTTACCCACCATCCATCCTCTACCCGGAAACGATCTCCCGGTTCCGTCCGGCAAACGCGCCGCACAGCGCCATCACTACCGACAAGAGCGCACAGGCGATCAGCGGCAGATGCCAGTCGCCGCTGGCGTCATGCACTTTCCCCATCAGCGGCGGCCCGCAGGCGGCGAGCAGATAACCCACTGATTGCGCCATCCCCGACAGCGCGGCGGCCTGATGGGCCGAGCTTGCCCGCAGGCCAATAAAGGTCAGGCCAAGGATCATCGTCGCCCCGGAGCCAAATCCGTACACCACCGTCCAGATCGCCGCGTGCTCCGGTTGCAGCCATAGCCCCAGTGCACCCGCAGCACACAGCAGTGCGACCAGCGCCGCGATAGCGCGCTGATCCCGCAGGCGGTGCAGCACCAGCGGCACCAGTAAACCGGGCGCTGCGGTAGCCAGTTGCAGCACGCCGTGCAGCGAGCCGGCCTGAGCCTCGCTGAAGCCCTGGCTTATCAGAATCGACGGCAGCCAGCCGATCACAATGTAGTAAATCAGCGAGTTGATCCCGAGGTAGAGTGTTACCTGCCAGGCCAGCGCCGAGCGCCAGATGCCGCGGCTGTGAAGCGCACCGCTGGTACTGAGCGCAGCCGGCGCACCGTGGCGCAGGCGCGGCAGCCAGAGCAGCAGCGCCAGCAGCGGGAAGATCATTAGCGTCAATAACGCGCCGTGCCAGCCCGCGCCGCTCTGCGCAATCGGCACCATTGCCGCGGATCCGAGCGCCGCCGCCGCGCCCATGGTGAGCGAATAGGCTCCGGTCAGTTTGGCGACATGCTGCGCAAAATCTCGCTTCAGCATGCCGGGCAGCAGCACATTGCCAAGCGCAATGCCGCAACCAATCACCGCCGTACCGATAAACAGCAGAAGAGAAGAGGGCAGCGAGCGCAGGGCGATGCCAGCGCAGATCAGCAGCAGCGCGGCAAACAGGCTTCGCTCCATACCAATCCGGCGCGCCACGCCCGCCGCCAGCGGCGAAATCAGCGCGAACGCCAGCAGTGGCAGCGTGGTGAGCATGCCGGTTTGCGCCGTGGTTAAGCCATAGTCGGCGCGAATGGCATCCAGCAGCGGTGCGGCGCCGGTGAAGGTGACGCGCAGCGTGGTGGCAATCATCAGGATGCCAATAATCAGCAGCACGCGCTGTTTGCCGTCAGAGGAGGGTGTAATCATGGTGTTCTCATTCATAAACAGAGGGCACTACGATAGCGTTTTTCACCGCTGTTTGAATCAAGCTAAAATGACACTTTATCGCTAAATTCGGACAACTTTATGCACGACTTAGCCTTAGCGGGCTTCGATCCCGACAGCCAGCAGGAAGCCGCCGTCGCCTTTCACATCCGTATGGCGGCGCACGAGCAGCGCATTCCCGCGCATCATCACCGCAAAGGGCAGTTGATCCTCGCCTTAAAAGGGGCGATCACCTGTGAAGTGGAGAATGCCCGCTGGATGGTGCCGCCGCACCACGCCATGTGGCTTCCGGGTTTTGTGCCGCACAGCAATCACGCCACCGCCAATGCGCAACTCTGCTTTCTGTTTATTGAAAGCTGGGCGGTGGTAATGCCGGAGCACTGCTGCACCCTCAAAATCTCGTCGCTGGTGCGCGAGTTGATCCTGCAACTTGCTGCCCGTTCAACCGCTGCACGGCGTGAGCCGCAGACCCAGCGCCTGATCCAGGTGCTGTTTGATGAGCTCCCCCATCAGCCGCAAATGCAGCTCCAGCTTCCCGTCTCCATGCACCACAAGATCCGTCAGATGGTCGAGACGATGGAGCAGGCCCCGGCGGAGCGGCAGACGCTGGCGCAATGGGCGCAGCGTTTCGCCATGAGTGAGCGCAACCTTGCTCGCCTGGTGGTGAAAGAGACAGGGCTGAGTTTTCGCCGCTGGCGACACCAGTTGCAGCTGATCCTCGCCCTGCGTCTGTTGATTGAAGGACACAGCGTGCAGCATATCGCCCAGACGCTGGGGTATGACTCAACCACGGCGTTTATCACCATGTTTAAAAAGGGATTGGGGCAGACGCCGGGGCGCTATCTGGCAACGCTTGGCGAGCAGTAATATTTTTTCCTGCCAAGTCCACTTATGTTGTGTGGAATTAAATCGTTTATAGCGCCCGAAACAAAAGGATAAGTCATTAATATCGCGAAACTGTTTTTAATAACTTTTTCAGATATTCAATGCACTTTTTGATATTTGTGTGATGAAAAACCTTATGTGACTTTAACGCGGCAATAACACAATAACCGGGCATAAGGATTAGCATGGCAACTTCATTACACACAAAAAACATCGTTGCGCTCAGCGCGCTGGCGCTGCTTTCGGCGCTCTCCTTCTCCGCGCAGGCAGACAAGCTGGCAGATATTAAAGCCGCAGGCGTCGTTAAAGTCGCCACTTTTGACGCTAACCCGCCCTTTGGCGCGATCGACCCTAAAACCCACGATATTGTTGGCTACGACGTCGATTTTGCAAAAGCGCTGGCGAAAAGCCTCGGCGTTAAGCTGCAACTGGTTGCCACCAACCCGGCGAACCGTATTCCGCTGCTGCAATCCGGCAAGGTCGACCTGATTGTTGCGGATATCACCATTACCCCGGAGCGGGCGCAGGTGATTGATTTCTCTACCCCTTACTTTGTCACCGGCCAGCAGTTCCTCGTTCCGGCCTCTTCACCAGACAAGCTTGATGCCTACAGCAAAGCGCGCATCGGGGCGGTAAAAGGCACCACCGGCGAGCAGGCGCTGCATCAGCGCTTCCCGCAATCCCGCGTGCTGGCCTATGACGATATCCCGCTGGCGTTGACCGCACTGCGTAACGGCAACGTGCAGGCGATCACCCAGGACAGCACCATTCTGGCGGGGCTGCTGGCGGGCGCGCCGGACAAAGCGAAGTTTAAGATCCTGCCCGATCTGCTGTCGAAAGAGGAGATTGGTGTCGGCGTCAGCAAAGGGGAGAGCGCCCTGCTGAACAAAGTTAACGAAGAGCTGGTGAACCTCGAAAAGAGCGGTGAAGCAGCGAAAATTTATGACACCTGGTTTGGCCCGCAAACGAAAACTCCGGCTCCGCGTAGCTTTACCATAGAAGCGAAATAACGATGTTGGCAGGTCTCTTCTCTTCCTCTGCGGCAGATGCCGCAGGGGCGTTGCCCGTGCAAAAAGGCACGGTAGTGTTTCGCCAGGCGAGCAAACGCTTTGGCGACAACGTGGTGCTGAAAGCGATTGATTTACAGGTTGCGGCGGGAGAAGTGGTGGCGGTATGCGGCCCTTCCGGCTCCGGGAAATCGACGCTGATCCGCCTGATTAACCAGCTCGAAAACCTCTCCAGCGGCGAGATTTTTGTTGATGGTCAGCCCACCAGCCAGCTCACCGGCCGTAAGTTGCGTGAGTTGCGCCGCCATGTTGGCTTCGTTTTCCAGCAGTTCAACCTCTACGCCCACCTCACCGCGCTTGAGAATATCACCCTCGCGCTGCGCCACATTCACGGCAAAAGCGCTGCCGAGGCGCAGCAGATTGCGCTCGCGCTGCTGGCGCGCGTTGGCCTGCAGGAGAAAGCGCAGCACTACCCGGCGCAGCTCTCCGGCGGTCAACAGCAGCGGGTGGCGATTGCGCGCACCCTGGCGGCCGACCCGCACATTATCCTGTTTGATGAGCCGACCTCGGCGCTCGATCCAGAGATGATTGGCGAAGTGTTGCAGGTGATGAAATCGCTGGCGCACAGCGGCATCACCCTGATTGTGGTCACACACGAGATGCAGTTTGCGCGCGAGATCGCCGACCGGGTGATTTTTATCGACGGCGGCGAAATTCTTGAGCAGGCCGCGCCCGCCGACTTCTTTACCGCGCCGCAGCATCCGCGCGCGCAGCGTTTTCTGCAAAAGGTGCTTAACCCGCTGCATGCCGATAACAAGGAGTTGTAATGGCACTGCATCTTGACTGGGCGGGTGTGTTAAGCGGCCAGCCCGCAGCGTGGATCCTCTCCGGCTTTCTCACCACCGTATGGGTCACGCTGGTGGGCATGATCCTCGCCACCCTGCTTACCGTGCTGCTGCTGGCGCTGCGTCTGGCAGGGGGCCGCGTGGGACGCGGCGCGGTGGCGGCATGGGTGTCGCTGTTTCGTAACACACCGCTGCTGGTGCAGCTGCTGTTCTGGTATTTCGCCGCATGGAACGTTTTGCCGCTGGCGGTTCGCCAGTATGTAAACGATGAACACGCCTTTAGCATTCTGCCGGGCGATGTCTGGTGGTTTACCCCAGAGTTTCTCTCCTCTGCCTGGGCGCTTGGGCTCTTTACCGCCGCTTTTCTGGTGGAGGAGATCCAGGCCGGGCTGCTCGCTGTGCCGCGCGGTCAGGTGGAAGCGGCGCAGTCGCAGGGCTTCAGCCCGCTTGCGATCTTCCGTTGGGTGCTGTTGCCGCAGGGGCTACAGAATGCCTGGCAGCCGGTGGTGGGGCAGTATCTCAACCTGATGAAACTCTCCTCGCTGGCGACCGGGATTGGGCTGGGCGAGTTGACCTACCAGACCCGACAGATTGAGAGCTTCAACGCCCACGCGCTGGAGGCGTTTGCCGTGGGCAGCGCGCTCTATCTGCTGCTTGGGCTGCTGATGAGCGTGCTGTTTAACCTGCCGCGCCACTGGCGCTCACTGCGCCACGCCACGGAGGTGCCGCGTGATCGCTAATATCACCGTCATTACCGATAACCTCGACTACCTGCTGTGGGGCAGAGCCGCGCAGGGTGAGCCGGGCGGCGTGCTGCTGTCGCTGTTAATGACTATTGGCGCGGCGGCACTGGCGTTTCCCGGCGGTATTCTGCTGGCGTGCTGCGCCTGGCGTTTTCGCGGCTGGCCGCGCAAGGTGCTGTTTCTGTGGGCGGAGCTGATTCGCGGTATCCCGCTGATCTTCGTTATCTTCTGGCTCTGGTTTTTACTGCCGTGGATAACCGGGGCGGATCTGCCCGGCGCGGTAACGGTCACGCTGGCGCTGGCGTGGTTTACCTCGGCCTCGGTGATGTACTCGACGCTGGCAGCACTGGGCGCACTCCCGCGCGGGCAGTATGAAGCGGCGCTGAGCAGTGGTTTTTCCAGCGCACAGATCCTGCGTCGCGTGTTGTTGCCGCAGGCGTTACGCAACGCGCTGCCGTCGTTTATCGGCTTGCTGATCGCGCTGCTGAAGGACACCTCGCTGGCCTTTATTGTTAACGTCCCGGAGCTGACCACCGTCGCCGGGCAGGTGAACAACCGGGTGCAGGTCTATCCGGCGGCGCTGTTTATCTTCACCGGGCTGGTCTACTACCTGCTGTGCAGCGCGCTGGAGTTTGGCGTGAAGCGCTGGCAGCGGCGGCTTTCACTGCCGGCCAATTAGCAGCGATACCAGGCCTGCGGCAATCAGTGGCCCGACCGGCACGCCCCGGAACAGGGCCACGCCTAACACCGTTCCCACCAGCAGCCCTGCGACCAGCGAGGGCTGCGAACTCATCAACGTAACCCCGCGCCCGCCCAGCCATGAGACAAACACCCCGACGGCAATCGCCACCAGCGATTTCCAGTTGGCAAAGGAGTGCAGCAGCGTCGAGGGCGGCAGCGATCCACTGGCAATCGGTGCCATCACGCCAATCGTCAGAATGATAATGCCGACCGTCAGCCCCTGCTTTTCGATCCACGGAAAGAAGGTGTTGAGCGGTGTGACGCGCACAATGATCAGCACGAGGATCGAGACCGCAACGGTGGTGTTATGGCTGACAAAGCCGAGCGCGGCGAGGGCGAGCAGAATAAACAGCGTGGTATCAAACATGCAAAGCGTCCTTACTCTGCGCTCTCGCGCCTGAAATCGACCAGCGCTGGCTGGGCGATGCGCAAATAGTCGTGTGTATTCATGATCACTGATTTTTCCAGCAGCCCGGCGTTAAAGGCGATCTCATCGAAGCGCTGAAACAGCACCGGGTCGGCAACCAGGTCAAGGTCAGGGTGAAAAGAGAAGGGGGGAATGGCACCAAAAACGCAGGCGGTAAGGGCATCGACCTCCGCCGGGCTTGCCAGCGACGCTTTCAGGCCGCCAAAGTGTTGTGCTAAGCGGCTGAGATCGGCCTGCAGGTCGGCGGCCAGGATCGCCAGCACATGTTTTTTCACGCCGTTGCCTTTGATTTTACACACCAGCGCTTTAGCACCCTGGCCGAGGGCGGTACCGCGAATTTCACTTACCGCTTCACATTTGCCGACGGCATCATGCTCAACCACGCGAAAGCGTGCCTGTTGCTCAGTAAGAAGTTGAAGTAGATGCGCGTGGATATCGCGGCTGGCAATCTCAGACATGGTCGCTCCCGGAAAATGTAAAGAAGTTTACATTACCTCACATCGCGGGGGCTGAAAATAAAAATGCCGCCCCGGGGGGCGGCTAAAAAATACAAGCACTACAAACAATTCGTTGTGTGTACGGAAAAATCGGTTCTAAGCCCTGGTGGGCTTTACTCGCTCACATTACCAGCCGCAGCGATGACTCCCGCTGCGCCTCAAACTTCAATGACGATAATGTGCCACATGCTGGTGGCGGCAAGAGGGTAAATAAACCCCGTTTTTACGTCTATTTCTGCCTATCACCGGCAAATTTCGCTTATGTTACGTCATCTTAGGCGCAGCTCTGACAAAAATGGCGATCTCAGGTGGCTTAACTAGACTTAGAGATTCACTTATCCACATCGGGAGTGTGACTATGGCTAATGAATATCAGTCATGTATTGATGCCTGCTATCAATGTGCCGAAGCCTGCGATCGCTGTGCGGTCTCCTCTCTGCAGGAGCCGCGTCTTGAGATGATGAGAGCGTGCATTAAAGCGGATATGGAGTGTGCGGCGCTCTGCCGCGTGACCGCGCAGCTATTAAGCCTTGAGAGCGAGCAAGCGAAGCAGGTGTGCCGCATTTGCGCTGACGCCTGCCGCGCCTGTGCCGAAGAGTGCTCGAAACATCAGCACGATCACTGCCAGCAGTGCGCCGCAGAGTGTCGCCGCTGTGCCGAAGTCTGTATGCAGATGACCGCTTAAGACGCCTGGCAGGCAAATGGAACGGGAGGGTGGCGTCAGCAACGCGCCACGCCCTACGCCCCGTGGCTTTTAAGCCTCTCGTTCACCTTGAATAGATTGTGGTAGAACTCGCCCTCTTTTTTAATCTCCGCCAGACGTTCACTGACCATCTGCCTGAAGGAGTCACCCTGGTGATTGCGCAGATCCGGGTCAGCACCCTTATCCAGCAGAAGCGCGATCTTGTCGAACTCGGCACCATAAAACGCCTCGGCCAGCAGTGTGTTGCCGAGCGAGTCACGGCTGTTTACATCCGCACCGCGTGCGAGCAATAGCGCCAGCGTGGCGTTGTTTTTCGCTCTGATGGTCGAGAAGATTAGCGGCTCAGCGTAACGCTTCTCGCGGGCGTTAGCATCCAGCCCACCGTCAAGCATCGCTTTCAGCCAGATATCCTTATCGCCCATCGCCACCATTTCTGCCGGGCTCCAGGATTTATCCTTCTGCGGCTGCAGCGGGTCTGCACCCAGGCGCACCAAATCCGTGACGATCTGCAACCGCTCAGGCGGGTTGCCATTATAAAAAGACTCATTGAGGGCAAAAAAGAGGATCGTCAGGTCTTCATTTCCTGGCGTGCTAAGATCCGTCTTTTTTGCCAGACGCAGGATGGTGTAGCGATCTCCAGCCTGAATCGCCTTTGCCAGCATCAGCTGCGCGCCCGAAAAGTGCTTTTCAGGCTCGATTTTTTTCAGGCTCTTACAGCCGGGCAGCAGCGTACACAGCAGAGTGAGCAGGAGAGTGGAGAGTAATTTTTTCATGTCGTTTCCCCCGTAGAGCGGGGTTTACATCCTCTACGAGTGCTTTTTGGGCTGTAACAGCGCGACGGCCTGCACATAAACCGCCTTTGCGGCACCGACGGCTTCACCTTCGCAGGCAATAAGGTGCGCCAGAATATTACCCTTGTTTAGGGTGCGCCCGGCGCGAAGCACCGCTTGTGCTGCGTTGCCTATTGCGGCATGGACGGCGTCGTTGTCGTCTGAGTGGGAAATTGTCACGCTCTGTTCCTCGGGATGCTAATCCAGTTGGTGGCTTATCTGTGCGCCGGTGTTTATGGTGCGTAGCCACTGGTCGCCTCGCCTGAGGCACAAAAAAATGTGTCAGGGCAGAGCTTTTAAAAGTTTTTCACGCAGCCCGCTAACCCGGGTTGCCAGGTCAGATAACTCTGCAAACGGCGTGTCCATTACCGAGATCATATCGGCGGGAACGCCGGCGGCGTCGATCTTTAACTGCTGCCCCTGTTCGGTCAGGGTGATCAGCACCCGCCGCTCGTCGCCTTGCGTATCGCGTTTTCTGGCGACCAGACCGGAGGCCTCAAGCCTTTTCAGTAGCTGGCTTAGCGTGCCGGAGTCCAGCTGAACGCGCGCGCCCACTTCCGACACCGTCACGTTATCTTTTTCCCACAGCGCCAGCAGCACCAGATACTGCGGGTAGGTCAGCCCAAGCGGTTTCAGCCGTGACTGGTAAAGCCGGGTCATCGCCAGCGAGGCGGAGTAGAGCGCGAAGCAGAGAAATTGATCCACGGTCACCGGCGCATTGCCCGGGGCCGGCAGGTCATCACTCTTATCGCTGTCGTTATTTGCGTCGATACACATAAGCAATATGGGCCTGTTGCAAAGATGGAATTCTCTCTCTGAATAGCGGCAACGGATTCAGGGAGGCTGGCATGTTCACGTCGGATTAAAAGAGGCGCAGGGGAAGAGGAAAAAACGGCCTGCGCGTCGGTTGTCAGAGCGAAGTATTGAGTCTAATTATGTTGACGTCAACCTAATTAAGGCTGGTGTATGAATCAGAGGCAAAACCGCGCCGCCATTATGCTCTTTTCAGGCGGCGCGCTGTGGCCGATTAGAGGCGGAAAGTGTCCACCATGCCGCGCAGGGCATGCGCCTGAGCAGAGAGCGACTGCGACGCGCTGGAGGACTCCTCCACCAGCGCGGCGTTGTTCTGCGTCACGCCGTCCATCTGGCTGACCGCCAGGCTGACCTGGCTGATACCCTGCATCTGCTCCGAAGAGGAGAGGGAGATATCATCCATGGCGTCAGCCAGATCGCCGACCATGCCCACCACCTTCAGGATGTTGTCACCGGTGTCGGCGGCTTCAGCGACGCCATCTTCCACCTGGGCTACCGCCTGTTCGATCAGCGTTTTGATATCCAGTGCCGCACTGGCACTGCGCTGCGCCAGGGTTCTCACTTCCCCTGCGACGACGGCAAAGCCGCGTCCCTGATCACCGGCGCGGGCCGCTTCGACCGCGGCGTTCAGCGCCAGGATGTTGGTCTGGAAGGCGATGCCTTCGATTACGCTTGTGATCTCACGGACTTTTACCGCGCTCTGGGAGATGGCGTTCATGGTCTGCGACATGCGCCCCAGCTCCTCACCGCCGGTGCGGGCAAGGGTGGCGGTGGTGCGGGCAGTGTCAGCAGTCTGGCGCGCGCCGTCGGCATTGCTTTTTACCGTAGCGGTCAACTGCTCCATACTGGCGGCCGTCTCCTGCAGGGCAGCGGCCTGCTGCTCAGTACGGGATGAGAGTTCGGTGTTGCCCTGCGAGATCTCATCGGCCGCTGATGCCACCGAGACGGAGGCATCGCGGATATCAGAGACCAGGCTGCGCAGATTGGCCTGCATACCGGCAAGAGAAGCCAGCAGGCTGCTGCTGTCGTTGCGACGCAATGCTACCGGCGAGCTGAGATCGCCCCCGGCAATCGCCGCCGCAAGGGTCTGCGCCTGGGCGGGTTCGCCGCCGAGCTGGCGCATCAGCACGCGCACCGTAATCATACAGGTTGCCACTGCCAGTAAGATCGACAGCCCTGCCAGCCCCATCAGGATCATCGCCGTACGGGAGATATTTTCACCGTTCTCCGCGAGCGTATCGCGGCTTAACTTCATCTGCACATCCGTCAGTGCATTAAGGGCGTCCAGCAGCGCTTTTTGCGCCGGGCGGGCGGTGTTCATCAGGTAGGTGGTGGTCTCCTCCTGGCGATTTGACAGCCCCAGTTTTCCCGCTTCCATCAGCGTCGACAGGGCCGCAGGCTCTGCGGCAACAATGCGTGAAAGCGCCGCTTTGCCTTCGTCGGAAACATTTGACGCCATGCTCTGCTCCAGCAGTTCACGGTTATGGATGAAGAGTTCGCGCTGATCGTTCAGTCGCTTCCACTCCGGCTGCATCTGAGCCGGGTCTGTCAGCAGGGCGAGGTTACGCACGGCGATAGCCATATCGCGCGCGCTGCCCCGCATATCCAGCACCAGATCGTAGCGCTTCATTTTGGAGTTAACGGTGTCGTTCATACTGTCGCGCGCTTGCCACAAGCCCTGCAGTGCGGTTGCCGCACAAAGGATAAATAACACAATAATCAAGCCAAACCCTACGCTCAGGCGTGTAGAAATTTTCATCAGTTTTCTCATCCTATTTATGGTGTGGAGCACTATCGGCAAGCAGACGAGAAATCATTAGGGTTGAAATCAATCAAAATGTGTTCAATTGTGTCGTGCGTTAGTTAATTGCGGGTTTTGTAGATTTTGAGGACGGTTAAGTAAGTTAAGTTGCGGCGTCAGGAGGCAGGGAAATAGCCAGTTATTTTCATTTAACTGGCTGATTTAGCGGTTAATTTGAGGCGTTTTGTTTGTGAAACAGCTCACGGAATACCGGGTAGATATCATCCTGGTCACGAATATGCTGGATAGCGAAATTATCAAACATCGTTTGCAGATGTTCATACTCGCGCCACAGCGTCTGGTGCGCCCGACGGGTGATCTCAATATAGCTGTAGTAACGCACCACCGGCAGGATCTTCTTCGCCAGTATTTCGTGACACAGGGGTGAATCATCCGCCCAGTTATCGCCATCGGAAGCCTGTGCGGCGTAGATATTCCACTGCCCAGGGTCGTAGCGCGCTTTTACCACCTCATCCATCAGTTTCAGGGCGCTGGAGACAATGGTGCCGCCCGTCTCCTGCGAGTAGAAGAACTCATGTTCATCCACCTCTTTCGCCTGCGTGTGGTGGCGGATATAGACCACTTCAACGTTTTTATAGGTCCGGCTCAGGAAGAGGTAGAGCAGGATATAGAAGCGCTTGGCCATATCTTTGGTGGCCTGATCCATCGACCCGGAAACATCCATCAGGCAGAACATCACCGCCTGGCTGGAGGGCTCCGGGCGTTTTTCATAATTCTTATAGCGTAAGTCGAAGGTGTCGATAAAGGGCACTCGTTCGATTTTCGCCCGCAGCTCGGCAATCTCTTTGCGTAAACGCTCCTCCTCCAGCAACTGCGCTGGCTCGCTTTTGGCGACGGTCTCCAGATTACTCTCCAGCTCGCGCAGTTCGCGACGTTTACCGGCCGTCATCGCCGTGCGGCGGGCGAGGGAGTTTTGCAGCGATCGCACGACGCTGATGTTTGCCGGTACACCGTTGGCGGTATACCCGGCGCGGTGCGTTTTGTACTCGTTCATCTGCCGCTGCTGGTTTTTTTGCAGGTTTGGCAGGGCAAGATCTTCAAACAGCAGATCGAGATACTCATCTTTCGAGATCTGGAAAACAAACTCATCCTGGCCTTCACCATCCTGGCTGGCGTCGCCCTGACCGCTGCCTCCGCCACCGCCGCCGCCCTGCGGACGTTCGATGCGATCGTTGGGCACAAAATGGTCGTTCCCCGGGTGAACGCGATGGCGTAAGCCGCCGCGTCCCTGGTGGAACATCGGTTCGCTAATATCTTCCGTCGGGATTGAGACAGACTCGCCGCTCTCGACATCCGTGACCGATCGTTTATTGATCGCCCCGGAAATGGACTGCTTTATTTGCGCTTTGTAACGGCGCAAGAAGCGCTGACGGTTCACCGCGCTCTTGTTTTTGCCGTTCAGACGCCGGTCAATGAACCAGGTCATAGTTCCCTCCCGCTGCGTATGCCAACTTTGCAACAGACCGCGCACGGGGCGCGGCCGGGGTGGTGCTGTTATGAGGATTTACGAACCCGCAGATACCATTCGCACAGAAGGCGCACCTGCTTGCGGGTATAGCCTTTCTCCATCATGCGGTCGACAAAGTCATCATGTTTTTTCTGCTCGTCGGTCGAGGTTTTGGCGTTAAAGGAGATGACCGGCAGCAACTCTTCGGTATTAGAGAACATTTTCTTCTCGATAACCGTGCGCAGTTTTTCGTAACTGGTCCAGTTCGGGTTGCGACCGCTATTATTGGCGCGGGCGCGCAGCACGAAGTTGACGATCTCATTACGGAAATCTTTCGGGTTGCTGATCCCGGCCGGTTTCTCAATCTTCTCCAGTTCCGCATTAAGGGACTCACGGTCAAACAGCTGTCCGGTGTCGGGATCGCGGTACTCCTGATCCTGAATCCAGAAATCGGCGTAGGTGACATAACGGTCGAAAATGTTCTGCCCATACTCCGAGTAGGATTCGAGATAGGCGGTCTGGATCTCTTTCCCGATAAATTCGGCGTATTTCGGGATCAGGTAGCCTTTGAGGAACTCGAGATAGCGCTCGGCCTGCTCCTGCGGGAACTGTTCGCGCTCAATCTGCTGCTCCAGCACATAGAAGAGGTGCACCGGGTTGGCCGCCACTTCCACATGGTCGAAGTTGAACACCCGCGAGAGGATCTTAAAGGCGAAACGCGTTGAAAGGCCGTTCATCCCTTCGTCGACACCCGCGTAATCACGGTACTCCTGATAGGATTTCGCTTTCGGATCGGTATCTTTCAAACTCTCGCCGTCGTAAACCCGCATTTTGGAGTAGATGCTGGAGTTTTCCGGCTCTTTCAGACGCGACAGGATAGAGAAGCGCGCCAGCGTTTCCAGCGTCCCCGGCGCGCATGGTGCGTGGGAAAGCTCAGAGTGATTAAGCAGCTTTTCGTAAATCTTCATCTCTTCCGAGATGCGCAGGCAGTAAGGCACCTTGACGATATAAACACGGTCGAGGAACGCCTCGTTGTTTTTGTTGTTACGGAACTGCACCCACTCCGATTCGTTGGAGTGAGCAAGAATAATGCCGTTAAACGGCAGGGCGGAGATCCCCTCGGTGCCGTTGTAGTTCCCCTCCTGGGTGGCGGTCAGCAGCGGGTGCAGCACCTTAATTGGCGCTTTAAACATCTCGACGAACTCCATCACCCCCTGGTTGGCGCGGCAGAGCGCGCCGGAGTAACCGTAGGCGTCCGGGTCGTTTTGCGCATGGTTTTCCAGTTTGCGGATATCGACTTTACCCACCAGCGCGGAGATATCCTGATTGTTCTCATCCCCCGGTTCGGTTTTGGCGATGGCAATCTGCTCCAGAATCGACGGCCACACTTTAACGACGCGGAATTTACTGATATCGCCGCCAAACTCATGCAGCCGTTTTGCCGCCCACGGCGACATAATGGTGCCGAGATAGCGGCGCGGCACGCTGTACTCTTTTTCGAGGATCTGCGCGTCTTCCTGCGGGTTAAACAGGCAGAGCGGATGGTCGTTGACCGGGCTGCGTTCGCCATTGGCGCTCAGCACGTAGATCGGCACGCGCTGCATTAAGGATTTCAGGCGTTCAGCCAGCGAGGATTTACCGCCGCCGACCGGGCCGAGCAGATAGAGGATCTGTTTCTTCTCTTCAAGCCCCTGCGCGGCGTGCTTGAGGTAAGAGACAATCTGCTCGATAGCTTCTTCCATACCATAGAACTCTTCAAACGCCGGGTAGCGTCCGATAACCCGGTTCGAAAAAAGACGGGAAAGCCGTGGCTCCTGAGCGGTGTCAACCATCACGGGCTCACCAATGGCCATCAATAGCCGTTCTGCCGCGTTAGCATAGGCACTGCGATCTTGCTTACAGATGGCAAGAAACTCCTGCAGTGTGAACTCTTCGTCCTTGGCAGCTTCATAGCGCTGGCGATAGTGATCGAATATATTCATGGCATGCCGTCCTGTTGTAATCTGTGGGAACATTTTACAGCTATCAGCTTTTTGTACTTTTAGCGTCGGAAACCAACGGGATAAAAATATGCTCCGTCCAATAAGTTATGAACGCGTCTCTACTTTTCAGCAAGTGGAGATGGGAAAAGGTTTGGTGGACCAGCGGTCTTCATTGACTGCATTTTTAGATAAAAATGCTGATAAGTTCACGGATGAGAGGGTTTTTATAACGGACGAGGGCGTGTCGGCATTCAAAAATGCTAACATTGCTCCTGAGTCGAGTCTCGGTAAATTTTTACAAGATATACGTGATAAAAAATACGGTAAAGGTGATGCTCTGATTGTATGCAGTCTGGATCGTCTCAGTCGCCGTTCAAGCTGGTCAGAGAACACAATACAGTTCATTGTTGCGGCGGGTATCGTTATCTATGACATATCTACCGATGTAGTTTTACGTGATGATGACAGTTTTTCAAAAATACTCATGGAAATTATTCTCCAGCGTTCGCATAACGAATCGCTAATGAAGTCTGTACGTGCAAAAGTTGCATGGCAGAACAAAGTACAACGTGCAGTAGCGAATGGTGAGGTTGTATCCAATCGTATGCCGTTCTGGCTAGAGAACATTGATAACAAGTACTCGGTCAATCAGGAACAGGCAGAACTAATCACACGCTGTTTTGAATGGTACAAGCAGGGATTTAGTACAGGTGAGATTGTTAAGCGTATTGATGACCCAAAATGGCAGATGGTGCGAGTATCTAGATTGATACGTGATCGCCGTCTTTTAGGTGAGCACAAACGTTACAATGGCGAAGTGATCCCGAACGTCTATCCCAAAATTGTTGATGATGAATTATTCATCATGGCAAATCGCATGATGGATACGGTGATGACAGAGAAGAAAAAACCTGCTGAGGATCTTCTTCTTGAACCGGAAGTAGTTAAGACAATTTTTTCACTATACGAATCGGGGTTAGGTTCTGGGGCTATAGTTAAGAGGTTGCCCGATGGGTGGAGTACTGTAAATGTACTTAGAGTACTCAGAGACAAGAGAGTAATAGCTCAAAAGATCATTGATAACTTATCATTTGAACGGGTGAATGAAAAACTAAACAAAAATGGCGTAGCTAATCGCATTAGAAAGGACGTCACTATAGCCCAAGATGATTACATTACTAATCTGTTTCCTCGAGTACTCAAATGTGGTTGTTGCAATGGCAATATAGCTATTCATTATAACCATGTACGTACAAAATATGTAATTTGCCGTACTCGTGAAGAAAAGAAACGGTGCGATGCAAAATCGATACAATATACGAGGATTGAAAAGAACATTTTGAGTACAGTTCTTAATATTGATTTCTCAAAGTTTCTTGAAGATAACCCTAGTGAAATTAGCAACGATGAAGTTTTAAAATCTGAATTGTTGGCCTTACGACAAGAAGAACAAATTTACCAGCGTAAGATATTAAAACGAAAAGAAGAGGGAAAAAAAGCATCATTACCATTGATGGATGGTCTAACTGATGTACAAGATCGAATCGATGATTTGATTACACAAATCAAACAAGTTTCAAATGTGCAGGATATACCAAAACTAGATTATGATCTTGACAGTATACTTGACCCAATGAATGTGGAACTAAGAGCTAAGGTTCGGAAAGAACTTAAGCAGGTACTCTCTAAAATCACATATAGGGTTATAGAGAAATTTATATTGCTCGAATTGCATTACTTCACGGATGTATTGAAACATATACTAATTATTGATAACAAACGTGGCGGTGGTACGCTTCAAACACAGCTATGTATTCGTCGTGTAGATGGTGGTATTTGGTATGAGGCACCTTCATTCAAACTTGAGGTTAATGAACGAGAGTTAGTGTTGGTACATGACGGTGACATTAATATCATTGAGTACTCATTGCTACTGAACTATGTTGACACAATACAGACAGCAAAGAATGTTGCTGAGTGGATGCGTAATCAATTCAGTTTTCTGACTTATAATTAATATCCGCATTTGCGGGTGTTTTTCTCCTGTATCTACTAAATACTGAAAATAATCAGATACAGGAGGAAACGCAAATGACTAACTTTCTAATTGAGATACTCGCTACACTAATCTATATGTTCGTACTATTCCCAATGTTCATAGTGCTGAATTTCTTTTTTATGATTCTGGTAGTACTTCTACTTCCACTAAAGATACCAGTAATAAATAGATGGGTTAGAAACTACCTGAAACGGGAAAAATAAACATGGTATAATATAGGTATAAAGCACTTAATGCTTTCTCTCAACTTCTTCAGTACTCCCAGATTGAATCAACAATAAGAATTTAAAATTCGTGAAACGATTTTAAATAAAATCCTATACTAAAAATGTCTTCACATATCTCGCATGTTTCGAAGAATAATAATAAATAATATATAGATTGTGACTCATCTATCTTTCCATTGAAAAGAAACCCTACGCCGTAGGGTTCTTTTTACATGGGGTTTATTACGAAATCGAAATCATTAAATAAGGAAAAATAAATGAAAAACAAAAAGGATGTAAAAACTAATTGTGTGACTGTGCGATTGACTGACGCTCAAGTTATCGCATTGCAGGAACTATCTAAGAGTGGAGTCTGCGACCGCGAAACACTTGCAAGTGCTTTTCAGTACTTACTAAACCGACACATTATTCTAAAAAAGGGCTAACTCTCACAGGCCAAGTAGATGTGAGAAACGCGATCAAAGGAATTGACGCGTTAATTATAAAAGGAAGTTCAAATGAAAAAATGGAAGAAAACACAGTATGAAAACTACATAGTAAGCTCTGATGGTGAGGTTTTTAATACTAAGACAAAAAGAAAACTTAAAAACTCATTAAGTAAATCTAATGGGTATTATAAAGTCTCATTATCTGTAAAAGGATATGGTAGTAAAGTTATTGAGGTACATCGTCTTGTAGCCGAAGCATTTATACCACGCAATCAGTCGTTGAACTTAGTAGTTGATCATATTGATGATAATCCATTAAACAATAAAGTTAGTAACTTACAATGGATTACTCAGAGAAATAACATTGCAAAAATCAAAAAAAGAAAGCCTGGTGTTCGTTTTACAAAAGAAGAGAAAGAAGAGATTATTAGTACTTACAAAACTGGCGAGTACTCATTGATTGGAATAACAAACTATTTCAATAATCTTTGGAATCGTTCAGTATCACGTCAAACTTATACAAGAATTATAAAAAAAGCAGTGCAATAAAATACAAATGGCCTGTAGTGGGTGGAATTACTACAGGCCAATTATTAATTACATTTATACAGGAGTATTTATCATGGCAAAAACCTATTCAAGTTTTGATAATAGAAACATAAAAGCACTAATAAGCCAGTACAAGCTATATAAAGATATCCCATGTGAAGATATCAAAAACATTATGAAGGATTCAGTGGCTAAACTGAATGTGAGGGATAAGATTAGTGTATACGATGTGTTTACAGTATTGAGTAATGAAGATGAAATACGAAATGATTTACTATTCAATACGATCAATCTTATTAAAGTAAAGCAGAATAAGAAACAAGTAAAAGAACGTATGATTAGGTACTACGGGGCAGCGATAACGGATGCAGCAAAACGAATAGAGCAGTATATGATGGAGCACCCAGACGCACTACCAGCACCAGCATATGGGCAAAGAACGCTAACGTATAAAGAGGTAGGTAAGCTATTGGAATTACAAAAACAAGGTAACTTTATTGATGACATGATTGATTACTTAAAGAGCTTGCGTTAACTGTGCATTATTACGGCATATTACGGCATATATCCATGCCGTATTACGGCAGGAAAAGCCCCTCAAACCCGCGTTCTACCATCAATACGGCAACTAAGTATAGAGATACGAAATCCATTCCATTTCATTCCATGTATTTCTTTCTCTATCAGTATTCAATGAAACTGTGACTGGCGTCACGAATACTACTCGTCGTGAACTCCTCGTAGTATTGGTTAGAAACGTTCCGATTTTCTCGCGGGTACTCGAAAAGACGGAAGGCGTTTTTCTTCTCGCTTTGCTCGATAGGTGTTAGGGACAGCAAGTGAAGTACCTAAAATGACTTGGTAAGTACGAAATGCCCCGCCAGTTTCACACCTCTAGCTCCGGTCATTTCCCTTACTATGATGCCATTTGATAACTACATAAAGTACTGGATCAAGTGTGCAATTTTTGTGTACAAAGAGGTACTTAAGAGAGGGATAACATGAACAGAAAACAATTCATCCAGTCGCATGGTGCGACATGTAAAAATTGGACATGGAGTTGGTCGTTTATCAACCATTCCAAGAGGATGGTGATCTTTGGTGCATGGGATGTTCAGAAAGAGCAAGAAAGATCAGTCATACTGAGGGAGCGGTGGAAAACCAAAGTAGTGAATGGCAGGGTAAGAAAAAACTTGGGATATATTCAAGCTGTTGAACACATTCAATTGATAGCTGAAGGTTATGAGCTTTACACGTTTGATATGGAGCAGGGACGAAACGATGAGAATAGAGATGTAGCTGTTATCAAACGGTTCACTCCAAAACTTGAAAAACGTTACCTTCGGAAAGAAGGAACAGTTTGGTATGCAGACTTTTTACCTAATCCATTTCCAGATGAAATTACCTCACCTGAAAACTACGCTGAGGGTGCAAAAAAGCAAGTTACAGTAAACTCCTACGAGCGTGATCCAAAAGCACGACAGGCTTGTATTGACCATCATGGTACTTCCTGCGGCTGTTGTGGGTTTAACTTTGAGAATGTCTATGGTGAACACGGCAAGGGCTTTATACACGTTCATCATATCAAACCGCTACACACAGTAGGCGAGGATTACGAGGTAAATCCAATTACTGATATGGTTCCACTTTGTCCAAACTGTCACGCAATGGTACATCGCGGTAACGAAGTATTAAGTATCGAAAGTTTAAAAGCACTGTTGTTTAAAGACAGCAATCAAATTTGAATTTATTTTAGACTTAATACGACATACTTGAAAAGTTATGAATACAGTATGCTTTAAATTAGACATGTAAGTTGAGAAAAAAATGAGCATAACAACAATAGCAGCTACATATAAAGATGTGTTAACTATTGCTTTTTCGGCGTTGTCATTTATTATTGCATGTACTTCCTTATACTTCTCCGGTAGGACAGCATGGCATGATAGATCAAGGCTAAAAATAACAGCTGACCTTGTTTACGAGACTTTTGATGAGGAACCTTATAAAATCGAGGTGGTAGTGATTAATGTTGGTAGGCGTGATGCAGTTTTGGAAGGGATGCTTTGCCATTATGAAAAAGGCATTAGGAGCCATTCATCTCCAAAAGAGGGCATTGTTATTAAAGAAAAGCAAAGAAAAAAATTTGAATTGGTAAGCTCAGACTTAGTCACGATAGATAATGAATGTGATATTTGTCATTTAGAAGATATAACTATTTTAGATGTGGAGGGGAATGAACATAAAATCCCTAACTCTCACAGACTAATTGCATTACTTAAGCAAGATAAAAAGACTTAAGAATAATTATTTTTGGAATGTTAGGTAAATGTTAGATGCCACTATAGATTGAGGGTTAGAACTACTAACCCACTATAGGGTTTACGAGATGATAAGAATGGAATTTAACACCTACGATGGTGATATATATTACTTCCTCTATTTATATAGGAGGTACGAAAGGGGGAGCACTTTAATGAAGTCCTTATAAATCTTAATATTGAGATGTTAATTATAGCGGTGAGGATACCCCACCGTCTATTGGGAGTTGTGGACTCTAATTAGAGAAAACGAATAAGTTATTCATGTCCTTTTTCAAGGTTGCATGTGCTTCTATTAAACCATCAAATGTATCTACTAATAACTTTCCATAGCTGACATTGTAATGATATCTATCATGAATGTCATTTATATCAAAACTTATCGCTTCCGCCAATGTTCCTAAAGCTATTTGGTTACTGAAGAAATAATTATTGAATATAGCTTCATCTTTTGGCGATACTTTCCAAAAGGTAAGTGATTGCAATTCGCTTTTTAATGAGGCTAACTTAATGTTTAATAGATCGATAACTTCTCGTTCAGTTTTAACTAAATGTGCGAAATTTTTTGGTTCTATATCTGGTTCAGTATTGTTAAGATTGCGTATATTTTCATATGTTTTCAACATCTCCAACGAAAAAAGATCGCAATTAGTCCAGAACTTAGTAACTTGATTTAATGCATTTTCCTTTATTTTAGTTTGAAACCAATTTTTAGCGTTCCATGCTGCATATAGGGCTGCTCCAGCCATAATGAGATTGGCAATAGAACTAACCAAGTCACTAACCGATCCCCACTCGAAACCTTCAGAACCAACAAAGAGTGATTTTATTAGTACTAAAATTACAACAACCAGTAATACTGCTACGGTCGATAAAAGAACGATATTTAATTTTCTACAATCCATCGAAAGTAGTTCCTGAACTCATTAAAGGGGCAAATACTTTACCATCCGAAACACAATCAAGTACACTACACCTTCACGTACTGCTCACATGTTGGGTTTGTTATTTTGGTTGGGGTGAGCAGTACGTGAATCCTCAGAAGGGTAATTCTCCCTGATCGCAGAACCAATCATCCTGTTCACTGCTCTTGTGCATTCGGTACTCAGCAGATAGATATGCTAACCCATCTAAAACACTTTTCAGTGGGGTGTCACAGGTGAGTACAAAACAATCTCGCTCAATAGTGCCTAACCAATATTCCCTGTACTGGTTCTGGAAGAATACCCGATCCCCATAGTGAAATTCTGTTAGTTCAGATCCCCAATAGCAGACAGTAGCCCACCGTCCGAAATGTGAAAACGACTGGGTCCCTCGCGTAATCGAAGGATCGAAACCGTCTTTGCTCATATGCTACCCTCCTCTTTGTTGTTACTGTATATCCGTACAGTATTGCAGTCAGTTTCCCAAAAATCCAGTACCCCATCCAGGAGAGTTACTTATCACTTTGATCAATAAAATTGATCGTTATGATCAATTTTATTGATCAATTTCATTGCCAATATTTTAAAAATGATCAATTATCAATGACTTAAAGCGTAACGGGCAAAGTTATGAACATTGATAATTGGGCAATACCAATAACAAATTTGAACGGTCAGATACTGGCGATTGAGTTGGTCAGCCATGTAGAACGCGATGGAATCAGGCAGATAGGAGTAGTGGAAGAGGAGGTACTTAATGAGCAACTAAGGCTTATAGAAAGCAAGGCCGCATGGTTCAGGGATAACGGTATGTACTGTGTGATTACTACTGGCCGGGTAGAACGCTATGAGTACTTACCATTCCTCCGGCAACTGACAACAGAGGGGAAAGTACATAACCAGCAATGGCTTGATGATCTCGGTGTACATGGCGGTACTGCTATTCACTTGGTTACAAGTGGTTTCGAGGTTGCCCGATTAAATAGAAGGTACACCGAAGAGAACATTGACCGTCTGATCTTTCCAGTACTCATAAAAAGCATCCGCCAGTACTGCGAGAAGGTGATCGTACCCGTCAGAGATAAAACGCATTACCCAATGCTCCGGGAAGCCGGTGTATGGGCAGTACAGGGAGAGTACATGCCAATGCGATTTGAGCAATGTGAGAAATTAATAGGAAAACAATAATGAAAAAATTACTAATTGGGGTGCTACTGACCCTTAGTACTGGCTGTACTACTACACACAGTTTCATGGATAAAGCTTATGTTGGCTATGTAAATAACAAGGCCGTAGTACTGTTTGATGCAGGAACACGTAATGGGGTGAAGTACTATCGTCCTCAGTTCCAGAGTGATTGCGGTCGCATCTATAACAAGAGCTATCAGGATGACAATAGCAGTACTGGTTGCCTCATACGTGATACTCGCATTGCTGAACTTCATCCCTATAGAGAGCATGTAAGTAAGGTAATGCTACATCAGACCGATAGAGTTCACGATTGGTTAGAAGGTGTTAATTCACCCTCCTATATCCCCGACAATCTATAGGGTACGTATGGGAAAGGTAATGGTGATTCTGTTAGTACTGGCTGGGGTACTCTTCAAGATTGCAGGTGAGGATGCACCCCAGCCACAGTACACGGACAATGAGAACCAGAACGCTATGGATTTCGCACAGTCACTAATCAAGGGTAAGTACCCATGTGATATGGTGACTATGTATAGTACTGAGAATGGTACAGGACGTATTGATGTACGGTGTGATGGTAAGTACCAGTATGAGATCATCCGGCATGATGGACACTGGAAGGTATCTGAGAAGTAATTAAAGCCCTGTAAGGTGAGAATCTATAGGGCTTTTCTTTTACCTTGTAAGTACTTTGAAAGAGAAAATGGAAAGTACATTAAAGTACTTTTCAATAAGTCTCAGTACTAATAAGTACTTTGGCGAGTATTTAAATATTATTAGAAGGTATATACAAAGAACGAAAATAAAGTATTCTCAACGATTAAGTACTGCCAATATTAATATTTTCTGAGTTTTCAGTTATTAATTTGTTGTTGCTGCTTTTCAATTAAATCAATGAGTTAAAGTCAAGGGTGGCGAGCTTCAAAAAAAATCTCGAAAATAAATTTGCAAATGTTGTTTCCAGCATTTAAATTTCATCTCACCGAAAGGGCACAAGCGAAATTAACTTAACCTTACAGGAAGAATAAATTATGAAATTACGTAATGGCTATATCTCAGATACTCTCTCACCCATGTTTGATAAATTACTGACCAAAAAATTGCCAGGCTATGCGTTTTCCAGCTCCATGTTTTGTCATGCTGGTATCGATGAACTTGGTGATGATACTGGCGAAACTACATGTTTGTATTGGGTAGAACCACATGATGATGTAGGAACATATCAGTTCTTCATTGCAGATGGACAACTGGTAGTAGCTGATTACTTTGATAAAAATTATGTGTACGGTACTTACTCAAATGCTCAGGAATTTGATGCTCAATATGATCTGGGGGCTGATTATTCTCTTATCATGATTATGATTGAGATGTTATCTGACCATAAAGCCTATGCTTATCTATCATTGGATAGCGAATACATTGATCACCGTGAGCTAATGTCTCGTAGTGGTTGGAATGATCGCCGCATAAAAAAGCATTTCCCAAATGTACAATTATGCGAAATTGACCGGGTTAAGTACTACCCATTGAATCAAGTGCTCGCAATAGAGAAAATAATTGACTAATAAGGGCTATAGTACTAATTAATTCTATAAAAATTACAAAAAGAAGTTAACTATAGTACCCCCATCTATTAAGTACTCTCAATAATAATATCAACACTTATATCGTTGATAGGTGAAGTATCGCTTATAAAAACTATGAGAAGCTTTGATGGGGGAATTATCTAACTTCGTCAATTAGGACAGGATTTATGGATAACATTCAATTCTTCAAACAACACTTTCTATTAGATAGAAGAAAAGATTTTACAGCAACAATTGATCTACGCTACTCAGGTAAACCCGGTTTTGAATTGATTGGGCGTGGTCAGCTAAATGAGGGCTTTGGCTTTCGTCATTACCTGTTAGATGATGGTGAATTCTACGGTATCCGTGATAACCAAACTCGCATGAAACGGAATGGCTATGGTGTTACATCCGTGACTGAATCAAGTAGTTTCTGTGATTACAGCGGATTGATGGATCGCTACTTCGGTACAGTACTTGTACACTTAGCTCTTGAACTACATGCTAAAATAACGGTGAAGTTCACTTCTGATACTGAGTATAAAGCACGAGATCTACCACCATGTTATGTTGGTGAGTTTGGCTATCTCGGTAAGGGGAGAGGGCATTACAAGGTATTCACACCAGAAACAGTGTATGAAGAACAATTACTAAAACAACTGATGCCACCAAATAAGAAAGCAGAAGTAGTACTTACAGATAGAACGATAGCAGTTCTTGATGAACTACCTTATATGCTATCACAGATAATGGATCATGATGAAACGTTTGAATATACATCTGTGTATCAAGGTAAGAACCATACACGTAAATATCAGTACTAAGCATTACATTCCCAATCAATTCTAATGGGTCCCCCTGTACTGGCGGTACTATCGGGGGTTTTCGGCACCGAATGTAGTGAACTATGTGTCTTACAAATGTAAGACACATAACAACGATATTAGTTAGAGAAGTATAGTTCCATCCAGATACGAGCAAAGTCACCTTCGGCCGCAAATGAAGCAGGTAAAATATTTTTATATCTCATATCTATCCAAGTTAAGGATATTATTTTTACTTCAGGTTCGCCATATTCGATAACTTCATGTGAATTGGCGATAGCGGCAGTACCGATAGCATGTACAGGAAGTTCGGTATTACTAAAAAATTGCTGTAACTCTCGCATTTGCATTCTTTCTTGTATGAATAAATCTTTCTCATATTCTTTTTTATCGTGATAAGAGGTATAGTCTACATCATAATCTAAAATATCATAAAAATTTGGGATCTGCATAGATGCTATTCGGGTTGCTGTATTTTCAGTTAAGTTAGCACGCCATATATTTAAATCAGAGATGCCAAGTATTCCAGAAGGGGAACCATAAGTACCTAAATTAAATGTATTAGTAGACTCGTTGATGGCATTTGAATTGAATTTTTCAGGACTCATAGCACCCATATATTCTAAATCAGCAAAAACGTGTTTAAAGTGCCTAATGAGAGGGTAGTCATATCTTGTAATTACTATATTTTCATAATGATATGAAGCGGATGTAGACCAATTGTAGCTTCCATTGATTAATATGGAGTCATCAATTATGCAAAATTTATTGTGCATAAGCCTACCAGGGATTGGGTTTTTAATAAAAATTATGCTTATATAGTTCTTTAGACGACTTGTTTTCCAAATATTGATGTTCGACTCGTTAAAATCACAAATAATTTCAACCTTTACACCTGAAACAATTTTTTCAATCAATATTTCTTCGAATACTTTAAAATTTATCCATGCAACACAAATTTTAATGTTTTCTTGGGATTTATTTAATTCTGTTAAAATTACGCTTTGGATGTCAGTAGTGTATATCTCATTAACAACTTGCCGAAACATTTTATTCTCCTTCATAACAATTCATAGAAGTATATGATAAATACTAAAAAATATAAATTTAAAAAGAGAATTTAAATGAGAGATAAAGCACAAAGAAAAAGCATTTTAACATTGACATATAGCGAACTTTCACGCCGATACGGTTATGACGTATCTGTGATTAGCCGTGATTGGGTAGCCAAAGGTCTTGATTGTACTAAATCAGAAAATGAAATTTACCAATGGATTAGAACTAACGTTATTGATCAACTACGTAATACAGATACTAAAGAATTGATTGAAAAAGAACGGCTAATGAAGCTTACAGCAGAAAGACAATTAGCAGAATTAGAATTAGCAGAAAAGAATGGGCTGGTGGTCAGTACTGAATATGTAGAACAAGTACTAACAGAATATCTATTCCAGATCAAAACAGCGGTACGTGCAATACCATCAAAAACTTATCTTGAATTATTTGCACAATCAGATGCAAAGGATTTACGCGATGTATTAAGAACGCATATTGATAAAACATTATACCAATTAGGCTCAATGGAATTTGAGCTACCCGATGACATGGAAGTATTAGAGGATGGAAACAAACAAAAATAAATTAACGAAGATACTGAAGAAAGTACTACCAACGATACAACCGCCGAAGATTCAGAAAACCAGTGAGTGGATTAGTAATGGTGTAGTTAAATTTGTTGATGGGCCGAATATGGGCCTTGATTGGATACCCTTTAGTTTCCAAAAAGAACCAATGGACATAGCTCAAGAGCGAAGTACTAAAAAGATTGTACTTCAATCATGTTCACAGCTTTTGAAAACAACAGTACTTCAATCAATCGCTTTTAGTCTAATGGCAAATGATCCCTGTAACTTTGCTTTTGGTAGTAGTTCTGAATCAGAAGTGAAGAAATTCAAGGATGGTAAATTTTTTCCAGCAATTGAAACAAGTGAAGTACTAAAGCCATTAGTAACCGATAAGAATGATAAGAACGCCGCCAATAACTCTAAACAAACACAAATGGTGAACGGTACTTTTATCTATTGGTTAAATCTCAACACGCCGGGGAACCTTCGCGGTATCACAACACGGTGTGTTCTGTTAGATGAGGTCAGCAACTGCGAAATTACTGATGAAGGGAATCCAATCAAACTGGCAGAAGCACGTACCAGTACCTTCGGTAGTGACTCACTGGTGGTTGTATCTTCCACGCCATTGTATAAAGACGATTTAATCAATGCTGAGTACAACCTCAGTGATAAACGTAGGTACTTTGTTACTCACACATGCGGTCATGAATATACTTTTGAATGGGAACAAGTAGCGTTTGAATTTAAGCAATTAGAAAATGGTAGATCCATTCCTGATAGTACTACTACTCGTTTGTTATGTCCTCATTGCAATGAGGAAATAGATGAACATACACGGCATCAGATGGTTGATCATGGTCGATGGATTGCAACTAACCTTGATGGGGAACCTGGTGTAGTAGGGTATCAAATCAGTAGAATGTATTCCCCCCTGAATACTATTACTGAAATGGTTTCAAAGTTTGCTGATGCTCTATATAACTTCAATCTTCAAACCTTTTACAATAACGAACTTGGTTTACCCTTTGAAGATGAGTATCAAAAAGAATTAGATATTCTCCAATTAGAATCTCTACGAGAAAATGAATTTAACCTTCATAAAATTCCTGAAAGTACCTTAGCGTTGTGTATTTCAGTTGATCAGCAGGGTGATAGGCTTGAAAGTCTGGTTTTAGGTTTTGATGAAAAGAACATTTATGTACTTGGGCATGAGTTTTTCTATTCTCATGATTGTACGAAAATTGAAGCCCCAGCATGGGCAGAGTTAGATAAATTCTGTAGACAAGATTTCCGTACTGTATCAGGTCGCATAGTACCTACACTGGCTGTGTTCATTGATGCAGGGAACGGTAACGCCACGGATACCGTGAAAAAATTCACTGCACGTTGGAGTAAGTACCATCCGATCAAGGGTAGCAGCTCCACTACTGGTGAACTATTCAAGACCAGTACTCAGGCAGGGTACAAACTACAGATCCTAAACGTACATGAACAGAAGAACACGATACGCCGCCTCCTGAACCTAATGTTATCCAGTGAGGCAGATAACGCCCCTGTGAAGCTCCGCTTCAGTAGTACCTTACCATCAGATTTCTTTGAGCAACTTTCAGCAGAGGAGTTAAAACCCGCTGGGGGTAAGTTGGTATGGCGATTAAAGAAAGGCCAAAGAAGAAATGAGGCTTTAGACCTAATCTGTTATGGAATGATCGCCATAGCATATGCTCAATCAAAATTAGGTACTCAACCATTCAGGAAGTTACGCGAGCATAAAGCACAGGAAACCACTAAATACGAGATAAATAAAGTAGAAGAACCAAAACCAGAAACAGTACAAAAACCAAAACGGAATAGACGTACTGGAATGGGATCAAACTGGTTCGGTAAAAGATAAGGATATCAAAAATGGCACTTCTACCAGAAAAGATCTACATGGTATCGAATCCCATGGATCTAACGGTATTAGTACCCGCTGCTACTATTCTTGTTATTAGTTTTACATCATCTGGAAAAAGTACCTCATTAGATAATTTAAATGGTAGTACTTCAAAAGAATTTACGGTTGTATTAGATATGAGTACAGCACAGGAATTAATATTCTGTACTCAAATATCTAATGGTCAAGCCAGTACTTTTACTTCTGAAGTCATTAATCCATTACTTTATACTTCTGAGTACTCCCAATTAAAACAGATGATCAGTGAAATTGATCAGGTTATAGCTAATAAAATTGCTGGCGGTGCTAATTACTCAATAACAATTAATAATAAGACTCTTGTAAGTGAATCATTATCATCACTTGAATCAATGCGGGAACGCTATGTAAAACGTGCTAATACTCTATTTGTGAAAATGAATGGCGGTACTTTCTCTAATGGCGGTAAACCAATCAAGAGTATTACGGTTTTCAAGCTTAAGACAGGGAGTACACGCTAATGTTCTGGAATAAGAAAAATAAAAATTCAGAAACAAAACCCAAGAAGACTAAACAGGAACGTTCCTTAAAACAAAGTACCCTAAAACGAGATCTACAGGCAGTACGCAATACATCGGTAATGAACTTCGGATTTAATTCAAACTCAGGTAGCAATATCAATTTCCTCCTGATGAAAGCACTACCTACCTTCAGGGCTTTCTCACGTGATGCAGTACTTAAGAATCCTATAGGTCGTAAGTACATGAACCTATCGGTGGATGGCGTTGTAGGCTCTGATGGCCTGTACGTTAAACCTTCAGTAGAGATTGACGGTACTGAAGAAGAAATCAATGGAATCAACCTAACCTTGGAAAAGCTCTTTGACCGTTGGGCATATGATGCTGATCGTTTTAGTGTTGATGGCTCATTAAGTTTTGATTTGTTCCAGCAGAACGCAGAGAAGGTAAGGGTACAGGATGGTGAGTGTTTTATCCATATCCACAACATCAACAATACCATCAAGTTAGAAATTCTCGATACGGCTCGTTTGCTTCAGTTAAATAATCAACGTTTGAGTAATGGTAATTATATCAGCAACGGTATTGAGTTTGATAAATGGCATAAACCAGTTAATTACTATTTCTGTAAATTCGATCCTGTTACCTATACTTATATCACTGGCGATTATGAAGTAATTCCCGCTGCGGAAATCTGTCACTACTTTATTGCTGATCAACAAGGTCAGGAACGCGGATTGCCGGACATGGTTGCAACTTCCAAATTAATGGAAGATCTCAAGAACTTCACTGAGGCTGCGTTAACTGCGAAACGTGTTAGTGCTTCAAGCATGGCTTTTATTACCAATAACAATGACACTACCAGTACTGATCTGTTAGGGGCTGATGAACGAGAAGAAGTTACACCAGTATATACAGAGTATTTTGAAGCTGGCTTTATTGGTGAGTTAGCCGAAGGGCAGGATATTAAAACTGTAACGCCTACTAATGGTGTTGATGGGATTGATCAATTTACCAATGAATTGATGAATCAGATCTCGATGGGTCTGAACGTAACAAAACAAGCCTTATTATCTGATACATCAAATGCTTCATTTAGTGCAAGTCGTCTTACTGAGAAACTACAACAAACTACATTCCGTACCCGTACTAATGTACTAATCAGTAAAGTACTTAAACCAATCTATATCGCCTGGTTAAAGAACGAAATGCTAAATAATAATAAGTTAAATCTAAGTTTCTCGGACTTTGATGATCTTATTTGTGCTCGGTATATATCTCAAAAACCAATCAGTTTGGACCCGGTTCGTGATATCCAGGCTGAACTACTCCAGTTAGAAGCAGGTATTAAATCTAAAACACAGGTTATTGCTGAATTAGGCGGTGATCCAGTGAAGGTATTAGCAGAGGTACGGGCAGAAAAGGATAAAGAAAATAAAAACAAGGAAGTAATCCAGGATGGAAATGAAAAACCAGAAGAGGGAACTAACGAAACCCCTACAGGCGATTAATACAGAATCGCGTACCATCGAAGTAGCGTTTTGTTCAGAAACCCCTGTAGAACGTGAAATCAACGGTCAAATCTATAACGAAATTCTTCTATGTGGTTCCAGTAACGCAGACCTAACCCGCCTTAATAATAATGGGGCAGTACTCTTTAATCATAATCGTGATGATCTTATTGGTGCTGTAGTTAATGCCCGTATTGATGCTGATCGCGTTGGTAGAGCTACGCTAAGGATTAGCAGTACCGCCAACGATGAATGGGAAATGATTCAGGAAGGCGTACTAACCCATATTAGCATTGGTTATAACATTAATGATTATCAAATTGATGATAATAATATCTATGTTACCAACTACGAAATTTATGAAATCTCATTAGTAACAGTACCTGCCGATCCTACAGTTGGGGTAGGTCGTTCAATGGACTCACAACTTGAAATGAAATCACTAAATAAAGAAGGTGAAACAATTCAAGAGGGTCAAATGGATATGGATAATCCAGAGAGAGAAAAGGAATCAATTGTTGATAGTACTGAAGAAGTAAATGAAACAGTTGAAGAGGCATTAGTAGAGCCATCGGTCGAACATGCAGAAGAAATCAAACAAGAATTAAGTGATGAAGAACTATTAGAAATTATCTCTAATCGACCTGATTTGCTCAATAAAGTACATGGTGAAGAACCAGAAAGTATAAATAGTACAGAAGATACTGAACGTGTTCGTGAATTAGAAGCACTCGGTAAAGTACTTAATATTGATGTATCTGAAGCAATTGAAAAAGGAATTTCAATTTCAGATTTCAAACGTCAATTGAATGACATTAAACAAAATCCTCTTCATGATAAGGAAATCAAAGAAATGGATAATAAAAATCTATTAAAAGATATGGTACGTGCCATTAAAACTGGCGATAAATCTGCTCTTGAAGCATATGAACGTGGTATTAATGGTTTTGTACGTGCGGCTGTACCAAGTACTAATACTACTACCGCTGCTGGCATTGTAGCTGATGATCTACAAGATCAATACATTCCAGAACTACTAAAAATTTCTGCACTTGGTGAACTAAACACCACTGTTTATTCCGGCCTTGCAGGTCGCGGTAATCTCAGTATTCCAAAAGCGGCTGGTGTAGCTCCGGTATTTAAATTCTATGGTGAGGCAGAAGCACAGGATGACTCTATTGCAAGCTTTACTAAAGTAACCCTAAGCCCTAAAGCTTTTGGTGGTGCTATTCCACTATCCAAACAAGCAATTCTAACGGCTCCAAATATTGAATCATTTGTACAAAGTGAACTACTACGTTATGCCGCTCAGGGTCTTGAGCAAAATGTAATGGATAAAGTAGTTGCCGCTGCTCCGGTGTTCGATGTTGAAACGGCTGGTTCTATCACTCTTGAAGATGTTCAGGGTGCAGTAGCGAAGCTGGCACAGGCTAACGTTGATATGCGTGGCGTTAAAGCTGTTATGAACGCTAAAACACTAAGTACCCTACGCCAGATTGCAGTACTTGATAACACTGCTGCTAAAGCAATGGTTGAAGGTTATCGCAGTACTGAAATGTGGCTTGCTGATGAAGTACGTGTAGTAATTTCTGAATTCGTAGCAGACGGTACTATTCTAATGGGCGATTTCTCCAATGTAATTCTCGCAAATTGGGAAGGACAGGAAGTGGATTTTGATGATACTACCTATCGTTCAAGTAATACTATCGTATATCGCGTTTGGGATTACTCAGATATCGCAATTGCCCATGATACCGCATTCGTAAATATCGTTATCGGTACAGCAGAAACTGAATAATAAGGATTAGATAATGAGAGCATTTAAAGATACGCAGTGTGATGCGTTTCTGAATGCTTTCGGTCAGTCTATCCAAACTGCTACGGGAAGTACTTTTACAGGAATAGTAGAAGTACTTCCCGTTTCTATTGAGGCAGCAGGTGGATTTATCGAAAGCGTGGAAACATACGTAACAATGAGAAAGGACGATCTAATAACCTCAAACGTGGCAATTGGTACAGTACTAATCATTGATGGTGTAAACCAGACAATCTATAACATTGAAGATGATCTATCAGGTATGGTGAATTGCTATTTCCGTAATACTGCTAGTGCTTCATTCGCAGAGGATTACTAATATGATGATAGTACAGAAAGTACGCGGAGCAATGAAACAGCTTATTAATGCTAGTAGAAATCTTACTGTATCACGTGATATTGATGTATTTGAACAAATCGCATTTGATTACAGTATGAGTAGTGTTAATTTTGGTAATCAACGTCAAGCGGCAAGCTTTGCCATTCAATATCTAATCTCACCAAAACCAGAAAGTACTAATACAGCACCTTCAATAACCTATGATCAGATAATTGGTTATTTCGATGCTAATAAAACTATTATTTTTAAAGAAGCTGGTTTGATTATCCTTAGTTATTCATATGAGCAATCCGATATTGTGACAGATCCTATAACTGGCTCTGTTTCCTTGTCATTTACTATAAATATTCAAGTTACGGAAAAGACAAGATAACTATAAGGACATTTTTCAATGGCAGACATAATCACAGGTAGGGGGTTAACCTTACAATATAACGCTGATACGGGTAACCGTTCGCCACAGGGAGTAGGTAACATCACTGTAAATGAAGTGAATACCTTCCCAATCCTTACTATTCATTCTGAAACTAATACATTTGATACATATGATAGTGAATACAATTCAGTACTCCTATCAGATAAAACCGTTGAACCATTCCAAATTGTAGTTAACTATTTGCCTGATGATTCTACACATATGTTTCTTGATGAAATGGCAGAATCACAAGAAATTTTTCAATGTATTATTCAATATGAGTTGAATAGTGATGACAGTACTATCACATATGCGATTGTGAATGGTTACATTACAAGTACAGAACTATCAGGCGATAAAGATACTGTAGTCAGTAAATCCTATACATTTACACCTGAAGATGTGATAGCACGTATGAGTACTACACAAGCTTTCCTACCTCTCTTGCAAGGTGATTATGGGGTTGGGTCTAATGGTGTAGACATTCCTCAGTACGAACCAGACGTACCAGATGGTAACGGTTTTATCAAAGTACCTTCTTCACAAGCGGGGAATCCTGCCGGATCGGATATGTTGGGTATTGGACTTGTGGATGGTGCTAGTGCTGCTGAATTCGCAATCACCAAAACAGGCACACTAAGCCTATTCGCAAAGAACGGATCAACGGCATGGACACGTATCTATACTGCTACGCAGATGGACGCACGTTATGTACCTTTGACACGTACAATCAATGGTCATGATTTGAGTACTAATGTGACTGTTACTAAATCTGATGTAGGTCTAGGAACAGTAATTGATGCTCCACAATTGACAGTGGCGAACAATCTAAGTGACCTGGCGAATAAAACAACGGCACGTAGTAATTTAGGCGTTTATAGTACTGGTCAGGTTGATACACGTATTGATAATTTAAATACTGCTTTAAGTACTGACATTTCAAACGTGAATACAACTCTTAGTACTAATATTTCTGATGTGAATACTAAGGTTGATAATCTTTCAACTAATGTAAGTACTAATTATGTATCAAAAACTACTACTGTAAATGGTCATGCTCTAACTGGTAATGTAACAGTATCTAAAGCTGATGTAGGACTAGGTAATGTAACTAATGATGTACAACTAAAAAAAGCAAGTAATCTATCTGATGTGTCAGATATGAATGCAACACGCTCGAATCTCGGAATCAATACAATTGACCGTGATACTGTAGGTGGATATTCATTCTTATATAGCCCTAGCTTTGGTTATCGTTTCATTGTTGGTAATAATGGCGATTGGGCAATGCAGAATGCTACAAATGGTACTCGCGTTGCGTTAGGTATTAACAGTGGCGGTACTGGTGCAATGAATGCTACAGATGCACGAACTAACCTTGAGTTATTTCGAGATAGACGTACACCAATACCAGTAGGACAGAATCTAAATGATTACACTGGTGCTTATGCTGGCGTTTATAATCAGAATCTGAATGCTAATATTCAAGATGGTATGAATTATCCTGAAAAAGTAGCAGGTTCATTACTAGTACTATCGACTGGTGCTGTTACTTCATGTACTGAAATTTATACTGTATTCAATGTTAACAAGGCATATAGGCGAGCATATAATTCAGAAAATAATACCTGGTCTAACTGGTCATCATTCTTTATGTCAACGGATGTTATTCCGGTTAGTAATGGTGGTACTGGTGCTACTAATGTAGCTGGTGCTCGGTCAGCACTTGATGTAGCTGGTATTCGCACTTCTGGTTGTTATACGGTTGTTAGCAGCCCTAGTTCTGTAACGAACTTAGTACTTGGCAATGATGGTAGTATAGTATTTCAGAACCAAAGTGGTAGTACTTTAGCATTCCCAATTTCTTCAGGTGGTACTGGTGCTACGACTGCTTCTGTCGCTCTTGCTAATCTTGGTGGTATGCCAACTACTGGAGGTACTTTCACTGGAAATGTTGGTGTAACTGGTAATTTAACTTCGAATAACTTTACTTCGAATACAATAACATCAGTAAATAATTTAAGTACTTGGCCTGGGGCGGGTAATACAATTTTAGGTGGGTATCTACGTTCTCAAATTACCGTAAATGGTGATGAACGGGCATCAACAAACCTAAGAGTTATTAAAAGTACTGATTCATCAACAACGATTTCAAGACTATCTGTATATCAAGTTGCTTCAGGATCAGTTACTGCTCAATCTTCAGTTTTTGATTTTACATCTGAAGGTAACGTTTATACTAATGGACGATTATCGCTTGGTAATCCTCGACCAAATGAATGGTGGGCATCAGTTCAACAAGACTGGTCTGGTATTAGATTAGCAGATAGTTACGACACTCCCGGTAATAACGCAATAAGTACTATTACATGGGGATATCAACATTCAAATGGTTATAACTTAAGAACATTGTTAGGTAATGTTGGTAATGGTACAAACACCTGGGCACATACTGCATTAACTCAATTCGGTGATGCTGGCGGTGCAGGTGTACGTTATTGGTATTTTGTACCAACTACCGGTGATCTATTGTGTAATGGTGGTGGTGCGTTTGGTGGTAGTTATACATTCCAGAAAGCCGCTACATCAGATGCAAATCTAAAACATGATATTGAATATAATGATGGTCTTGAATCATACGAAAATATCAAGAAATTCAAACCATGTACATTCATATATAACTTTGATGAATCTGAACGTGTACGTCGTGGTGTTATTGCTCAAGATGTAATGACTATTGATGATGAATATACAAAGTTCATACCTGATGCACCAACGTTTGATGAAGATGGTAATCGTATTGAAAGTGATGGCGGTACTTATGCTCTTGATAATAACGTTATCATGATGGATACAGCTCTAGCATTACGTTATTCAATCGAAAAAATAGAAAAACAAGAAAGTACTATTGATAATCTACAATCACAAATCAATGAATTGAAATCATTAGTACAATCACTACTCGATAATAAATAAATACAATCGGGGTAAATGGACTTACCCCGTATAACTCTTTATATAAGGATATATAATATGGCTATGGATATTTTTGCTGGTGCTAATCTTAAAGTTGAAGTAGGTACTAGTGCTGGTACAACAGTTGCTACTGATTTTCAAGAAGTACCCGAAGTAAACACTTTCACTACTTCTGGTTTTGAAAGTACTGTTATTAGTGTTAAAACTTTTAACTCTGCTTATGATCGTAAACTATTAGGTACTAAATCAATCCCTGATATTTCACTCGCTGTTAACTACCTTGCTGATAATGCAGTACATAAGAAACTTGAACAATTGGCAGATGAACAAAAACGCTGTCAGATTAAACTAAGTTATTTTGAAGATTCTTCTAAAGAAACTGGCTTCTATGTAATTTATACCTGTTTCGTTTCCAGTACTACTATTGGTGGTGACAAAGATGAAGTTGTTACTAAAACCTTTACCCTAGCGGTGGATGGTGCTGCTATTGATTCTGGTATTATTACTGTAACCTCATAATCTTAAACAAACTTGAATAAATAAAGGGAAGGTGAATATCTTCCCTTTTCTATTAATGAGGTGAAATAAATGAACTTACAAGCACTATTAAAAAAACTACAACCTGAACTACATCCATTTGTGATTGAAGGTGAAACTATCTATATTCATCGTCCAAATGGTCGTGATTTTCAGAAATGTACTGATATTTCAAGTACTCTAATTCTATGCGTTAAAGATGAAAATGGTGATTCAATCTTTGCTGATGAAGATATTGATGGTCGCATTAACGTACAATCTGTAGATTACATTCTACAGAATAAAATCTATGCTGCTATCCTTCAATTGATTCAAGATTCTAATCCAACGGACGAAGTTGAAAAAAAGTAAGGTGTGATACTGAATTAAAGTACTTTTGTAAGATGGTTAACAAAAGAGGGCTATCACCAAACGAGTATTTTGAATTAGAACCAGAAGTACTACAAATGTTAATGATTTACGACACTTTCATAGAACCATCAGGTACACATATTGAAATGATGAAACATGCCTATCAGTGTTATTACACGACTTTAAGTAATAGTAATTTAACACCAGAGGCTAAAAAATCAATCAAAGTTAGTGATTTTGATTTTCTTGATTTACTTAATGACAGTACTAAAACTTCATTTGAGAAATCAGAAGAACGAAAAGAGAAATCAAAAGAAAAACAATCTAATGATATTGCGTCATTAGGTGAAGCTATTAAGAAACAGGTTTTAGGGAAAAAACGAAATGGCAAATAACAGGGATATTAGAGTAGATATTGATGGTGATAGTTCTGGCTTAAGCCGTGCTTTGCGTCAAGCAACTGATTCACTTGATGAGTTTGGCGGTAATGCTGGCGGTCTAGTTGGTGATGTTGCCGAACGCCTTAGTGGTGGTTTCGGTCGTGCTGGTTTGGCTATGACTGGTGTTGCTGGGGCAATTGGTGTAGCAGGTGCGGCGATTGCCATAACACTTGCTAAGGTATCAGAACAGGCAGAGAAAGCTTTTGAAGTATTCAAGGCTGCTAACTTAACACAGATGGGTATTGCTCAAATCCAACAAATGGCAAATATGTATGCTCAGGTTGGATTAAACATGGACGCCATCGCTAATCAACAAAAAGATATTGGTGATAAGCTAGGCGATGCTTTTAATAATTTGGGTGGTTCAATGTACACTGATGTTATTCAGCCTCTAGGGTTGAATCTCATTGAACTAAAGAAAATGGCTGATGAAGGTCAGGATGTATATGCTAAGATTTACTTTGCGGCAAAAGCACAGGGTTATAGTGCTTCACAAATGACATTCATGATGGAAACATTAGGGAGTGATGCAGTATTACGTCTATCAGTACTCAAACAGTTTAACAGTGAACAAGATTACCAAAATTCATTATCACAGCAAACAATTCAATTAACACAAGAACAATCTGATCAATTCGCAGAATACAGAAAAGCAACTACAGAACTATCAAACGCTTGGGAACAATGGGAAAACAGTACATTAGCCCCAATCGCTTCACGTCTTGCTGAAATTCTGAATCTAATGACACGCATTATGAACTCTAAACCTGTTTCATCTGCGGCTGTGGCTACTGGTGAAGAGGGGATTAATGCGGTTAAACAGTACCAGCAAGGTTATCAGGATGATCTACTAAAGAATTCATCCATCTATGGTGCTCAGATTGTTGAACAAAACAAGAAAGATACTGAATTACTTGATAAGAACTTATCTTATGTAGTTAGTTTAGCTCAAGCCAATATGAAGGATCTTAAAACTACTATTGATGAAGCTAATAAAGGCGTATCTAAAAGTACTATTGATGGTGGTATGAAAGCCTTTGAAACTACAAAACAGGCAGCACAAGGGAAAATTGATCAATTAGACCAACAATATAAATTCCAGAAAGAAGCAGTTCAGAAATCATTACTTAGTGCTTATGGTGATGATTTTAAGGCTCAGAAGAAAGCACTTGATAGCCTTGAATCTTCATATAGAGAAAAACGTAGTGAATTGGTCAAGGCGATGAATGCCAGCGATGAAGCTGCGAAGAAAGCACTTGAAAGTAAGTTAAAAGCAGAACAGCGACTACAAGAGCAAGCAAATGCTAAACGATTAGCGGCACAAAAGGCACTTGATAAAGCAATCTCTGATTCTACAGCCAATGCGAATCTACGACAAATAGCCGAATATGATCGCCAACAAAAAGAGCTAATGAAAGTAATTGCTGATAACGCTAAAGTACTTGGTATTGATCCATCACAGTTATTAAAAACTGCTGCTAAGACTGGAGCACAAAACCGTAATAACATGCTTAATCAAATGATTGGTTATCAAGATCCTAATCAGGGATTGAAAGATACTAATACATTAATTGGCTCAGGTAATCTCAATGAACAACAAAAAGGCTTCTTAGCAAATCAACAAAATCAACGTATCAATGGTAATAATCCATTTGCTTATGATAATACTGATCAGCGTTTGAAAGATAATGAAGATGCTATGAATGCTGAATTGGCACAGAATGATTTACTTCTTAAAGGTCATGAGGATTACGAAAAGCGTAAGGCACAAATCACTGCGAAATATAACTCTCAGGCGATTGAGATTAGTAATCAGAACGCACAAGACCAATTATCAATCTTTGGTAATACTGCCGATCAGTTGGCAAATGGTATGGTTGCTGCTTTTGGTAAATCTTCTGGTGCTGCTCAGGCTGCGTTTGCTCTAAGTCGTGGTATCAGTATTGCTCAAACAGTACTATCAATCCAGTCAGCTCTCGCACAGGCACTGGCAACGCCTTTTCCTGGATCATTAGCTTCATATGCCAAAGTACTATCACTTGGTATGAGTATTATCAGTACTGCTAAAGGTGCTGCCTCCGGTCAGTTCCACGGTGGTGTAGATGAATTACCAGCAGGTTATGATAATAAATCATTCGTACTTAAAGCGGGTGAACGTGTTGTACAGCCAGAAGCGAATAAGAAATTAACTAAGTTTCTGGATAAGCAAGAAGGTGGAAGTACTTCAGGTGATGTTACTATAAACGCACCATTGATCATCCAAGGTGATGTAGCTGGGGATGATAAGAAATTCAATGAAATGTTGAAGAAACATCAGAATAGCGTAGCACAAGCTTATAGAAGTTCAATTAAACGTAATACCTAGTAAGTACTGCCGTTTGTGGCAGTACTTACAAAATTATATCTTTTTTATAACTTCATCGTAAAGCTCTATTATTGTTTTACTAAAAGCATGGTTTTTATGATACTCAGTATGTCCGATACTTGACTTGTAATTTATTACATTCTCCAAATCACATCGTACTAATCCAATAGGGTTGCTTTTATAGTTTAGCTCACCGATACGGTATAACCATTTTAGTATTGCATCATTATCACTGTACATATTAATATGTTTAATTCTACGCTTTGTTTTGATACCTGAAAGTCTTTTTTTATATTCTTCAGTATCAATGGCTCCTGCTATTGAAATTGATGTCAAAACATTATCATGATTTAAAGTATGCATAGCTTCTGTGATAACTCTAACTCCCAGTGAATGACCTAAAAACACTGCTTTTATCTCGTCATCCCAGATGTCATTTATTATTTTAGATAAATCACGACCTGCTAAAGATGCCTCTTTAGCTGCATTGCTCCAGCCCGAAAACATACAGCTTAGTATAGAAGGTATCCGATAAGTACCTATATATGGTATAGCCAAAGATGGAAGAAATGTAATGAGTGCATTCTGAGTTATTTTCAAAACGGATGAGGATCTCCACTTAACGTAAATCAAAGGGGCATTAATTCTTTTTTCAATATAAGTTAACCAATCTTGCTGATCTTCTGTAAGGAAACCTGGAGCAATTACAATTGGGACGCCATCACAATCCTCATTCTTTATAATTACTTCAATCTCACATTTTCGTTTCAACCCCATTACTGACCGATAGCTGTGTCCGAATAGCATGGTTTATCCCTCTTTTTTTTCGAAGAGTATAAATAGCTTTATATGGAAAATAAAGGACATTGAGGTAATTCTATGACAAATTTTACAAATAATGTGAAGGTTACGAACTTTCAAATCAAAAGTACTGAACCCGTCTACTCAAATCAAACATGGACAGGTCAACTTATCATGAGATCTACGGGTATTCAGTACTATCAAATTCAATTTACACTTAATTTTAACGCCCCAGCACTAGCAGAGGTTAATAACTTTCTGGCTCAATACTCACAAGGAAAGCCATTTACTCTAACTCTTGGTGTTGCTGGAAAATATCATGGTACACAAACTGGTTCAGTTACGAGTACTGCAAATATCAATAAAGGTACTATGTTAATTCCTACCAGTACTAATACGTTAGCTGTTGGTGAATGGGTACAATTCAGTAATCATAATAAACTTTATAGAATAGTTGATAGCACTTCATCGAGTATTACTATTTTCCCAGTACTCCAAAATACAGTACAGGCATCTGAAGTAATTAACTATGAGAACCTTATTATTGAAGCCGTATTAGATCCAGATAATGATTATACAATGCCAGTTGGTAATATCATGAATATTACACTAAAGGCGACGGAGAACATTCAATAATGAACGCAAGCACATATACGAACGCAAATCTTTTAAAGTACTGGAAACTGATAAGAGGAACTACAAAAACACAATTATCATTGATGGAAATTATGAGTCTTGGAGTTTTCGTAACCTGCTTTGATGTACTTCCAAAAGGTACTAATGGTTTTCACTGGACAGATTCACTAATTTATATTTCTCTTGATGGTTATCAGTACATTAGCTTTCCAGACATTATAAGTGGTTCACTCCCTACTTATTCAGAACAGAAGGGTATCAATAATGATGCCATTAATTTCAAAGTAAGTAACGTTAATGCTTCAGTACGTGCTCTTGCTCTTGGTGGTTTCTTTAAAGATGCTCAGATGAATATCAAACTAGTAATCTTGAATCCATATGATAGTACTGTAATTGATTCAATGCTTATGTTTTCGGGATTCATTGACTATGTACAGGCAGTAGCTGATCCAAATCAGAAAACTAATGAAATGACGATTTATGTTAACTCAGTATATAAAAAACTTGATAGACAACCTGCCTTGATTGCGGCTAACTCAGTTTATCAATCAATCTATAAAGGTGATGAATACTTTTCATTACTCGGTCAAGTTAATCAAAACCAAAATTGGAAGTACAAATAATGAAGAATCTACATAATGAAATCATGGCAATTATCCAGTACTCACTTGATAACCCATATAAGTATGGGGATAACGATTGCAACATGATAGTACTCAGGATAATTGATCTAATCAATGGCACAACGTCATTAGCTGATCGTGAATATTCAAGCATTAAAGAAGGTATAGCGGGTTTAAACAAGGAAGGATGGAACCATACAGGGGAAATTGTTGAAGCGTATTGTAAGCCCGTAGAGGCTGTTATAGATGGTGATATATGGCTAGATCCAGATAACCCATTAATCATGGCAGTAGTGGTATCAGATCGAGTACTTGGTGTTAACCAGAAACACGACGGTTTTGAACTTCAACCGAAACCAGTAAAAGGAACATATTACAGAGTAAGGAAACATATAGATGGGTAAGAGTTTAGGCGGCTTCTTTGGAGCCATTATTTCGGCGGTGGTTGTGGCTGCTGCCATCTACTTTTCTGGGGGCACGGCATTAGCTGCTATCGGTTGGGGCAGTGCGACGGCGGCAGTATCTCTAATTGCTACTTCAATGTTAGCTCAAGTGGGGGTAACGGGATATGGGGACGTAAGCGATTCTCTATCACGTTCAACAAGCCCTACTACTGGATTACCAGTTATATACGGTGGACAGTACCCACATAAGAACGGTGTATCAGGTGGTTCATTTGTGCTTACTGGTAGTATCGTAACTTGGTATAACGTACCGAATTCAAATTCTCAATATCTCTTTAGTGAACAAGCAGTAGCATATGCTGGTACTGAAAAATATATTGAACAAATTTATATTGATAATGAACCTGTATTATCTTCCCCAATTACTGAAGATGGGATAGTACCGAATAGTTCAATTGCTGGGAAGTATAAACCATTCCTACAACTTGAAGTACGCTTTGGGGGTGATTATACCAGTACTAAATCCCTTGCGGCACAATATGCGGGTTCAAAATGGACTAATAAATTCTTGGGTAAAGGTGTAGTTAGTATCAGTACTGTAATCAAGAAAACACAATCATCATTAGAAAATAACATCCTTGTTAATGATCAGTTTTCTTTGACTTGCGAGATGAAAGGTCAAAGAATTTATGATTTCGTTGATGGTCAAATCCGTGCTACAAGTAATCCACCTTCCATAATTTACGATTATCTAACTAATACAACTTATGGAATGGGTATTGATCCTGGTTTAATTAATCAGCAAACATTTGCTGAAACTGCGGCATATTGTGATGCTTTCGAATTATACGCTAATGGTGCTATTAGTTATCAAAGTACTTTCATGGATAACATTGAAAATATCTGTCAGAGTTTTGGCGGTATCATGTATGTTCATGCTGGTCAAATCTGTATTACTACTGATCGTAAAACTGTTTCCGTCGCATCATTCAATGAAAATAACATGTTTGGGGCAGTACAGATCAGTACTTCAGGTGGTACTGATTACTTCAATACGGTCGATTGTAAGTATACAAATCCAGAATCAATGTATGCCACTGATTTATTACGTATTCCTTCTGATATCTCAATTGATGAAGCAATACAGCATGATGGGCAAGTAATCGCTCTAAGTCGTGATTATTCATGGTCATATGATCAGGATGTTATTGCTAAGATGGCTAATGTTGATGTACTAAAGGCAAAATATTCTTTACGCACAATCAGCTTTACTACTTCTGAAGGTTGGGATCTTAAGATTTGGGATGCTATTAATGTATCTAATGATGAATTTGGTATCTCAGGTAAATTCAAAGTACTAAACAAGGATATTAGTACTGATCAGGAGAATATCGGTTATGTGACAATCACAGCCGTAGAAGCTCCAGATGCGATGTATGATGGTGTTGATCCTGGTGTTTGGTCTCCGGGTGGTGTAATTCAGTTTCCAGAACTATCAGTACTTCCACCATCTAATCTACAGACAGTTAAAAAGGGTAATACTACTTCCGGTTCAATTGTTGATTTAACATGGAACGCATCTGAAGATCCATATCTACGCGGATATTATGTTTATTATCGTTTGAATGGTTCCAGTACATGGACATATGCGGGGCAAACTGGCGTACAGAAAACAAGTTATGAATTATTTGGTTTATCTGATTCTGGTAGCTATGATTTTGCAGTAGAGGCATTTAATAATCTCGGTCTTAAATCAAGTAAGCTTTCTCTTACTGGAATTGTGCCTACATTTAACTTTACATTACCATCAGTAACGGGTGTGGTACTTACTAACAGTACTGAAACAGCATTGATTACTGATGCTCCTGATTTCATTATTGCGTGGGATTCTCAGAAGAATACTTTAGTTAATGGACGTTCATTTAGTGATTATTTTAAGTACTATGTAATCAATGTTTATAATGGTATAACACTAGTCGATACATTCTATACACAGAGTAATACATTTAACTTAACTCTTACGATGAACCGTTTGAAAATACGTAAACCTACTATTGGAATTATCGCACAGGGTTTTAATGCTGGGACATATTCACAAGAAGTTAAAATTACTGTAGAGAACAAACAGGCAGGTTTAGTAACTGGTGTTAGCTTTACGGGTGGTTTTGGTAACTTATTCTGTAGTTGGACTAAATCAAATGAACGTGATTATGCTGGGGCTATTATTAGTATAGTTTCTGGTACTACTACTAAAATTTATACCAGTTATGCTCCTGAATTCGATAGTGTACCAAACATTGCCGATGGCGAGTATCAAGTTAAGATGGGTTTTTTTGATGTGTTTGGTACTGATGATATTCAATATTGTCCAGTACAGACAATTTCAATCAACTCTAAGTATCAGTTTACGGCAGAAGATGCCGACGCGATTAATGGTATTCTTGATTTAGATGATCGTCTAACTGACACATTGAATAATGCAGTTAATGAATCAAACGCATATACAAATACACGTGTTGATTTCCTTAAGAATACCGTAGACGGGAATACTGCTCAAATTGGTACTTTATCACAGACTGTAGTTAGTAATAATACAGCACAAACGCAGGCAGTCACACAATTACGTAGTGATGTTAATGGACAGATAGCAACGGTTAACCAGCAGATGGCAACTAAGGCTACGGCAAGTACTGTAGATGCTCAGTACTCACTATCTGTTAATGCTAATGGTACTGTAGCTGGTATTCGTCTTGTGGCTTCCCAGGGGGCAAGTAATAACTCTGCCATATATTTTGCTGCTGATAAGTTCATTGTATCTGGTAGTGATTCTGCAACCGTTGGCGGCACTGCTCCATTCGCAATCGTCAATGGTACTACATACATCAAGACAAGCATGATCCAGGCGGCAAGTATCGGTACTGGTTATATTGCTGATGCTGCGATTACAAATCTTAAATTGTCACAGGGTTCAGTTAATACATTAAACGTAGTTGATGGGGCAATACAGAATGCCAAAATAGGCAACCAGATAATGAGTAACAACTATGTTTATAATCAATCTGGATGGTTGATCGATAAGAATCAGGGGATTTTTATCAATGGTCAGGGTGGTACTGGTAGAATGACAATCACAAATAACGTTATTCAAATCTTTGATAACAATGGTGTACTAAGGGTAAGAATGGGGTTGTGGTAATAAATAGGATAGGGGATTGGCACACCGATCCTCTATACATAGGAATAATAAAATGAATATCAAACATTCTACCAATTACATTTATAAAAGTACTGTAGTTAGCCCTCCACACATTGTCATTACTCAAAAACATATTGAAGTATACGACTCAGAAGGGAAGCTAAGGGTACGTATGAATAAGGATTAACTATGGCACAAGGTTTACAATGTTGGGATGGTGCAGGGAATCTAATAGTAGATCTCGGTGATTACAATATTCGTTATTTGGGTACACATTATGTTACTTCTGCATCAGGTGTACCTACATATACAATAGCAGTACCGGGAATGAGAACTACTGGATGGTTTGTACACTATGCCCCTGCTAATGATGTCTTTAATGATTGGTCGGCATTCTGTAATAATGGTTCATTCACGGCTGTTTATATGCCTACTAACTTTCCACCATCTGGCACTTATGCCTTTAATGTTTATAAGTGGGATGTGTAATATGGCAGGTTTTGAAGTTTATAATTCAGCGGGGGCTCTTACAATCGATAGTAGTAACAAATCAATACTAACTGGTTTCGTAAAAGCTATGGGTGGTTTAACTGACTATGGTTACTATACAGGTCTAACGTGTGCCTTTGGTAATGGTGGCTCACTTGGTTTCTTGAATAGCTCAATCATCACGAATAGGGATGTTTATCAGTACTGGTTCCAGTTACAAACAGATGGAGCATGGTGTTTTCCAGGGGCTTCTATGTTCATGCCCAATACTGGTAGATTTATGACAAGCTCACATACAACTGCTCCTACTAGTGGTTATCTTGATGTGTTTAATGCATCAGGTGGTTTGATTTGGTCTGCTGCCAGTGCTGCAACTATGCCTAGAATTGTGGGTTTTTTATCTGCTGGTCCAGGGGTTAACCTTGCAAGTGTAGTTAATTTTACGTCACCGGTTCCTAATCCGTGGTTCTGTTGGTCACAATGTCCAGGTAACCTATCTGATGATGGTGCGGCATTAGGTTACTCAGGAATTGTAATTAGACGTAATTCAAGTACTTCATTTAGTTTTCAGTACATTAATAGATTACAAAAATCATATACTCAGGCAATGGGGAATAATGGTGTACAAATTGCTTTGGCAACGTTTACCGGATACTAATAATAAATACATTATAATAATTACAGCAAGGAATATACACTAATGGATATTGGTACTATTTTAGCCCTTGTTATTTCTGGGTGTGTATTTCTATATACTATCTTCCGTGATAATACTAAAGATACTGATGATTTACTTTGCCGTGTTAGTGAAATTGAAACTAAACAGGCAGTACAAGAAGCAAGTATCTCCCGTATTGAATCGGATCAGGATAAAATGAGAGATTCACTATCTAAACTCGAAGCTCAGATACATGATTTAGATGTGAAGATTGAAAAGATTATTACAATTCTTGAACAGAAACAATAAGAATGAAAAAGGGCAAGTTACTATTAAGTACTTGCCTTTTTTTTATTTGTTAGTTAACGCTGCGATCATTTGATCTACACGTTTTGGAGTTTGTTTATACCATAGTGAATCTTTAGCTTGTTTGATTGCTTCAGGGTAATTCTTTTCCCTTAGTGCCTTTAACATCTTCTGAAACTTCTGAACGCCACCTAGTCCTAATTGAAATACCATAATGACCATGAAATCACGCCAGTCAGTTGGAAGCCAGATGTTAAGGGTTTCTACATTATGAATAGCAGTTTGAATATCACGGTCTAGTAGTTTCTCGGCTTCTGCATCAGTAATCCCATTGGGATAGCTTTCACCATATGTTAATAAATGACCATAACCAATCGTTGGATACCCTAGTGAATCTTTATATACATAAAACTTACCATCACGGTAGTAACCTATTTTCTTTTGGTATGCAATAGTACCCTCATGCTCTTTTAATCTCGTTTTTAAATCACTCATAGATAAATACCTTAGTAAAAATAATTATAATGGTATTTATCTATGGCACAGCGAATTAATAAAAAATGGGAAATGTTTGATCCTACCCAATGGGATATCTCAGATGTAAATGATGGTAACTATACTTCATTCGTCTATCTAATAGAGTTTCCAGATACGGGAGAGTACTATCTAGGTAAGAAAATGATATACAAGAAAGTACGTCATATTCGAGAACTCAAGAGTACTTCCATAGAATCAGATTGGGAAAAATATACAGGTAGTAGTAAATCGGTCAATGCAATGATTGATTCTGGTATGGAATATACTAAAAACATTTTATATTGTTTTAAATCAGATGCTGATGCTACGATTTTAGAAACAGCATTGATTTGCTATTTTGGTTTGCATCCAGATAATTTGAATAAAGCTATTTTGAGTAAAGCAAGATTACCTAAAGACCGACTAGATCTATTCAGAATACTACAACAATTAATAGATATATTAGGAGTAAGGTAAATATATGGCAAGCGGAATAAATGGGATAGGAAGGACTAGAACCTATATACAAACGACAGGGACAAAGTTAAAGAAACAGTTCCAAAATGAAATAATTAAACGGTCGCGTACCCTATCCCAAAAAGTACAAGTAGATTTGAATAATTCTGTAGATAAAGGTGCTGTTAACTTCACACAACGTTCAATACTATTTCTGTATAAGAAAAAAAGTACTGATTCAGTACAATGTTCAATCCTTGTGAAGGATGTGCAAGCAAAGTATCTATATGAAGTTATCGTTAAAGCAAAAGCAATTGATAAATTCATTCCTACCAGTTTAGCTAAACTCACTAAGCAAGGTAACATTTCAGGACTGAAAAAGAACTTATCAAGTGGAAGATTCAAAATTGTTAAAGCGAAGAATGGTAAAGAGCGTTTGATCGATACGAGTAAGAAAGATACTAAGAAGAAAACTAAACGTGTAATTGGTCTACGTGAACAGAAACAACGCAAAATGATTTACGATTTCTATGGTGAAGTTGAATCAGGTTTCCGTGTAGTAATGTCAGGGATTCAGGGATCATTTGCACTAAAAAGGAATTGATATGAATTTTGAACAACATTATGAAGAATTAACAAGTGAAATTACTTTAGATGGCATTACGCCAGATGGTAATTCATTGCCATTGAATAAAATGTTCCTTGGCAAAAAGTTTCAAAAAATCATTAAAAATAGTAATCATGAAATTGATAGCTATATGAATGTTATTTTTGAAAAAAAGCAATCCTTTAAAGATGGTGAAGTACTCGAATGGGAATTACAGGGTGAGGTATTACCCGTTTTTGTAATCGATTATAAAAAGCTATTCGTAAAAGGTAAACACTTTCATGTATACGCAGTGGGGATCATTGAATGATTGGTGTAATAGTAGAACTACTTTCTAAGGGTTTAGATTTCTTTATCAAAAGAAAAGCAATTGAATCTGAAGTAAGTAAAACAAATGCCGAAGGGCAGATTGAAACAAACAAAGAAGAGATTGAAAAGGTATCATTCCATTGGCGTAATGCTCTTGGATTCGTGATTACCCTTATCATCCTTTACAACTGGATCATAGTACCAGTACTTGATGCTTTTGGTATTGTAGTGATACAAGTACCACTAGGGCAACTCTTGCAAGTACTGCTTTTGATGGTTGGTGGAAGCTAAGAAAGCCCCTTATGGGGCTTTTCTGTTTATTTTTGCTTTAAAGGTAATTTCATCATTTTCATCATGAATATCATAAATTTCCACTTGGAGTTTATTTCCCTTCCTATTCCCTATTTTCATGTCTATTAATACTATTACTGTCAAAAATACGATTAAGATACAATAATAGATAGATTCATCAGAGCTAGCATAGTCAAAATGCCATGCAAAGAAAATGGATACTACTGCTATCACAATACTACATACGCACCAAATATCTATTGGATTCCCACCATTTTTCAATACAAGTTTTTGAAGGTTATTAGCAACAAAGTTCGTACCGGCTAATACTGTTAACACTAATGATATAGAACCCAAAGCAAACATTGGTGTTTGCCAAAATATTCTTAGCAGACCAAAGACTGCTAAAACAAATAATACTAATACAAGTAATGGTTTCCAGTTCCTTTCCATAATTACCCTCGCTAGTTATTTTTTATTAAATACCCAAAGATTTTTCACAAGGGTATTTTATGGCAAGAGTCACAAAAAAGGAATCTGCTAATCATAATAGGGTGATGGAGTTAGTACATTCTGATAAGCAACTCACATATGACGATAAAGAATTTATTTTTAATAACTATCGGGGGATGGTATAGGTTCGAACGGGGCTTTCTTCACACCTGAGATGCTTCCATGGGATTTGTTCTTGATGCGGGTTGTAGTGGTTACTGTATTGAACTTTGTGCTGGTATTGGTCGCCTCAGTTACTACCAGTACTTAAGGAATAGACCTACGCACATTACATGCGTTGAACTCAATCCAGAGTACGTGATGATCGGAAAGAGGGTACTACCAGAAGCAGAATGGATCACAGGGAATGTGCTTCAGTACTCGCCAGACCGTTTCTATCAAGTTGCCTATGGCAATCCACCATTCGGTAAGATCAGTACCTCAAAAGCGTTTAAAGGCCGCTATAAGGGTAGTGAGTTTGAAAACAAGGTGATTGAACATGCAAGTACCTTTGCATCCTATGGGGCACGGATAGTACTACAGGGTTCGGCAGGGTTTAAGTACTCTGGACATAGGTACTATGACGCTTAAGTATAAACAGCTAAGTACCAGAAGTTTGTTAATGACATGGGGTACACGTTTCAACCTAGGGTCGGAATTGATACCAGTATCTACAGAGATGAATGGAACGGTACAACGGTTATTTGTGAGGTAGTGACGGTTGAGTACTAAAAATGTGATTTCAAGCAAGCGTAACGCAACATATAGTGTCTATAATTAAAGGTGACACCATATGGTGTACTTCATGTAGCGAGTAACATTATGGGTAAAAACCAACATGTAGTGCCTCACAACGGACAATGGGCTGTCAGAGGTGCTGGCAACGAAAGAGTGACTTCAACTCACAGTACTCAGCAAGAAGCTATAAATGCTGGGCGAGTTATTTCTCGTAATCAGGGGAGTGAATTAGTTATTCATCGCCCTAACGGACAGATTCGAGATAGTGACTCACATGGGAAGGATCCTTACCCACCGAAAGGTTAATGCTCATTATAACAAAAGAGGCTTATGGCCTCTTTTTTGTCTTTTCACAAGTGTTCCCATTGATTGTTGTATGCGTCCTTTCGTTTTTTAGCACAGGTTAAGAGCCGTTCGTATGAGTAATGGAGGCTCCCGGAAGCGTTAGCTGAACGACGCATTTAGTCACCGAGCAACCCTTGTGCCAGGTTGCATGCCAACAACTGAGCGCGGATCAGGTAAATCATCTTCTTAATTTAAGCGTAGAAGGCTTTGCAAATCTTGCATGCGCCCCAAAACCAATTTCAATGGCATATCAATAACTCATCCTAAAAATCCTGTTTTTGTCATAAGCCGCAGCCAGCGCTTTCATCGTTGTTTCATAACGCTGTAATGGGAGCGTCATAACCCGGCTTCAGAGTAGAAAGTTAATTTTTTGTAATCTTCAGACAAAAAGAGTTGGGCGGGGTGCGCGGGGCGACTACACTTCATCCGCCAATTATTTGACGAACAGGAAAGAAAGGACTGTGACCAAATTCAAACTCCTGGCACTGGGCGTAGTGACGGCGATCTCTGCCTGCGCGGCCAATGCAGAAAGCAATTTTTCTCTCGGCGCGGGTGTGGGCGTGATGGAGTCTCCTTATAAGGAGTACGACACGCGCGTCACGCCGCTTCCGGTTGTAACTTATGAGAGCGATGACTTCTGGTTCCGCGGCATCGGCGGCGGCTACTACTTATGGAATGACGAAGCGGACAAACTGTCGGTGATGGCATTCTATTCACCCTGGCAGTTCAAGCCGAAAGATAGCGACAACATCCAGCTGCGCCAGCTGGATCGCCGCAAATCAACGGCAATGGCCGGTTTAAGCTATATCCATAACACGCAGTATGGTTTCCTGCGCACCACCCTTGCCGGTGACGTGCTGGATAACAGCAATGGTGTGGTGTGGGATCTGGCCTGGCTTTACAACTACACCAACGGCGGTCTGACCGTGACGCCGGGTATCGGCGTCGAGTGGAGCAGCGATAACCAGAACGAATACTACTACGGCGTATCACGTTCAGAATCGCGCCGCAGCGGGCTGTCGATCTACGATCCCGACAGCAGCTGGGATCCGTATCTTGAGCTGACCGTCAGCTACCGTTTCGCGGACAATTGGAGCGTTTACGGCACTGGCCGCTACTCGCACCTCTCTGATGAGATCAAAGACAGCCCGATGGTGGATAAATCCTGGTCTGGTCTGCTCTCAACGGGTGTGACCTACCGCTTCTGATTGTGCACGTCTACAGTGCATGTTGTGCATTCCAACAGGGCCTATGGCCCTGTTTTGTTTTATGGTGGTGCGTTCAACCCAGGAGGAGAAGATGGCAGAAAAAACGGTACGTCTCGGCGGCACGCTACTGCCCGCCATTGGGCAGGGCACGTGGTATATTGGTGAAAACGCCCGTTCCCGGCAGCAGGAGGTTGCTGCACTACGCGCGGGCATCGATCTTGGCCTGACGCTTATCGACACCGCAGAGATGTATGCCGATGGCGCGGCAGAAGAGGTGGTCGGCGAGGCATTGCAGGGTGGCCTGCGCGACAAGGTGTTTCTGGTCTCGAAAGTCTACCCATGGAACGCGGGCGGTGAGAAGGCGATTGCCGCCTGCGAAGCGAGCCTGCGACGGCTGAAAACCGACGCGCTCGATCTCTACCTGCTGCACTGGCGCGGGAACTATTCGCTGGCGGAAACCGTTGAGGTGATGGAGACGCTCATTCAGCAGGGGAAAATCCGCCGCTGGGGCGTCTCCAATCTCGATTACGGCGATATGCAGGAGCTGATGCAGGTGAGCGGCGGCGATGCCTGCGCCACCAACCAGGTGCTCTATCATCTTGCTTCGCGCGGTATTGAATACGATCTGCTGCCGTGGTGCCAGCAGCAGGCGATGCCGGTAATGGCCTACTGCCCGCTGGCCCAGGCCGGGCGGCTGCGCGACGGGCTGATGGAAAACCGCGTGGTGCAACAGATTGCCGAAGCGCATCGCGCCAGCGCGGCGCAAATCTTACTGGCGTGGGTGATCCATCATCAGGGCGTGATGGCGATTCCGAAAGCATCGAGCATTAAGCATGTGGAAGAGAATGCCGCAGCGCTCGCTATCGTGCTCAATGATGACGAAATGCGACAGCTCGACGCGGCGTTTCCGGCGCCGAAGGGGAAAACCCCGCTTGATGTGGTGTAAGGCAGGCAATTCCCTCTCCCGGCGGGAGAGGGGAAGCACGGCGATCAGCGTTTAACGACGCGGATGGTCTGCGCAAGGCGGGAGGGTTTCTCTTCGCTCGCTTTCTGCGCCACGGTCGCATTGACCGACTCGACGCAGACAAAGGTTTTATAGCCATCATCCGGCATGTCGGCCATGCTGACAGAGAGCGCCGGGCCCGGGTTCCAGGCAACGACGTTAGCGTTGTGGTGATGAGTCACTTCGATCGCGCGATTCAGCTTCGCGTCGTGGATCAGGCTGCAACCTTCGGCGTTGAGGTAGACGCGGTCAATGCGATCCGGGAAGGTCTGCACGCCGTCGGTCAGCACATCCTCTTTGGCGTCGTTCACTTTATCGATAAAGCGATCGCCGAGGCCGCTTACTTTGACATCTGCGATATCACCAACGTTAAAGTAGGTGTGCAGCGCAGAGGTGGTTTCAAACTCACCGTGCGCTTCCAGCTCCATTTCGCAGGTTGCCGCCAGCTTGAAGCGGGCGAAGAGGGTGAAGTCGTGCGGCCAGTGCTGGCGCGACGCGTCGCTGCTCTGCAGTTCGAAGGTCAGCACCACGCTGCTCTCATCTTCGTTATGCGCCTGCAGTGCCCACGGCAGGTTGCGGGCAAAACCGTGCGCTGGCAGACCCTGCTCTTTCGCCGGGCCGAACCACGGCCAGCAAATCGGCACGCCGCCGCGGATCGCCACACCCTCTTTAAACGGCGTATTGCCGCTCAGCCACAGTACCTCTTCTTCACCCTGTGGTTTCCAGCACAGCAGATGCGCGCCCTGGTAAGCAAACGCGGCTTTCACCTGCGGATGGTCGACAACCAGCACGTCGAGTTCATCCAGCGTGCGGCGCGAGAGCGTCGGCGTGATTTGTTCGACTACCGGAAGTGCAAAAATTTTAGTAATCATTAACGCAATCCTCTGTCTTCAAAACAAAAAAAGAGCGACCGAAGTCGCCCTTTCAGAAAGCTTACCATCTCAACTTATTTGGAGATGTGAGCGATCAGATCCAGAACTTTGTTAGAGTAGCCGGTTTCGTTGTCGTACCAGGAGACCAGTTTCACGAAGTTGTCGTTCAGTGCGATACCAGCTTTAGCATCGAACACGGAAGTGCAGATTTCGCCGTTGAAATCGGTAGAAACAACGTCGTCTTCGGTGTAACCCAGAACGCCTTTCATTTCGCCTTCAGAAGCGGCTTTGATGGCTTTCTTGATCTCTTCGTAGGACGCTGCTTTTTCCAGACGAACGGTCAGGTCAACAACGGATACGTTCGGAGTCGGAACGCGGAACGCCATACCGGTCAGTTTGCCGTTCAGTTCCGGCAGAACTTTACCTACTGCTTTAGCAGCGCCGGTAGAGGACGGGATGATGTTCTGAGCTGCGCCGCGGCCGCCGCGCCAGTCTTTGTGAGACGGGCCATCAACGGTTTTCTGAGTTGCGGTGGTCGCGTGAACGGTAGTCATCAGACCTTCGATGATGCCGAAGTTGTCGTTGATAACTTTCGCCAGCGGAGCCAGGCAGTTAGTGGTGCAGGAAGCGTTGGAAACGATGTCCTGGCCTGCATATTTCTCGAAGTTAGCGCCACGCACGAACATCGGAGTGTTGTCTTTGGACGGACCGGTCAAAACAACTTTTTTCGCGCCGGCAGTGATGTGCTTACGAGCAGTTTCGTCGGTCAGGAAGATACCGGTAGCTTCAGCAACAACGTCAACGCCGATTTCGTTCCACTTCAGGTTAGCCGGGTCTTTCTCAGCAGTAACACGGATGGTTTTGCCGTTAACAACCAGGTGGCCGTCTTTCACTTCAACGGTGCCGTTGAAACGACCGTGAGTGGAGTCGTACTTCAGCATGTACGCCATGTAATCCGCATCTAACAGATCGTTGATACCAACGATTTCGATGTCAGAACGCTCTTGAGCAGCACGGAAAACAATGCGACCGATACGGCCAAAACCGTTGATACCTACTTTGATAGTCATATATTCCACCAGCTATTTGTTAGTGAATAAAAGGTTGGCTGTAAAATTACAAAAACCTTACGCAGCGTCAAGCGGAATCGTGTCAATCATTGCGACAAATCAATCATCCGCATGTCCGTGGTCAGACTGATTAATCTCACTTTCCCTTTGAGCATCTTCCCCATATGGGGTGCCGCCCAAGATTTTAAAGGTCACTAAAGATAAAAGTGTGAGACTCATCACAATTCCCTGGCTGCTTTATCGCAACTGCTAAGTTTAGAACAAAAGTCGAGCCCTGAGTGTTAATGTTTTGTTAGAATCAGGGTGATAAGTTGTCGAATCATGACCGCGAGATGTAAACAAATGGCGAACAATTCCTCCCAGGACGATCTGAAAAACGATCTGACCGAAATGCAGTTCTACGTAACGCAAAATCACGGCACCGAGCCGCCCTTTAGCGGACGCCTGCTGCACAACAAGCGCGATGGCGTCTACCACTGCCTGGTGTGCGATGCCGCGCTCTTCAGCGCCGAGACCAAGTATGATTCTGGCTGCGGCTGGCCGAGTTTTTATGAGCCGGTGAGCGAAGAGGCAATTCGTTATATCAATGATTACTCCCACGGCATGCAGCGCGTTGAAATTCGCTGCGGCAAGTGCGATGCGCATTTGGGGCACGTTTTCCCGGACGGCCCGCAGCCAACCGGCGAGCGTTATTGCGTCAACTCTGCGTCGCTGAGCTTTACCGATGAAGAGAATGGCGACCAGACCCGCGGTTGAAAAATCGATTCAGCTATTATTCCAGAGAGCAGAGTAAGATGAATATTGATGAGATCGTGAGCAATATGACGCCGGAGATTTACCAGCGTCTGGCGACGGCAGTTGAGCTGGGAAAATGGCCCGACGGCGTGGCGCTGACGCCGGAGCAGAAAGAGAACAGTTTGCAACTGGTGATGTTGTGGCAGGCGCGCAATAACGTGCAGGCGCAACATATGACCATCGATACCAACGGGCAGATGGTGATGAAGAGCAAACAGCAGTTGAAAGAGGAGTTTGGCATCACCCCCAAACCGATCGCCACCTTCAAATCCTGACGATCTGCCGGATGGCGGCGTAAACGCCTTATCCGGCCTACGGGGTGGCACACTTTTGCAGGACTGATAAGCGCAGCGCCATCAGGCAGGTTTTGGGACCCGGCGCGGATTGCCGGATGGCGGCATAAACGCCTTATCCGGCCTACGGGGGCATGCTTTTGTAGGCCTGATAAGGCGCAGCCGCCATCAGGCAGTGCACGGGAATCAGCAACACTTACCCGTGCGTTTCCAGCCAGTCCGCCAGCGTATAGAGCGTTGCGCCGCCGCTTGCCATTGCCATAAACGCCTGCGTGCTGTCGTCGGCATGCAGGTTTACACCGCGACAACCATCGGTAATCACACTCACTTCATACCCAAGCTGTAGCGCATCCTGCACCGTAAACTTCACGCAATAATCGGTGGCTAAGCCCATCACCACCAGCTCGCGAACGCCATGCGCCTGCAACCAGTCGTGAAGCGCCGTCTGCTGACGGTGGCCGTTATCGAAAAAGGCGCTATAACTGTCGATACGCGGGTTTTCCCCTTTGTGGAACACCGCATCGATGGCCTGCCGATCGAGCAGCGGATGCAGCGCCGCGCCCTCGCTCCCTTGCACACAGTGATCGGGCCAGAAGGTCTGCGCCAACCCCTCCAGCTCGCCAGTAACAAACGGCTCAACGCCGTGCTGGCTGGCGAAACTGCCGTGCCTGGCCGGATGCCAGTCCATGCTGGTAAGCACCGGTTCGCCGCGACTTTTAAACCACGGGATCAGCGTGTTTGCCACATCCACAGTGCTGTCGCCGCCCTCAACGGCCAGCGCGCCACCAGCACAAAAATCGTTTTGTAGATCGACCAGCAGCAGAGCGCGTGCTTTCATCGTTAACTCCTTACTCGTCCGGCGTCAGTTCACCGCGCAGGTTTTGCGTCATCGCGGTGCGGATCGCATTTGCGTCCAGATCCTGACTTAACAGATAGTGCAGTTTAGTCAGCGTCGCCTCGACCGTCATATCCGCGCCGCCAATCACGCCCGCATGGGCGAGGGCGTTACCGGTAGCGTAACCACCCATATTGACCTTGCCGGACATGCACTGGGTCAGGTTCACAACCACGATGCCGCGCTCGCTCGCTTCCTGCAATGCCTTAAGGAACTCGCGGTTTTGCGGCGCATTGCCCACGCCATATGAACGCAGGATCAGCGCTTTTACCGGCTGCAGCAGGAAGTTACGCACCACATCGGCAGAAATACCCGGGTAGATAGTCACTACGCCAATCGGTTGCGGAGTGATCGGATGAACGATCAGTTCGCCCACGGTGCTCGGCGCAGGCGGCGTGCCGAGACGGCGAATATGGATACCCGCTTCCAGCAGCGGCGAGAGGTTCGGCGAAGCAAAAGCGTCAAAACCGTCAGCGTGGGCTTTAGTGGTGCGGTTGCCGCGATAGAGACGGTTGTTGAAAAAGAGGGTCACTTCGTTAATCGGGAAGTTCGCCGCCACATAGAGCGCGTTAAGCAGGTTGATCTGCCCGTCGGAGCGCAGCTCCGCTAACGGGATTTGTGACCCTGTCACTATCACCGGCTTGCCGAGGTTTTCCAGCATAAACGACAGCGCGGAGGCGGTGTAGGCCATGGTGTCGGTGCCGTGCAGGATCACGAAACCGTCATACTCGTCGTAGTGCGCTTTCACATCATCCGCAATATGCTGCCAGTCTTCCGGCGTCATATCGGAGGAGTCCATCAGCGGGGCATATTCATGGATGGTGAAGTCGGGCATCTCCGGACGATGGAACTCTGGCATCAACGCCAGTTGGCGCTGCAGATGACCGGAAACCGGCACATAGCCATGCTCTGAACGCTGCATGCCGATGGTGCCGCCCGTGTAGGCTACGTAAATGGATTTTTTTTGCATGGTAAGTAGGTTCTGACTGAATCAAAAAAATCCCCTCCGGCGGAGGGGATGCGTAAGGAAAATTAGCGAACGGTGGCGCAGTTCAGGCACAGCGCATAACGGTTCTGCGGATCGTTAAACACCGCCAGTTTATCCGTTTCGGCTTTCACTTCCTGCGCTGCGCTGGCCAGCGGAGCCGGCAGATAAGCCTGCAACGCCTGAGGCAGCATCGCGCGCACCGAGCCGGTCATGCTGTCCACCACGCGATCCAGTAAGCCTGGCTCCTCTTCGTAGTAATCAACATGCCACTGTTTCAGCTTCGCCAGCTCTGCGGCTTTGGCAATCGCGTCATCGAAGTCGCCCAGCGCATCGACCAGACCGTTATTTTTCGCATCCTGACCGGTCCAGACATGGCCCTGTGCGATTTTATCCACCTGCTCCGGCGTGCTGTTGCGCGACTTCGCCACCAGCGTGATAAAGCGCTTATAGCCATTCTCGATGCTCAACTGCATCATCTGCTGAACTTCATCAGGCAGCGCTTTGGTCATGCTCACATCCGCCAGCGGCGAAGTGGCAACGCCATCCGTATGCACCCCGATGCTGTCGAGGCTGTTCTCCAGCGTATTGATCACGCCAAAGATGCCGATGGAGCCGGTCAGTGTGCTTGGGTTGGCAACAATGTAGTTGGCTGGTGTTGAGATCCAGTACCCGCCAGACGCTGCCATGCCGCCCATCGAAACGACAACCGGTTTGCCTGCCGCACGGGCAGCGGCCAGTTCAGCGCGGATCACCTCGGAGGCGCTAACGCTGCCACCCGGGCTGTTGACACGCAGGACGATCGCTTTGACCTTGTCATCCAGACGCGCATCGCGGATCTGCGCCGCGGTGGTATCACCGCCCACGTTCCCCGGGGTCTCTTCACCATCCATGATGGCGCCGTTAGCGAAGATCACCGCCACGGTACCGCCCACGTCGGCCGGCGTTTTGGTTTGATAGTCATAGAAGCTGATGGCGCGGAAGTTTTTATCTTCTTTGCTCCAGCCAAACTGTTTCACCATCGCTTTTTCTGCGTCAGCGGCAGAGCCCAGCTCATCAACCAGCTTGTTATCAAGCGCATATTTCGCCGTATCGCCGTCCACTTTACGCAGGCCGTCGAGCATCGCTTGCGCGCCAGGGAAGACCTGCTGGGCGGTGATCTGGCGGTTAGCCGCCACGGTGTTGAGGTAGTTTTGCCACAGCTCGCCGATCCAGCGGCTGTCTGCTTCGCGCGCGGCAGGGGACATATCGTCGCGAATGAACGGCTCAACGGCGGATTTGTAAGTGCCGACGCGGAAGACGTGGGTCGTCACTTTCAGTTTGTCGAGCAGCGCTTTGTAGTAAAGGCCGTTGGTAGCGAAACCATGCAGATCGACCACGCCCTGCGGCGAGAGCCAGATCTTATTGGCAAAGCTTGCAAGGTAGTACTGACCCTGGCTGTAGTTATCGCCCACCGCATAGACCGGTTTGCCGCTGTCGCGGAATTCGCGCAGCGCTTTACCGATGTACTGCATCGAGGGCTGATCGGCACCGGCGAAATTCTTCAGATCGAGCACAATGCCGGTAATGTTGCGATCCTGCTGTGCCTGACGAATAGTTTCGACGATATCGAAGAGTGAGTTCTCCTGCAGACGATCGGAACTGGCGCCGAACAGCTGGCGACCCAGTGCGCCGAGGCGACCGCTGGCGGAGGTTTTATCGACCACCACGCCGGAGATATCCAGCAGCAGCGCACCGCGCCCGCTGTGCTCCGCTTTGCTGTCACTCATCTGCACCCATACGCCGACTGCGACCAGTATCAGCAGGATGAAGACAATGTTCATCACCAGGTTGCGGGTAAAGTTCAGCAGTCGCCAGCACCACTTAAAAAATCCGGCAATAATGCGCCAAAGGGTTTGCATGTATTCTCCCTGCGAGTTAACGGCCACCGCTGCCCGAGCGGCAAAGTGTGGTTATCCTAATTATCCCGCTGCCTCTTGTCAGCAGGAATCGCCTCCGGCGCTGTAACAATTTCTACGCCCATGTTAATTTTATGAACAAATTTCACAACAAGAGGTTAACTAATGGACGCACTTGAACTTCTCGTCAACCGACGCAGTGCTTCTCGCCTGGCAGAGCCGGCTCCGGCAGGCGAACAGCTGGATAACATTCTGCGTGCCGGGATGCGGGCGCCAGACCACGGCACACTGCAACCGTGGCACTTCTTTGTGATTGAGGGGGAAGGGCGCGAGCGCTTCAGCCAGACAATGGAGCAGGCGGCGCGTGCCGCGGGCCAGGATGAAAAAGGCATTGAGAAAGCGCGCACCTCGCCGTTTCGTGCGCCGATGATTATCACCGTAGTGGCAAAGTGCCAGCAGCACCACAAAGTGCCGCAGTGGGAGCAGTTGCTCTCTGCCGGGTGTGCGGTGATGGCGATGCAGATGGCGGCTCTGTCGCAGGGCTTTAACGGCATCTGGCGTACCGGCCCGCTGACCAACAGCCCCGAGGTTCGCCAGGCGTTTAACTGTGGTGAGTTGGATCAAGTTGTCGGCTTCCTCTACCTCGGTACCCCGCAGCTGAAAGCCTCTACCACGGTGACCGTGCCGGATCATACGCCGTTCGTTACCCACTTCTGAGTGCCACTTTTGCCGGATGGCGATAAACGCTAATCCGGCCTGGGCCACCACGCTGGTTTGCAGGCCGGATTAAACGCTGCCCTCATCCGGCAGCAGGATTACTTATGACTTGCAGCAAACTCCGCTTTGGCTTTTTGCAGCTGCTGCTGGAACGCCGGATTGGTGTGCAGGGTGGCGACAACCGCCGAGCCGACAACGCGCGCGGCGTCCACGTCGCTCTGCCAGTGGTAACCACAAATCACCCGGCTTTGGCCCAGGTCGAAGCCGCGCTTGAGGATCTCATTCTGTCGCTGCGGGTTCACTTCCGCCAGCACCAGCGCCGTAGCCCAGCCAATCGCCGTATGGCCTGACGGGTAGGATCCATTCTTCGACAGCTCATCCTGATCTTTGGTATTGCAGGTTGGCACGTTGTAGAAGGCGAAAGGACGAATGCGCATGTACTTCTGTTTAGCGCCGCGCGTTGCCAGATCGCCCGCATCTTCAATCATATTGGTCAGCAGCTTGTGCAGCTGCGGCGCATCTTTTTCGGTGATCGGTGAACCGAACGCGCCGGAGAAGGCGTTGGCCACGCCGCCGCTGCTCAGGTTGGCGTCTTCAGCGGCAAGCTTGCCGCGCTCGGTATTGCGCAGTAAACGACCCTGCTCATACATCGCCTGATCGTTGAGAAAAGCGATGCTGCCCACTTCCGGCGGTGGCGGCAGCAGCGCCAGGCTATCAATCGCCTGGTCGTTTTTCAGGTAGTAGAGATCCGGTTTGGTGGTGGCATCATTTCCCGTTGGTACAAGAGCAAAGGCGTTGGCAGAAAGTAAACCCGCAAGGCAAAGGGTGATAAGGCTTTTTTTCATTAGAGATTCCTTAGATTTTTGACTGCAACAGCCATAGGTGGCTGTTGTCATATTTCTGTCATAATCTGCGCAAAATAACATTGCGGTGAATCGCAAAACCGCTCCTGCACCGTTCTGCTGCGGTGTGAACGCTTAAAAGATAACCAGCGATTATCACTCTTTCGCTCGCTTAATGAGCAACGGGGCGCGAAATCGGATTGTCACACTTACTACCTTACGGTTTGGGCGCTACCATAGCGCGATTGCAATGACAGGAGATGTCCATGAGCGAGCAAGCTATTCGTTTAACGCAATACAGCCACGGAGCCGGTTGCGGATGTAAAATTTCCCCCAAAGTGCTGGATACCATTCTGCACAGCGAGCAGGCGAAGTTCATCGATCCAAGCCTTCTGGTTGGTAACGAGACGCGTGACGACGCCGCGGTTTACGACCTTGGCAATGGCACCTGCGTTATCAGCACCACTGACTTTTTTATGCCGATTGTCGATAACCCCTTCGACTTTGGCCGCATCGCTGCAACAAACGCCATCAGCGACGTCTTCGCGATGGGCGGCAAACCGATCATGGCGATCGCTATCCTCGGCTGGCCACTTGATAAGTTGCCGCCGGAGGTTGCCCGTGAAGTGATCGAAGGCGGGCGTTTTGCCTGCCAGCAGGCGGGGATTGCGCTGGCCGGTGGCCACTCAATCGATGCCCCGGAACCGATTTTTGGCCTCGCCGTCACCGGCGTGGTGCCGACCGAGCGCGTGAAGAAGAACAGCACCGCGCAGGCGGGCTGTAAACTCTTCCTCACCAAACCGCTGGGTATTGGCGTGTTGACCACCGCGGAGAAGAAATCCCTGCTTAAGCCGGAGCATGTCGGGCTGGCGACGGAGGTGATGTGCCGGATGAACCTCGCCGGTGCGGCCTTTGCCGATATTGAGGGTGTGAAAGCGATGACCGACGTCACCGGCTTTGGTCTGCTGGGCCACCTGAGCGAGATGTGCCAGGGCGCGGGCGTGCAGGCGCAACTTACCTACGCCGACGTGCCGAAGCTGCCTGGCGTGGAGGAGTACATTGCTCAGGGCGCGGTGCCGGGCGGTACGCAGCGTAACTTTGCCAGCTACGGCCATCTGATGGGCGAAATGCCGGACGCGGTGCGCAATCTGCTGTGCGATCCGCAAACCTCCGGCGGTCTGCTGCTGGCGGTGACGCCGGAGGCCGAAGCGCAGGTGAAAGCCACGGCGGCGGAGTATGGTATTGAACTGAGCGCCATTGGCGAGCTGGTCACCGCCCGCGGCGGTCGCCCGATGATTGAGATCCGATAAGTCGATGCGGTTATTTATTGCCGAAAAGCCCAGTCTGGCGCGCGCCATTGCCGATGTGTTGCCCAAGCCGCATCGCAAAGGCGATGGCTACATTGAGTGCGGTAATGGCCAGGTGGTGACCTGGTGTATTGGTCACCTGCTGGAGCAGGCGCAGCCGGATGTCTATGACAGCCGCTATGCGCGCTGGAACCTGGCGGATTTGCCCATTGTGCCGGAGAAGTGGCAGCTGCAGCCGCGCCCGTCGGTGCTCAAGCAGATCAATGTTATTAAGCGTCTGCTTGCCGACGCCGACGAAGTGGTGCATGCCGGTGACCCGGATCGCGAAGGGCAACTGCTGGTGGATGAAGTGATTGACTACCTGCAACTGCCCGCGGAAAAGCGCCAGCATGTGCAGCGCTGCCTGATTAACGATCTCAACCCGCAGGCGGTGGAGAGAGCGATTGGGCGGCTGCGCGCCAACAGCGAGTTTATTCCGCTCTGCGTCTCGGCGCTGGCCCGCGCCCGCGCAGACTGGCTTTACGGCATTAATATGACCCGCGCCTATACGCTTTTAGGCCGCAACGCCGGCTATCAGGGGGTGCTCTCCGTTGGGCGTGTCCAGACCCCGGTGCTGGGGCTAGTGGTGCGGCGCGATGAAGAGATTGAGAACTTCGTCTCGAAAGATTTTTTTGAAGTGAAAGCGCACATTGTGACGCCCGCCGGGGAGCGGTTTACCGCCCTCTGGCAGCCGAGCGATGCCTGTGAGCCTTACCAGGATGAAGAGGGGCGCCTGCTCCATCGCGCGCTCGCGGAGCATGTGGTTAACCGCATTAGCGGTCAACCGGCGATGGTCACCGCCTATAACGATAAACGGGAATCAGAACTGGCACCGTTGCCGTTCTCCCTCTCCTCACTGCAGATTGAGGCGGCGAAGCGTTTTGGCCTGAGCGCGCAGAATGTGCTCGATATCTGCCAGAAGCTGTATGAAACCCACAAATTAATTACCTATCCGCGCTCCGACAGCCGCTATCTGCCGGAGGAGCATTTCGCCGGTCGCCATGCGGTGCTGAACGCGATTGGCGTGCATGCCGCCGATCTGCTGCCGCAACCGGTGGTTAACCCCGATACGCGCAACCGCTGCTGGGATGATAAAAAGGTGGATGCTCACCACGCCATCATTCCGACCGCGCGCAGCTCGAAGGTGAGCCTTAGCGATAACGAAGCCAAAGTCTACAACCTGATTGCGCGGCAATATCTGATGCAGTTCTGCCCGGATGCGGTGTTCCGCAAGTGCCAGATCGATCTCGATATCGCTAACGGCAAGTTTATCGCCAAAGCGCGTTTCCTGGCGGAAGCGGGCTGGCGTACGCTGCTCGGTGCGAAAGAGCGCGATGAAGATGATGACGGCACGCCGCTGCCGGTGGTAGCAAAGGGCGATGAATTGTTGTGTGAGAAGGGCGAAGTGGTGGCGCGCCAGACGCAGCCGCCGCGCCACTTCACCGATGCGACGCTGCTCTCTGCGATGACCGGTATTGCGCGCTTTGTGCAGGATAAAGATCTGAAAAAGATCCTGCGCGCCACCGATGGATTAGGCACCGAAGCGACGCGCGCGGGCATTATCGAACTGCTGTTTAAGCGCGGCTTTCTGGTGAAGAAAGGGCGCTATATTCACTCTTCCGATGCAGGACGGGCATTGATCCACTCGCTGCCGGAGATGGCGGCGCGACCCGATATGACCGCGCACTGGGAGTCGGTGCTGACGCAGATCAGCGAAAAAGAGTGTCGCTACCAGGACTTTATGCAGCCGCTGGTCGGCACGCTGCATGAGTTGATCCACCAGGCGCGCAGCACCCCGGTACGGCAGTTCCGCGGCCTGGTGGCACCCGGCGGCGATAAGAAAAAATCCTTCGCCAAAGGAAAGAGTAAGAAACGCCCGCCCGCGGCGGAAGCGCCTGCCTCGTAATTCCGTCAGCAATGCCCGATGGCGCTGCGCTTATCGGGCCTACAAAAGCGTGCCACCTCGTAGGCCGGATAAGGCGTTTATGCCGCCATCCGGCATTCTGCACCGTATCTGATACCCTGCCTGATGGCGCTGCGCTTATCAGGCCTACAATAGCGTGCTAACCCGTCGGACGGATAAGGCGTTTATGCCGCCATCCGGCACTCCGCACCGGTTCTGCAAATTGCCCGATGGCGCTGCGCTTATCGGGCCTACAACAGCGTGCTAACCCGTAGGCCGGATAAGGCGTTTACGCCGCCATCCGGCAATGCGCGGCGGTTAAATCACGCCCTGGGCGATCATCGCGTCGGCGACTTTAACAAAGCCCGCGATATTCGCACCGCGCACGTAATGCGTCTGCTTCTCTTCGCCGCCGTACTCCACGCAGGCCTGGTGAATATCCAGCATGATGTGCTGCAAACGGGCATCCACCTCGTCGGCTTTCCAGCTGATGCGTCCTGCATTCTGCGCCATCTCCAGACCCGATGTCGCGACACCGCCGGCATTCGCCGCTTTGCCCGGGGCAAACAGCACGCCCGCGTCGAGGAACAGATCCGTCGCTTCGATGGTGGTCGGCATATTTGCCCCTTCGGCTACCGCTTTGACGCCGTTGGCGATAAGCGTCTGCGCGGCCTCAACGTCCAGCTCATTCTGCGTGGCGCAGGGCAGCGCGATATCGACCGGCACTGACCACGGTTGTTTCCCTTCCAGATAGGTCAGGCCAAACTCCCGCGCATAATCGGCGACCCGGCCGTCGCGGCTCGCCTTGATCTCGCACAGGCGCGCCAGTTTTTCCGCCGTGAAGCCCGCTTCGTCAACCACCGTTCCCGCAGAGTCAGAGGCGGTAATCACGCGCGCGCCGAGCGACATCGCTTTCTCAATCGCGTACTGGGCAACGTTACCGGAGCCGGAAACCGCCACGCGCATCCCTTCAAAGCCAAGGCCGTGGCGCTCCAGCATCGCCTGGGTGAAGTAGACCAGGCCGTAGCCGGTCGCTTCCGGGCGGATCAGGCTGCCGCCAAACGAGAGGCCTTTTCCGGTAAAGACGCAGGCGGTGTTGTTGGAGAGCTTTTTCATCATCCCGGCCATAAAGCCCACTTCACGCCCGCCTACGCCGATATCGCCGGCAGGCACATCGGTGTCTGCGCCAAGGTGGCGATAAAGCTCGGTGATCAGCGCCTGGCAGAAGCGCATCACTTCACCGTCGCTTTTGCCTTTAGGATTGAAATCGCTGCCGCCTTTACCCCCGCCCATCGGGAGCGTGGTGAGGGCATTTTTAAAGGTCTGTTCGAAGCCGAGGAACTTGAGGATCGATAAGTTTACCGAGGGGTGAAAACGCATGCCGCCTTTATAGGGGCCGATGGCGGAGCTGAACTGTACGCGCCACGCGCGGTTAACCTGCACCTGATTACGATCGTCTACCCAGGCGACGCGGAACTGAATCACGCGCTCCGGCTCAACCAGACGTTCAAGCAGCGAAAGCTGACGGTAGCGCGGGTTGGCCTCAAGAAAGGGCCAGAGGGTGCTCATCACTTCGCGAACGGCCTGGGAGAACTCCGGCTGGTGCGGATCGCGTTGATGAACAGTGTCGAGGAATGTTGCAAGAGAGGGGGTCTGATCCATAGATATAAGCGTCTCTTATTATGTTGATGAGTGTTGTTGTGTTTGCAATGCGCAAAAAACGGGCGCTTTTCGACTATAACATCGGCGACAGGCCACGCCGCAAGGGAAAATCTCGCTCATCAGATAAATTAAGAACCTGTTTACGGTCATAATGAAAAACGATGAAGCGGGAAACTAAAGTCCCGGAAAATAGATCCGTTATAGTAATAAGTGCAGTCAATCAAAAAGGAGAGGCTATGAGCCGATTTACAGGCGTTGCCGCCGCGTTATTGCTGATCGCATCGGGCAGCGCGCTGGCGGATCGCTACCCGTCACCGGGTGTGGAAGTGAATGTGCCGGCTGAAGTATTCAGCAGCGGCGGGCAGACGCAAACGACACAGCCCTGCATGCAGTGCTGCGTCTACGGCAATCAAAATTACAGCGAAGGGGCTGTGATCAAAATGGAAGGGGTGCTGCTGCAGTGCCAGCGCGATGAACGCACGATTTCCACTAACCCGCTGGTGTGGCGTCGCGTAAAACCCTGAACGCCTCCAGTAGGGGGATATCCGCCGGAGCCAGCGCATAGGTGAGCGCGTCGGCGGGTGTCACCCACGCAAGCTGGCTGTGATAATGGCGCGTTGGCTCGCCTGCAAAGGTGCGCACGTGCCAGGCGTGAAGCGTAATCAGCCGCCCGGAGACTTCCCGCTGATGGCTGGCAACAAAGCGCGCCGGAACCGCCTCGATACCCAACTCTTCACGCAATTCGCGCACCAGCGCCTGCGGCTGTGTTTCGCCCGCTTCCACCTTGCCGCCCGCGAACTCCCATAAACCGGGTTGATCCGCGTGCGGCGGGCGTTGCGCGAGCAGAATATGGCCGTCGCGCTCAATGATGGCGGCGACCACGTCGATACTCTTTGGTTTCTGCGTCATCAGAGTTTAAACGTTGCCCAGACCGGCGCATGGTCAGAGGGTTTTTCCATGCCGCGGATATCGTAATCGATGCCGGTCTCAATGCAGCGCTCCGCCAGCGGCTGGCTCGCCATCAGCAGATCGATACGCAGCCCGCGGTTATCATCAAAGCCTCTTGAGCGGTAATCAAACCATGAGAAGCGATCCGTGGTGTCCGGGTTGGCTTCGCGGTAGGTATCCACCAGCCCCCAGTTTTTCAGGCGTTCCATCCACTCACGCTCTTCCGGCAGGAAAGAACATTTACCGGTACGCAGCCAGCGCTTGCGGTTCTCCTCCCCGATGCCGATATCGAGATCCGTCGGGCTGATATTCATATCGCCCATGATCAGCACCGGGTTCTCGCGCTTCAGTTCGTTATCGAGGAAGTGTTGCAGATCCTGGTAGAACTTCTCTTTTGCCGGAAACTTGGTCGGATGGTCGCGGCTTTCGCCCTGCGGGAAATAGCCGTTAATTACCGTGATATTGCCAAGCGGGGAGGGGATCTCCGCCATGATGATGCGACGCTGTGCCTCTTCGCCATCTTCCGGGAAGCCGCGACGCACCAGAACCGGTGTCTCTTTGGTCAGCAACGCCACGCCGTAGTGACCCTTCTGGCCGTGATAAAAGACGTTGTAACCGAGACGCGCCACCTCTTCGAGGGGGAACATATCGTCATGGACTTTCGTCTCCTGCAAACCAATCACATCGGGCTGGTGTTGTTCGACGATTGCCTGAAGCTGGTGGGGTCTGGCGCGCAGGCCGTTGATATTGAACGAGACAAATTTCATAGTCGCAGCCACTTAATGGGGTGAAAGATGCAGGAATGTTATCAGAGTTTACTTTCAATCACTGCCACTTATTCCGAAGCTCATCGCGTCTGCGCAAAAATCAGGCCAGCTGCCTCTTTTCAGGGCGCGCTGCGCCAAAATGGGGCGCGTTGGCAGAATTAATTTCGCGGACGATCACAGTTCCAGAATTAAATTTCATAAATGCATAAACTATCGCTAAATCCCGCCCTGGTTCGCCGCAATATCTAAAATTATTCACTTTTTATGCATGATAAGTGAATAGCGATCGGTTGTAAGTTATTGAAATAACGTTGTTGCACACCGTTTATGCATTTTTCCCTCTAGCTGGCACGAAGCGTGCAATCTACATTAAGGGCGAAAACGTCATTTTTATTAACATTTATTCAACCATTTATTTACCGGTGAGGTCGCTATGTCTCTGTCTGTTACGCGTGAAAATTTCGATCAATGGATGCTGCCAGTCTACGCGCCTGCGCCCTTTATCCCGGTTCGCGGCGAAGGCTCACGTCTGTGGGATCAGCAGGGCACGGAGTATATCGACTTCGCCGGTGGCATTGCGGTTAACGCGCTGGGCCATGCTAACCCGGTGCTGTGCAAAGCATTAAGCGAGCAGGCGGCGAAGTTCTGGCATACCGGTAATGGCTACACCAACGAGCCGGCGCTGCGGCTGGCAAAACGGCTGATTGATGCCACCTTTGCCGACCGCGTCTTCTTTTGTAACTCCGGGGCGGAAGCCAACGAAGCGGCGCTGAAACTGGCGCGTAAATATGCTCATGACACCTTTGGCGCGCAGAAGAGCGGCATTGTCGCCTTCAAAAATGCCTTCCACGGGCGCACGCTCTTTACCGTCAGCGCCGGTGGTCAGCCCGCCTATTCACAGGATTTCGCGCCGCTGCCGCCGCAGATCCAGCATGCCACCTTTAACGATCTCGCCTCTGCCAGCGCCCTGATTAACGACGACACCTGCGCGGTGATTGTTGAGCCGATGCAGGGCGAGGGCGGCGTAGTGCCTGCCGATCCGGCCTTTTTACAGGGGCTGCGCGAGATCTGCTCCCGCCACAATGCGCTGCTGATTTTTGATGAAGTGCAGACCGGCGTCGGTCGTACCGGCGAGCTCTATGCCTATATGCACTATGGCGTGACGCCGGATGTATTAACCACCGCGAAAGCGCTCGGCGGCGGCTTCCCGATTGGCGCGATGCTCACCACCGAAACCTTCGGCAAGGTGATGAATGTTGGCACCCACGGCACCACCTATGGCGGTAACCCGCTGGCGGGCGCGGTGGCAGGCGCGCTGCTTGATACCGTCAACACCCCACAAATGCTCAACGGCGTCAAACAGCGCCACGAGTGGTTTACGGAACAGCTTAACGCCATCAACGCCCGCCATCTGCTGTTCAGCGACATTCGCGGCCTTGGGCTGTTGATTGGCTGCCAGCTGGTGCCCGCCTTTAGCGGTAAAGCTAAGCAGATCTCCCAACTGGCGGCGGCGGAAGGGGTAATGGTGCTGATTGCCGGTGGCAACGTACTGCGTTTCGCCCCGGCGCTGAACATCAGCGAAGAGGAGGTGCGCATCGGCCTTGAGCGCTTTGCCCGCGCCTGTGAAAAATTCCTCTCGGAGAGCACAACATGATGGTGATTCGTCCGGTCGCGGCAAGCGATCTCGCAGCCCTGATGAAACTCGCTGGCAAAACCGGCGGCGGTTTAACTTCACTGCCCGCCGATGAGGCAACCCTGGCGGCGCGTATTGAGCGCGCCCGCCAGACCTGGCAAGGCACGCTGCCGAAGGGCGAGCAGGGCTATGTCTTTGTGCTGGAAGATACCCAGAGCGGCGAAGTGGGCGGCATCTGCGCCATTGAGGTCGCCGTCGGGCTTAACGACCCGTGGTACAACTACCGCGTCGGCACTCAGGTGCACGCCTCGAAAGAGCTGAATGTCTACAACGCGCTGCCGACGCTGTTTCTCAGTAACGATCACACCGGTAGCAGCGAACTCTGCACCCTGTTTCTCGACCCCGCCTGGCGCAAAGCGGGCAACGGCTACCTGCTGTCGAAATCGCGCTTTATGTTTATGGCGGCGTTTCGCGATCGCTTTAATGAGAAAGTGGTTGCCGAGATGCGCGGGGTGATTGATGAGCATGGTTACTCCCCCTTCTGGGAGAGCGTTGGTAAGCGCTTCTTCTCGATGGAGTTCAGCCGCGCGGATTATCTCTGCGGCACCGGGCAGAAAGCGTTTATCGCTGAGCTGATGCCGAAACACCCGATCTATACCCACTTCCTTTCGGAAGAGGCGCAGTCGGTGATTGGTCATGTCCATCCACAAACCGCGCCTGCGCGCGCGGTGCTGGAGAAAGAGGGGTTCCGCTACCGCAACTATGTCGACATCTTTGATGGCGGGCCGACGCTGGAGTGCGACATCGACCGCGTGCGGGCGATCCGCAAAAGTCGCCTGGTGGCGATTGGTGAAGGGCAGCGCGCGCCGGGCGAGTGGCCAGCCTGCATGGTCTCGAATGAGCGCTATGACGATTTTCGCGCGATGCTGATCAATGTTGACCCGCAGACGGAACGGCTGCTGCTGTCGGCGGGCGAGCTGGATGCGCTGAAGTGTCAGCCCGGCGATAGCGTCCGGCTGGTGCGACTATGTGCGGAAGAGAAGAGTGGTGAGGAGAGAGCGCAATGAGTTTATGGATCAACGGTGAGTGGATAAAGGGTCAGGGCGCGCGGCGGGAGAAAACCAACCCGGTGAATCATGAGGTGCTGTGGCAGGGCTTTGACGCGGATAGCGCCCAGGTCGAGGCGGCTTACCAGGCCGCGCGCGCGGCTTTCCCCGCCTGGGCGCGCCAGCCCTTTAGCGCCCGCCAGGCGATCGTGGAGAAATTTGCCGCGCTGCTGGAGAGTAATAAAGAAGAGCTGACAACCATCATCGCCCGCGAAACCGGCAAACCGCGCTGGGAAGCCGCCACCGAAATCACCGCGATGATCAACAAAGCGGCAATCTCGGTAAAGGCATATCACACGCGCACCGGCGAACAGCAGACGGAGATGGCCGACGGCGCGGCAACCCTGCGTCATCGCCCGCACGGCGTGCTGGCGGTGTTTGGCCCCTATAACTTCCCCGGCCACCTGCCAAACGGGCATATCATCCCGGCGCTGCTGGCGGGCAATACGCTGCTGTTTAAACCGAGCGAGCTGACGCCGTGGATCGGCGAGGCGGTGGTGAAACTGTGGCAGCAGGCGGGCTTACCGGCTGGCGTGCTCAATTTATTGCAGGGCGGGCGCGAAACTGGCCAGGCGCTGAGCGCGCTGGCAGGGCTGGATGGGCTGCTGTTTACCGGCAGTGCCAATACCGGCTATCAACTGCATCGGCAGTTGGCAGGCCAGCCGGAGAAGATCCTCGCGCTGGAGATGGGCGGCAATAACCCGCTGATTGTTGAAGATCCTGATGATATTGATGCGGCGGTGCATCTGGCGATCCAGTCCGCCTTTGTGACCGCCGGGCAGCGCTGCACCTGCGCGCGGCGGCTGCTGGTGAAACGCTCGGCAGCGGGCGATGCCTTCCTGAAAAGGCTGGTGGAGGTCGCCAGCAAGCTGATACCGGCTGCCTGGGACGCCGAGCCGCAGCCCTTTTTCGGCGGGCTGATCTCACCCCAGGCGGCGGAGCAGGTCTATCACGCCTGGCAGGAGCATGAAGCGCGCGGCGGTAAAACGTTACTGGCTCCGCGTCTGCTGGCGGCGGGCACCTCTCTGCTGACGCCGGGCATTATTGAGATGACCGCGGTGGGCAACGTGCCCGATGAAGAGGTGTTTGGCCCGCTGCTCTGCGTCTGGCGTTATGACGACTTTGACGATGCGATTACGCTTGCGAACAACACGCGCTATGGCCTCGCCTGCGGCCTGATTTCGCCGCAGCGGGAGAAGTTCGATCGCCTGCTGCTGGAGGCGCGCGCCGGGATCGTTAACTGGAACAAACCGTTAACCGGTGCGGCGAGCACGGCGCCGTTCGGCGGTGTTGGCGCGTCCGGTAACCATCGCGCCAGCGCCTGGTATGCGGCGGATTACTGCGCCTGGCCAATGGCGAGCCTTGAGACGGCGGATCTCTCTCTGCCGCAGAGCCTCAGCCCGGGGCTTGGCCATTTGCGTGAGGAGCAGCCATGAGCGCGCGTGAAGTGAACTTTGATGGCCTCGTCGGGCTGACGCACCACTACGCGGGTTTATCCTTCGGTAATGAAGCCTCGACTAAACACCGTTTTCGGCGATCCAACCCAAAGCTGGCGGCGAAGCAGGGGCTTTTAAAGATGAAAGCGCTGGCGGACGCCGGCTTTCCACAGGCGGTCATTCCGCCTCACGAGCGCCCGAACGTCGCTGCGTTACGCCAGTTAGGTTTTCGCGGTAGCGATGAACAGGTCGTTGAAAAAGCGGCAACCCAGGCACCGGAACTGCTCTCTGCCGCCAGCTCCGCTTCAGCGATGTGGGTGGCGAATGCCGCCACCGTCTGCCCGTCGGCAGACGCCGAGGATGGCAAAGTCCACCTGACGGTGGCGAACCTGAACAATAAGTTCCACCGCTCAATCGAAGCGCCGACTACCGAAGCGCTGCTGCGGGCGATTTTCCGCGATCCGCACACCTTCAGCGTGCACGGCGCGCTGCCGCAGGTGGCACGTTTTGGCGATGAAGGCGCTGCCAACCATAACCGCTTCGGCGGCGAGTATGGCGATGCGGGGGTGCAGCTCTTTGTGTATGGCCGCGAAGAGGGCAATGAACTGGCTCCCGGGCGTTATCCGGCGCGCCAGACGCTGGAGGCGAGCCAGGCCGTTGCCCGCCTCAACCAGGTGCGTGCGCATCAGGTGGTCTATGCTCAGCAAAACCCGGCGGTTATCGATCAGGGCGTGTTCCATAATGATGTGATTGCGGTCTCCAATCGCCAGTTGCTGTTCTGCCACGAGCAGGCGTTTGCCGGGCAGCCTCAACTGCTGGCAGAGCTTGCGGCAAAAGTGCCAGGCTTTATGGCGATCGAAGTGCCACAACAGGCGGTATCGGTCACAGACGCGGTGGCAACTTACCTGTTTAATAGTCAATTATTGAGCCATGATGATGGAGGCATGACGCTGGTGTTGCCGCAGGAGTCGCAGGAGCATGCGGGCGTCTGGCGTTACCTCAACGACCTGCTGGCGCAGGATAACCCGATTAGCGCTCTTAAGGTCTTCGATCTGCGCGAAAGTATGGCGAACGGTGGCGGGCCAGCCTGCCTGCGTTTGCGGGTGGTGTTGAGCGAGGCGGAGCAGCGGGCGGTCAACCCGGCGGTGATGATGAACGATACGCTGTTTGCTGCGCTCAATGCGTGGGTAGACAAATACTATCGCGACCGTCTCACGCAGGCCGATTTAGCCGATCCGCAGCTGCTGCGCGAAGGGCGTGAAGCGCTGGATCGCCTCACTCAACTGTTGGATCTCGGGTCGGTTTATCTTTTTCAGCGTTAAGCGGAGGCGGTATGGAGAACTTTCTGGCAGCAACCATTGCGGGCGATATTCCACGCAAGATGTCCGGTGAAGCGGGCGGTATTCACTGGTTGTGGCATGAGCAGGGGATCCTTGAGCTGGTGCCGCCGCAGCCGGTAGGGCGTTCGCTGGTGATCTCCTGCGCCATTCACGGCAATGAGACGGCGCCGGTGGAGCTTGTCGATCAACTGCTGCACAACCTCTTCTCCGGTGAGCAGCCGCTGACCTGGCGATTGCTGATTATTCTTGGCAATCCGCAGGCGCTGGCGCAGGGCAAGCGCTATATCAAAAGCGATCTCAACCGCATGTTCGGCGGGCGCTGGCAGCAACTTCCGCCGAGTGATGAAACCATCCGCGCGGCGCAGCTTGAGCGGGCGGTGACGCACTTTTTCTCTGAAGGGGACGAGACGCGCTGGCATCTCGACCTGCATACCGCCATTCGCGGCTCGCACCATGTGCGTTTTGGTGTCCTGCCGCAGCGCGCCACGCCGTGGGATGAAGCTTTCCTGACGTGGCTCGGCGCGGCCGGGCTTGAAGCACTGGTGTTCCATCATGCACCTGGCGGAACCTTTACCCACTTCAGCTGTGAAAGCTTCGACGCGCTTGCGTGCACGCTGGAGCTGGGCAAAGCGCTGCCCTTTGGTGCCAACGATCTGAGCCAGTTTCAGCGCACCGCCTGGGCGCTGGCGGCGCTGCTTGCCGGTGAACCCGCGCCTGATACTGAGCTTGCTCCCCTGCGTTACCGGGTAGTGCAGCAACTGACCCGGCGCAGCGAGGCGTTTACCCTCTATATGGACAATGAGACGCTGAACTTTACCCCGTTCAGTGAAGGCACGCTGCTGGCGGAGGATCGCGGCGAGCGCTATGTGGTGACGCACCCGCAGGAGTATGTGCTGTTTCCCAACCCCAATGTCGAGATTGGATTACGCGCCGGATTAATGCTGGAAAAAATAGCCTAGCGTTAAGCCCTGCCACCGCAGGGCTTATTTTTGCTCTCTGAATTTATTACGGAATTATCTTGTTGAGTGCTGAAAAAAATAGCATACTCAGTTTTTACTTATCTCCACAAAAAACTTATATTTCAGTGCCTTGTTTATTTTTATTTCCACTCTTCATCGTTTATCCTTATTTCCTTCATATTTGATTAAATCCTCACTTTTATACTTTCACTGTTTTACCATCGCTCTGATTAATTGACGCTTGAAGCGCTAAAATGATTAGCGTCAACACGGCAACCGCCGTATATAAAACTGAAGTAAGGAAGAATATTATGCGTAAATTGACTGCCCTGTTTGTTGCCTCTACCCTGGCGTTTGGTGCTGCAAGCCTTGCGCACGCTGATGATGCTCCGGCTGCACCGGCCGATGCCAAACCGATGATGCATCATCACAAAGGAAAAGGGCCGCATGAGATGATGTTCCAGGGCCTGAACCTGACCGATGCGCAGAAAACGCAAATCCGCGACATTATGAAGAGCCAGCGTGAAGAGATGAAACGTCCGCCAGTGGAAGAACTGCGCGCGATGCATGAGATTGTTGCCAGCGACAGCTTCGACAAAGCCAAAGCCGAAGCGCAAATCAATAAGATGGATGAGCAGCGCAAAGCCGACATGCTCAAACATATGGAAACGCAGAACAAGATCTACAACATTCTGACGCCGGATCAGAAAAAACAGTTCAATGCCAATTTTGAGAAGCGTCTGACAGAACGTCCAGCCGCAGGCGATAAAATGCCTCCTGCACCGGCTGAATAATTTAGTCAACCCCTCTTAAGACCGCCGGTTTTGCCCATCGCCAGTAGCACATGATGGGCAGAACCGGCGGTTTTTTCTCGCCTGCCTCTTGCCAGCCGCTACCGGCGCGGTATCCTCGTTGTTCCTGTGTGCCCGAAGTTGCTACTTATCTGAAGTTTATACTTTTTTACATCTCTGGTTACGTCGTAGCCTAAGGCATCGCTGCCTGGCTGCCGATAACCTGTTTATAGCAATGTGAACAAGAACAAGAATGCACGCTGTTTCAGAAGCAGCGGCGCAGCGTATCGCTGTGCTATTCAGGAGTGATGATGGAATTCTTTGATATTCGCAAAATGCCGGTCAATCTCTGGCGAAATGGCGCAGGCGAAACGCGCGAGATTTGCTGCTTTCCGCCCGCTACCCGCGAATTTAACTGGCGCGCCAGCATTGCCTCGCTGGCCGGAAACGGCGAGTTTACGCCGTTTCCCGGCGTCGATCGCGTGATCACACTGATTGAGGGCGGGGAAGTGACGCTCAACGGCGGCAGCGTGCGCCATACGTTGAAACGCCACCAGCCCTTCACCTTCGCCGGGGATCAGCCGGTCAAGGCCGAGCTTTGCGAAGGCCGCATGTCGATGGATTTTAATATTATGACCCGCCGCGATCGCTGCCAGGCGAACGTGCGCATCGCCGATCGCACCTTTACCACCTTCGGCTCGCGCGGCGGGGTGGTGTTTGTGCTGAGCGGCGCATGGCAGCTGGGCGATAAACTGCTCACCGCCGATCAGGGCGCCTGCTGGCAAGAGGGGAGGCAGACCCTGCGGCTGCTCCGCGCCGAAGGGCAGCTACTCTTTAGCGAAATCACGTGGCTGGCCGGGCACTAAGCCAGCTCAACGATCTCGTGTTCGCCCGACAGCAACGGTTTACACAGAATTTTATAGCCATCGTGATCGAAACCAGCGGGGGTGCGCAGTAAAGCTGCCGCCTCGCCTGGCGTATTGACCGAACCCAGCCAGAGCCAGTTATGGATGATGTGGTACTGCGTCATCTCACCGAAGCTCTCTTTTAAGCCAATCGGGCCCTGCCACGGCCAGCACACCAGCTGCATACGCGCCATCGCGGCGAGAAAACGGCTGTTGTGCTCTTCAACGCTCTCTTTCCCGCAGCAGGCACCGGCGCAGCGCTTTAACGCCGAGCGAAAACAGGGGCGGCCACGGCTGAGTGGTTCAAGACCGAGCAGGCCGTAACAGAGCTTCTCTTCATCAGCGATAGATTGCAGCGCCTGCAGCGCCGTGCGCCGGTTGGCAAACAGGCCAAAAAGATGCGGCGATGAGGAGAAGTCCACTTCGCGGGCGTAGACCACCTGCGGTTTACCTTCCTCCACGCGCAGGGAACAGAGCTGGCGGTTACGGCGCAGGCGTTTATTAAACAGCGGCTGTTGCTCTTTAATAAGCCTGGCTTCCAGCAGCAGCGCGCCAATCTCACCGGCGGTGCAGATCCAGCTGACGCGCCTTGACTGGCGCAGCATGGAGGCTTCATCCGGGGTGCGGAAATGGGACATCACCCGGCTGCGAATATTGACGCTTTTGCCGATATAGAGCGGCATTGCCTCGCTGTCACCGTGAAAAATATAGACGCCAGGGTGCTTAGGCATCGCCTCAAGCCATTGACGCAGATGTTCGGGGTATTCATAGATTGCCGCCGCCTCAAATGAAAGACGCGGGGCCGATTGACGCCTTGCCACACGGAACTCCTGATACTGGTTACTTGTACAGTGTAGCAGGGTGCTTCAGGTTAAAAAAGAAACATTTGGAAAGATCAGGTAAGTGTGGGGCGGGAAGAAGGGCGCTGACACCGCTTCGCTTAGCAGGCCTACAGCGTATCTGTAGGCCTGAGCGGTCGTTACGGTTTACTGTTTTTTCCAGAAATCGTCGAAAATGGTGATTGGCGGACGGCGCTTGTGCTCGGTCTTCACATACCAGCCCTCAATAATGCGGGCGGTTGCTTCATCCAGCGTTTTGCCTTCCAGATAATCGTCAATATTCTCGTAGGTGACGCCGAGCGCGGCTTCATCCGGCAGAGAAGGGCGGTCATCTTCCAGATCGGCAGTCGGTGCTTTTTTGTAGAGATGCTCCGGGCAGCCAAGGTGCGCCAGCAGCTGTTTGCCCTGACGCTTATTGAGGCGGAACAGCGGGTTAATATCGGTACCGCCATCGCCATACTTGGTGTAGAAGCCGGTGACCGCTTCGGCGGCGTGGTCGGTTCCGACAACAATCCCTTTGCACATCCCGGCGATGCTGTATTGCGCTTTCATACGCTCGCGCGCTTTCTCATTCCCGCGCACAAAGTCGCTCAGCTCAATACCGGTATCGCGCAGCGCCTGCTCGCTTGCCAGCACCGAGGCTTTGATATTGACGGTCAACACGCGGTCAGGTTTGATAAACGCAATCGCGTCCTGGCAATCCTGCTCATCCGCCTGCGCGCCGTAGGGCAGACGCACGGCGATAAACTGCAACTCGCTGTCGCCGCTCTCTTCACGCAGCTCCGAGATGGCTAACTGGGAGATTTTCCCCGCCAGCGTCGAGTCCTGGCCACCGCTGATGCCGAGCACCAGTGATTTGATAAAGGGATAGGTTTTCAGATACGTTTTCAGAAAATCCACGCTGCGGCGAACTTCTTCTTCGGCATTGATGGTTGGCTTGACGCCCAGTGCCTGAATAATCTCTTGTTGCAGAGCCATTAACCCCTCCGTTGTTGAATCCTGCTGTGCAGGTTGCAAATTGTTATTCATTAAAGCTAACCCCTTCGTGGGAAAACGACAAGGTTCACAGTTTTACGTGCCGTAATTTGCGCCGATTCAGGTCGTTTACGCACTTTTATTAGATTTTTCTGAAAGATATATCATTTTCTGTCCTGAGTTGAAAATTCCAATATTATATTCCAGGCTTAGTTAACACGCTGATACAGAAGCGGATACTAAAGAGGATGGAATATGAATAAGAATATCGCAGGAATTCTGGGCGCCGCAGCAGTACTGACTATGCTGGCTGGTTGTACCGCTTACGATCGCGCGAAAGATCAGGTTAGTCAGCCGGTCGTTAAAGATGTGAAAAAAGGGATGAGCCGCCAGCAGGTAATGCAGATTGCAGGCCGTCCGTCATCAGAAGTGAGCATGGTTCACGCTCGTGGTACCTGCCAGACCTATATCCTGGGTCAGCGTAACGGCAAAACTGAAACCTACTTCGTTGCACTGGATGAGACCGGTCACGTGCTGAACTCGGGTTATCAGACCTGTTCTGAATATGACACCGACCCGCAGGCGCCGCAGCAACAGTCTCAGCAGAAAAAACCTTTCCAGTAATTTTTTGATTCGCCTGAGCACACAAAAAACCGGCCATCTGGCCGGTTTTTTTATGCCTTATGCCGGCACGTTATCGATTTTGCTGATACGTGACCAGACGCGGTGCGCGGAAAGCTGTTCGATAAAGTCCTCCACCAGCGCGGTGGACGCGATATCACCTTCAATAATGCCCTCTTCACCCTGCGGATTCACATGGATCACTCCTTTAAACTGGCGGGCGTCACCGGCAAGACCGATAGTCTTGAGATGCTTATAGGCTTCCAGCAGGTAGTATTTCGCATCGCCATTTTGCAGCAGCGTGCTGACATCGCCGCCGGGCACAAAGACGCCATCCACCGTCAGCGAAGGTGAACCGGCAAAAGTTGCCGCCACCGGCAGGCGGGAGCCATCATCAGCCACCACTTCGCCCATACGTGAGTAGAGCAGTTTGGCGTGCACGCCTTTGTTCTTCAGCCCCTGCAACAGAGTAAGCACATCCTGCGCGCGAACATTGTCATGCAGCAGCACCGCGACCACGCGGCCCTTCACATCGCCATCCGGAATGGCATACAGGCTGAGGGAGGGATCTTTCTCCACGCCATTTACCGCAGGCGGCGGCGTAATGTTGCACTGCTCTTCCGTCAGGGTAATACCCAGGTTTTCCGCGACGGACTGCGCCAGCTTGACATCGATATGTGCCAGCAGATCGACCACGCGCTCGCGAATATAGGGGCGTGCCACTTTGCTTAGCTCAAAGCTGAAGGCATCAACGATATGGCGTTGTTCAAACGGCGTCTGGCTTAGCCAGAAGAGGCGAGGATGGGCGTAGTACTCACCAAATGAGGGGCTGCGCTCGCGCACTTTATGCCCTTCGACACGCTCCTGATAGCTCTCAAAACCGCCGCGTTTCGGCCCCGGCGGCGTTTCGCGCGGCCAGTTATCGTTGATGGAGTTCGGCTCATAGTTGGCCGGATTGGTATCGATATCCATCCGGTGCATGCCGTCACGCTGGAAGTTGTGGTACGGGCAGGTCGGGCGGTTAATCGGAATTTCGTGGAAGTTCGGCCCGCCGAGACGGCTGATCTGCGTATCGGTATAGGAGAAGAGGCGCCCCTGCAACAGGGGATCGTTGGTGAAATCGAGCCCTGGTACAATATGACCCGGATGGAAGGCCACCTGTTCGTTTTCGGCAAAGAAGTTATCCGGGTTACGATTGAGCACCATTTTGCCGACCCGCTGCACCGGCACCAGCGCTTCCGGGATCAGTTTAGTCGGGTCGAGCAGGTCGAAATCAAACTTGAACTCATCCTCTTCCGGGATCAGCTGTAGCCCCAGCTCGTACTCCGGGTAGTCGCCCGCTTCAATCGCTTCCCACAGCTCACGGCGGTGGAAGTCCGGATCGCGCCCGGTCAGCTTCTGCGACTCGTCCCACACCAGCGACGCTTTACCCGCCAGCGGTTTCCAGTGGAAGCGTACAAAGGTCGCTTTCCCTTCGGCGTTAATCAGGCGGAAGGTGTGAATACCAAACCCTTCCATGGTGCGATAGCTGCGCGGAATGCCGCGATCCGACATCGCCCACATCACGTTATGCAGCGTTTCCGGTTGCAGGGAGACGTAATCCCAGAAGGTGTCGTGCGCGCTCTGACCCTGCGGAATAGCCCAGTGTGGCTCCGGTTTTACCGCATGGACAAAGTCGGGGAATTTGTGCGCATCCTGCAAGAAGAAGATCGGCGTGTTGTTGCCGACCAGATCGAAGATACCCTCTTCGGTGTAGAACTTGGTGGCGAAACCGCGAATATCACGCACGGTATCCGCTGAACCGGCACCGCCCTGTACGGTTGAGAAGCGCACAAACACCGGGGTGATCTTCTCCGGGTCGGAGAGGAAATCGGCCTTGGTAATATCTTGCAGGCTGCGGTAGGGCTGGAAGTACCCGTGCGCCGCCGAGCCACGCGCATGCACGATACGTTCAGGGATACGCTCATGGTCAAAATGGGTGATCTTTTCGCGCAGAATAAAATCTTCCAGCAGCGTCGGGCCGCGCGAGCCTGCGCGCAACGAGTTCTGATCGTCGCTGATGCGCACACCCTGGTTAGTGGTTAGCGCGGCGTTCTCGCCGCCCTTACGGAACGGCTCCAGCGCATTCAATTTCTCATTGGCGGTATCGGGTGATTTCAGGCTGCCAGGTGCGGTGGGCTCTTCACCGGGTGCGGTCGGTTTTGGCGAAGGGCGGTGGGAGTTATCGGATGGTGCGAGGGAATCCAGTCCCGGGCGGGCTTCGTTTTCATCATCAACCGGGGCGCGGGAAGGTTGCGTCTCTTTCTCATGCTGCGACATTGAACTCGTCTCCTGTTATCCATGACTAAAAAGGCAGGTTATTGCCATTAACCCTTCTAACTATAGAACAATGTCCCGGTCGCGCCCGTTTACCGGCCCGGCCTTGAAAACGCGCAGAGAAGCTCACGCCGGGCGCGACGCGCGGGGTCACAATCGGCTATCATTGGCTTTCGTGTGTGTGAAATTTGTCTTTAGTGAATGCATCGCTTATGAAAACGCTTCGTCAACAGAATCGAGTCATTATCAGCTATGTCCCGCGCGTCGAACCGGCGCCCCCCGACCATGCGTCAAAGGTCGAAGGTTATCGTGATGTCTGGAGGCTGCGCGCTAAATATGTCGCGTTTGTGTTGATGGGCGAGAATTTCCGCCGCTCGCCGACCTTCACTACGCCGGATGCGGCGCAGCGCTGGGCGACGCAGATGCGCCAGGAAGGCGAGATAGAGGAATAAAAAAACGCCTGCAGTGTGCAGGCGTTTTTGTTTTTACGCGGGAAGCTTAGCGATGTGCCAGTTCTGCGTGCTCTTCGCTATCGAGAATGGTTTTATCTGTCTGCTTCAGCCACTGGCTGGTCAGCGTCCCGGCGGTCATGGAGCCGCTGACGTTCAGCGCGGTACGGCCCATATCGATCAGCGGTTCAACGGAGATCAGAAGCGCAACCAGCGTAACCGGCAGGCCAAGCGCCGGCAGCACAATCAGCGCTGCGAACGTTGCACCGCCGCCCACGCCCGCCACACCGGCAGAGCTGATGGTGACGATGCCGACCAGCGTTGCAATCCACATCGGATCCAGCGGGTTGATGCCAACTGTCGGCGCTACCATTACCGCCAGCATTGCCGGGTAGAGACCGGCGCAGCCATTCTGGCCAATGGTCGCACCAAAGGAGGCGGAGAAGCTGGCGATCGACTCCGGTACGCCAAGGCGACGGGTCTGCGCTTCCACATTCAGCGGAATAGAGGCGGCGCTGGAGCGGCTGGTAAAGGCAAAGGTCAGCACCGGCCATACTTTACGGAAGAACTTCAGCGGGCTGACGCCATTCACGCCCAGCAGCACGCCATGTACCACGAACATAATGCCGAGGCCGAGGTAAGAGGCGATAACAAAGCTGCCCAGCTTGATGATGTCGTGGATGTTGGAGCCAGCAACCACTTTGGTCATCAGCGCCAGCACGCCGTACGGTGTCAGTTGCATTACCAGACGTACCAGCTTCATCACCCAGCTCTGCAGCGTGTCGATGGCGGTCAGCACGCGCTGGCCCTTCGGCGCATCATCTTTCAGCAGCTTCAGCGCGGCAACGCCGAGGAAAGCGGCAAAGATAACGATGCTGATGATCGACGTTGGGCTTGCGCCAGTCAGATCGGCAAACGGGTTTTTCGGCACAAACGACAGCAGCAATTGCGGCACGGTCAGATCGGCCAGTTTACCGACGTAGTTGCTCTGAATGGCGTTCAGACGCGCGGTTTCTGCGCTGCCCTGCACCAGCCCTTCAGCGGTAAGACCAAACAGATTGGTCACCAGCACACCCACCAGCGCGGCGATAAGCGTGGTGAACAGCAGCGTGCCGATAGTAAGGAAACTGATTTTGCCCAGCTGCGACGCGTTGTGCAGACGTGCAACGGCGCTGAGGATCGAGGCGAAAACCAGCGGCATCACAATCATTTGCAGCAGTTGCACATAGCCGTTACCGACTACGTTGAACCACTGAATAGACTCTTTCAGCACCGGATTATCGGCACCGTAAATAGCCTGCAGCGCGAGACCGAATGCCACGCCAAGCCCGAGACCAACCAGTACTTTCTTTGCCAGGCTCCACTGTTTGTGGCGCGCCTGCGCCAGCAAAAGCAGCAGTGCAGCGAACACGACAACGTTCGCGATTAATGGAAAATTCATCCCCGTTCTCCTGATTTCATTATATTGATGACATCGAGGTCATCCTGTGGCGCAAGGTTAGCAGAAGTGCCCGGGGCGGCTTATATCCAAATGGAATGCTTTATAGCGAAGTGTTCAAAAGCGACTATTTATCGTGCAATCTGGCGATCAATAAAGCGATTGAACTCATTTTGCAGAATATTTATCGCTTCGGATGACCAGCGGATTGCACCATTTTCGGGCAAGGTTTGCGGCATCCACACGGCATAGGTGAGCAGGGCCATGCAGAGCACACGCTCCATCTGGTTACCTTTTTGTGACGCGAGAATGGGTAGTCGAAAGCGCCAGCGGCAGGGCCACAGCAGCGGCACGCCGGCGGGCGTGAGCATATCTGCAACGATATGGCTAAGATAGCCGACAACCATACCCTGCAGCGCGTCCGTCGGCAGGATCCAGCTGTCAGGCACTTTTAAGGCAAAGAGGGTAAGCGCAAGAAAAACCGCCAGCAGGCTATGGGTAAACCCACGGTGACCAAAGGCGCGCGCAACGGGTTTTGAGATCCACTTTAGCCGCTGGCCGAGGAAGGATTTCGGGTGATCGATGTCCGGCAGCAGGCAGGTGAGAATGGCTGAAGGCACAATATGCCACCAGTCGCCCTGTGCAAGCACGGGCGTCAATTCGGCATTCTTGGTAAACACCGCGCAGGCTATGGAGAAAAGCAGGTGTCCTTCCGCCGTCATGATCAAACTCGCTAAACTGTCGATGCATACAGTATAGGATGTTTGTACAGTAGGCGGAAGAGGTGACGGTGTAACTCTTTGTCACAATCCTGCTAATTTAGCGCGCCAGCCAGCCGCCATCGACCGCTAGCGTGTAGCCATTTATGTAGTCAGCCGCCGAAGAGGCGAGAAAAACCGCCGCGCCCTGTAAATCCTCCGGCGTACCCCAGCGAGCCGCGGGAATACGATCGAGGATCTCCTGATTACGTTCAGCATCTTCGCGCAACTGCTGGGTATTGTTGGTCGCCATATAGCCGGGCGCAATCGCATTAACGTTAATATTGTGCTTCGCCCACTCATTCGCCAGCAGGCGGGTGAGGCCCATCACGCCGCTTTTTGAGGCGGTATAAGAGGGAACACGAATGCCGCCCTGGTAAGAGAGCATCGAGGCAATATTGATAATTTTGCCGCCGCTGCGCTGGGCGATAAATTGTCGGGCGACAGCCTGGGAGAGGAAGAAGAGCGATTTGAGGTTGAGATCCATCACCTCATCCCAATCCTTTTCGCTGAAATCGATGGCGTCACAGCGGCGGATAGTTCCGGCGTTATTGATGAGAATATCAAGGTGTCCCATCTTCGCCACCGCTTGATCGACAATCGAGGCCAGCTGCTGCTGGTCGCGCAGGTCGGCCTGAATCGCGTGAAATCGGCGGCCAAGCGCCTCGACGCGTTTTGCCGTTTCATGAGGGATTTTCCGGTTAACACCGACAATATCGCAGCCTGCTTCCGCCAGCCCTATTGCCATGCCCTGGCCCAGACCGGTATCGCATCCGGTTACAAGAGCCACCTTATCCGTTAGCTTAAAAGCATCCAGTATCATATCTACTCCGGCGTGATGTCATGTCGTGACGGGCGTCAATGCCTGCGGATCAGAATAGAAGGCGGGAGCGTAAAATACAAACAAATGAAATCATGTTTCAATATTTTTGTGATGCAGGAGCAGCTTTGCGCTGCTCCTGCACATTATTAACCGAGCAGATGTGCAGCGGTGAGCTGCTGCAAGCTGTCGAGTTTGACATTCGCCAGCACATAGCGCGGATCGGCACGATGCTCCTCATCGGGCACCACAATCGAACGCATGCGCGCCGCTTTGCTGGCAATCATCCCGTTTACGGAATCCTCCAGCGCCACGCAGGCTAAGGGATCGACACCGAGTTTCGCCGCGCAATCAAGATAAACCTGCGGGTGCGGTTTGCTGTAAGGCAGGCTCTCGGCAGAGGCCAGTGCATCGAAGCTGTCACGAAGGTCGAACATCGCTAAAACTTTTTCGAGCATATGCAGCGGCGAGGCGGAGGCCAGCCCCACACGCAGGCCGTTCGCTTTGCACAGTGCCAGCGCTTCACGCACGCCCGGCAGCAGTGGGCGCTCTGCTTCTACCAGCGCGATTGCGCGCTCGATAATTTGTGCAGTCACTTGCTGGCAGGACGGACCGCTCCACGGCTGTTGCGCATACCATAAATCAACCACCATATCGATGCGCAGGCCCAGCGTGTCAGGCAGTTCGCCGCGGCGCGTGATGTCGACGCCGAGGCTTGAGATCACCTCAAGTTCAGCGCGATCCCACAGCGGTTCCGAGTCAATTAATAAACCATCCATATCAAAAATTGCTGCAACTGTTTGGCGCGGGGCAGACATAACACCTCTCCGGTTAGCGTGATTAAACAGGGTGAAGGTAGTGAGTATGGCAATGCGTTCACCCTGGCGTCTTTAAAAATCAGGCGAAAATAGTTATCAGCAGGTAGACTAAGGCACAAACAGTGCGTCAACAACAAGGGGAATCCATGACGTATCAACAAGCTGGACGCATCGCCGTACTGAAACGCGTTCTGGGTTGGGTGATTTTTATTCCGGCCGTTATTTCGACCGTTATTTCGATCCTGAAGTTTATGTATGAGCATAGCGATAAACAGCCCGGTATTAATGCCGTGATGCTTGATTTCGCCCACGTGATGATTGAGATGATGCGGTTCAATACGCCATTCCTCAATCTCTTCTGGTACAACTCGCCGACGCCCCATTTTCAGCAGGGTCTGAACGTTCTCTTCTGGATTATCTCCGCGCTGATCTTTATTGGCCTGGCTTTACAGGCTTCCGGTGCACGCATGAGCCGCCAGGCACGCTTTGTGCGTGAAGGGGTGGAAAACCAGCTGATCCTCGAAAAAGCCAAAGGCGACGAGGGGCTGACCCGCGAGCAGATCGAAGCGCGTATTAATGTGCCAAACCACACCATTTTCCTGCAGATTTTCCCGCTCTATGTGCTGCCGGCCATCATCATCGTGGCGGGGTACTTCTTCTTTAAGCTGCTCGGCTTTCTGTAAAGTTACAGCGCCCGATAGCATTCGCGATCGGGCTTCTTAGCCTTCCACTTTTACGCGGCCAATACCCGATCCAGCGCCTTCTGTGCATTCATCAAATGTTCACCGCCGAAGAGAATGGCGCGGTTGAAGAGGGTGTAGAGCTGGTAAATCGGTTGGCGGTCGAGAAAGTCGGGCGGGAGCGGGGAGATAGATTGGTAACCGTCATAGATCTGCGGCGGCTGATCCGGATGGAGCGGCAACATCGCCAGATCGCACTCCCTGTCGCCCCAGTAGCAGGCGGGATCGTAAATATAGGGGCCATCCGGGCCAAGGGCGCAGTTGGCGGACCAGAGATCGCCATGCAGTAAAGAGGCCTGCGGCTGGTGGCCAGCTAACCGCTGCTGAACATGTTCAACAATTGCATCGATATTGCCGAACTGTAGCCCTTTCTCCGCCGCCAGCTCAAGCTGCCAGCCGATACGCTGCTCGGCGAAAAAGGTCGACCAGCGTCGCTGCCAGGCGTTTGGCTGCGGGGTGGTGGAGAGATCGTTATCGAAGTCGAGACCAAACTGCGGCTGATCGCTCCACTGATGGAGCCGGGCAAGCTGCTGGCCCAGCAAAAAAGCGCTATGCATATCCAGCGGACGGGCGTGGAGATACTCCATCACCAGGAAGCTGTAGTCGCGGTCGCTGCCGACCGCCCACACTTCAGGCACCCGGACCGTATTGCTGCGCGCCAGCAGCGCCAGCTGATCGGCTTCGGCAGTGAAGATGGGAAGCAGGGCGCGTTCATCACATTTAACGAAACAGTCGCGTCCTGCGTAACGTATGCGCCATGCAGCGTGAATTTCGCCGCCCGGTAGCTCATCGCGTTGTTCAATTTCGCCTTCACCCAGTTGCTCGCTTAACAGACCACTTATCGCTTGCCACATGATATTTCTCCCATGTAATCAGCCAGATCATTAGGTTAGCGCACTAAAGCTGTGAAAAAATTCGACTTAACGCACACCAGGCGCACGCACGGCGCAGGATGGCACTTATTGCTCTTGTTGCCGCCACGTCTCCCAGGTGGAAACCGTGACATCGGTTTTTCGCCCGACGGCGCTTTCGGCCAGGCCGCTGGCGAGATCATGAACCTCTTGCTCATTTAAGGCGCTAATCAGGCCGAAGGTGTTGGTGCCCAGATCGTGCACCTTGCCATCGTCGTCCGCCATGGTGATAAGAAAGCCCGCAAGTGTAAAGTGGTTATTCAGCTCATTAATATCCGTTAGCGTCTCATCGTGAAATTTCACCGTGACGACGTAGCGGTTGATGCCATCGCTACTCATATTTCACCTCATTGTTAATGCAAATTTTTTTAGCATAGTCGGCGACGACTATTTGTCGACTATCGCCAGCGACTCTCGCTGCGTTAACGCGCTTAAGCACCGCATAAGTAGTCGTAGATCTTTTGCGTATCTTCACTGGCACACAGGCGCGTGCCCTGATTGATGGTTGCCGCGCTGCCGGCTGCGACGCCAAAGCGCACCATATCGTCGAGCGGGGCATCTTCGGCAAGCTTGAGGGTCATGGCACCGACCATGCTGTCGCCCGCACCAACGGTGCTCTGGCTTTTCATCGGCGGCGGCACAACCTGAACATGGCCCTGCTGATCCACCCCCAGCGCCCCTTGCGGCCCTAGCGAGACCACTACGCGGCGCGCTTTACCGCTGTTAATGATCTCCTGCGCGGCACGCAATACGTCATGAGGTTGGTTGAGCGGTCGGCCAACCAACGCGCTCAGCTCTTTCTGGTTGGGTTTGACCAGTTCGATATTGCCAATCTCCAGCGCAGCGGCCAGCGCCTCGCCTGAGCTGTCGATAATGCAGCGGATCCCCTGTTTTTGCGCGACGGTAATCAACTGCGTCAGCTTTTCAAGCTGTACACCAGGCGGAAGACTGCCGCTGATGACCAGAATCGCGCCGCTCTCTATCGTCAGCACTCTCTCTTCTATCTGGCGGAACTCATCTTCGCTGAGGGCGGCGCCGGGCATCACAAAGCGATACTGCTCGCCGCTCGCTTCAACGTGCACATGCAGGTTCTGTCGCGTCCAGTCTGCGGTCTGCACGCTGAGGGTCGGGACATGCTCATCGGCGAGCAGGGCAGTCAGGTGTTCACCGGTTGCGCCGCCCGCCGGGAAAATCGCGGTAGCTTTGCCGCCGAGGTGGGCAATGGCGCGGGCAACATTAATGCCGCCGCCACCCGGTTCAAAAACCGGCGAGGTGCAACGGAGTTTTCCTTCCGGATAAATTTGCGGCGTTATTGTCGCGCTATCGAGAGATGGCGCGAGCGTTAGCGTATAAATCGATACCATATTGACCTCCTGTTACGTAGGGTGCAGTAAGCCTGGCACCATTTACAGCGAAGGGAAAGTAAATAACAGTATGATTTTAAATACGATATTATTTTTACGGTGATATTTCGGAATCTATAACATTTATTCTGAGATCTCTCTTATTCAAAAAATCAAATAAGATTTCATTGATATGTTTAAGCGGTCTTTTTATAATTTGTTACCTTTCTGCGGACCATTGGTCATTGATCCATAAGAAAGTTTCCGGGACCGTGTTGGTCTCATTTACTGTACGGATTTTAAAAAAATGAAGCTTTTTAAGACAGTACCCGCGCTGGTTGTGGCTGCGGGCGTGCTTGCGTCGATGAATGCTGTCGCAGATGATACCGTTTTTACTGTCATGGATGACCCCGCCTCCGCGAAAAAACCGTTTGAAGGTAATGTTAACGGTGGCTATCTCGGTCAGTCAGGCAACACAAAGAGTTCCTCTTTGACGGCTGACTCTACCCTGACATGGTATGGCGATTCTACGGCCTGGTCCCTGTGGGGCAACGCCAGTAATACCTCGTCTAATGACGAACGTTCTTCCGAGAAGTATGCTGTTGGTGGTCGTAGCCGTTATAACATGACTGACTACGACTACCTGTTTGGCCAGGCGAGCTGGTTAACCGATCGCTACAACGGTTACCACGCCCGTGACATCGCTACCGCCGGTTATGGTCGTCAGTTCCTGAATGGCCCGGTTCACAGCTTCCGTCTCGAATTCGGTCCGGGTGTACGTTATGACAAGTACACTAACGGCGATACCAAAACGACGGCGCTGGGCTATGCGTCTGGCACCTATGCGTGGCAGTTCTCTGACAATGCGAAATTTACCCAGGGCGTTTCGGTGTTTGGTGCGGACGATACCACTGTCAACTCCGAAACCGCGCTGAACGTGGCGATTAACTCCCACTTCGCGTTGAAAGTTGCCTATAACGTGACCTGGAACTCCGAGCCGCCATCATCGGCACCGGATCATACCGATCGCAGAACGTCGATTACCTTAGGCTACAAAATTTAACTGGACGGGCCGGATTATCCGGCCCGTTTTTATTTACACTCAGTGCGCAATTCGTCGGTTAATTTTATTTAAGTCCGCTCCTGCACTTTCTCTCCACATTTCCGCTTTGAGAAACATATTCAGTTTATTTGACACGAACGGCTAAATAAATTGACTGGGAAAAAGTGTGATCCAGATCTACAATTCTTGCTGTGGGCACGCTGCTGCCCGGCCAGTTAAATCTATTTCAGCAAGAGAATTCAATCATGAAAACAATCACAACAACCGCCGCCGCGCTGGTTATTTCTGCGCTCTCTTTCAGCGCTTTCGCGGCACAGCCTGCACAATCTACTAACCACATCACCAGCATCGAAGCGGGTTCAAACATGATCCCCGGCACGCATGCAGTAAAAGGTACTAATGACGCTGCTTTTAATGCGCATACGCTGGTAGCCGGTGGATGGGAATAAAGATTATTCTTAGCAGTTTCATCTGCTTAATTTAAAAACCGGATTATGCGGTACCGGTTTTTAAATTTGGCAAGACAGACTTAATAATGAGTCGATTCTGAAAAGTTATTTATAAAAAGTGCACGAATAACGCTTATCTCTGGTTGCGTTAAATCTCAAAGTATTAGCTACGCAGGAGAGAGAGAATATTCTCCGCCGCCTGGTTCGCCACTTTTAGCACGGCGTCCTGACCCTGCTGTAACAGCTGTGCTTTAGCCATCTTGCTCGCTTCCAGCGCGTAATCTGCATCTTCTATCCGGCTCTTTGCCGCCTGTGTGGCGATACTCTGCTGCGCCAGCACCGATTTGTTTGATTCAAAACGATTAATAAAAGCGCCATATTGCGCGCGGTAACCGCTCACTTTCTCCAGCGCCTGGTCGAGTTTGCCCATCGCCTTACCAGCAGTGGTTTCTGACAGCAGATCCGTGCCGGTTAAGCCAAGGGATTTAACATCCGCGGGCGTGGTCGGAATGGTCGTTGATTTGATCTCATCCCCGACAGTGGCGCTGGTCACCACTTCCCACGGCCTGCTCTGCTTAGGTGGCACTTCCGGCGTAATGGTCGGTTTTGGCAGCTCGCCCCAGGTCAGGTTGCTGGTAAAAGAGCCGCTACCGACGACCATGACAACAAGATCTTCGGTGACATTATCGATCGTTAAACGCTCAAGGCGGTTCGAACCATTGCTGCCATCATTGTAGGCAGCACCGGACTCATAACGATCGCCGTCACCACTGTATTTGATGGTCATGCCATTATAGGCGAGCGTCGAACTACCATTTAATGCCCAGGAAGAGCCACCCTCAATCAGTAACGAGTCATCGTAAGTGGCGCCACTCTTAAAGCCATTCGATGCGGTCAAAACGCGGCTGGTCGCCTTTGCTGAATCCGTGATGCCGCGGCTTTTCCAGGTGTAATCCGGGTCACTGCCATTAATCGGCGTACCAGCCAGATGTTTACCGTCACGCGTAAAGAGCTGGATATCGTCATCCAGACCGAGTGAGTCGATGGTAATAGTAATATTTTTCGCTCCCGCAGGAATATAGGCCAGCGAGACGATGCCTGAGCTGAACGAATAGTCCGTTCCGCTCACCGGAAATTTCGTACTCAGCGGCGGAACATCGCCGATAAGTGCTGGCGGAAGTTCCGGCGCGTCCGTTGCCAGCGGATAAGAGCCGAAAATCTCGGTGCCTTCGGAAATCGACTGAATGGTATCCAGAATGCTTTGATACTCATTCTGTATGCTGCGTCTGTCGCTGTCGGAAAGCGTGCTGTTGCCAGCCTGGATAGCCAGGCTTTTAGCGCGAATCAGCCGTTCACTAATGGTACTCAGGCCACCATCGGCGGTCTGCGCCATGCTGATGGCGTCATCAAGCCCGCGGGAAACCACGGTGTCTGCGTTGCTGTTAGAACGCATACGATTGGCGATGGCCTGGCCTGCCGCATCGTCTTTTGCGCCATTGATTCGAAAGCCTGACGATAAACGCTCAATTGACTCCTGCAGAGTCGATGAGGTCGTTTTTCGAACCGTCAGGTTCAATCCCGTCATCTCGTTGTAATTGATCGCTTGCATTACCGTCGCTATATCATTCAAACCACGAATGCTCTATTTATCGGCAACAGGAGTGAGTTTCTTTAAGGTAAATCGATAAGGAAATTTAACTTTGTGCAACTGTATAAAAAACAAGTGCTTTTACATTTCCGCTATAGATTTGCTGTGTTGTGGCACACTTACAGGCAATGGGGATAAGGATAGATTGCGTTTTACTCAAGGCTTTCTAATGAAAAAAGTGGGGCGATATGGGCAAGTTGAATGATGCGGCGTTATACGATGAGATGTGCCGGGTGGTGGGCAAGGTGGTGCTTGAGATGCGTGACCTGGGACAGGAGCCTAAGCATATTGTTATTGCGGGTGTGGTAAGAACCATGCTGGCTAATCAGAGAATTAAACGTACCGAACTGACCGAAGCGGCGATGGAAGAGGTGATTCGCGCACTGGGTTTCGACGCCTGAGCCGGGTTTCAACAGGGCACGCATTGCTGCGTGCCCGGGAGAAGCGAAAGCCCTAGCGTCGTTTTCTCGGGGAAACCGGTAGGGTTTGTGAATATTTCACTTTGCTGTGTTTATAAAAGGCAAAAAAAACAATCGCAATCAGCAGAACAATGGCTAAGATATAAACTATTACCATGATTTATCAGTGGGTTAGGGGTTAATGGGAAGCCAAATAGACTGCTTCCACCCCTGTTGTGTCAAGATGGCAAAGCAAAATCAGATAATACCTTCCTTGCGCCAGCACAGTTGAATGGCGACTTACTCCCCAATAGAGCCGAAAAAGGGCGCAATAACGATCCGCGCCACACTAGCCCTTTCAACGCCGAGTGCAAATGTGTACTATTGTCGGGTACTTAACAGCAGCGGGTAAGGGTAAAGTGCGGTCATTACCGTTCGATACATATTCCGCAGAGTGAAGCGAGAAAACTTATCTAAGCGGCTGTTATATCTTTGAAATCTCATTTTGCATGTGCTCTTTCGTGTGGCGCACCACTGCAAATTAAGGAAATGAAATGCCTGTAATTACGCTTCCTGATGGCAGTCAACGCCATTATGACCACGCCGTAAGTCCCCTGGATGTCGCGCTTGATATTGGCCCTGGCCTGGCGAAAGCTTGCATTGCCGGGCGCGTCAACGGTGAACTGGTCGATGCTTCAGATATCATCGACAGTGATGCAAACCTTGCTATCATCACCGCAAAAGATGAGGAAGGGCTGGAGATTATCCGCCACTCCTGTGCGCATCTGTTGGGCCATGCGATCAAGCAACTATGGCCGCACACCAAAATGGCGATTGGTCCGGTTATCGACAACGGTTTCTATTATGACGTTGATCTCGACCACACCCTGACTCAGGAAGATATCGACGCGCTCGAAAAACGTATGCACGAGCTCGCCGAATCCAACTATGACGTTATCAAGAAGAAAGTGAGCTGGCAGGAAGCGCGTGAAACGTTTGTCGCACGCGGTGAAAACTACAAAGTCTCCATTCTTGATGAAAATATTGCCCATGATGATAAGCCTGGCTTGTATCATCATGAAGAATACGTCGATATGTGCCGTGGTCCGCACGTACCGAATATGCGTTTCTGCCACCATTTCAAACTGATGAAAACGGCGGGCGCTTACTGGCGTGGCGACAGCAACAACAAGATGCTGCAGCGCATTTACGGTACCGCATGGGCAGATAAAAAAGCGCTTAACGCCTATCTGCTGCGTCTGGAAGAAGCAGCAAAACGCGACCACCGTAAAATCGGCAAGCAGCTTGACCTGTACCATATGCAGGAAGAAGCGCCGGGTATGGTATTCTGGCACAACGATGGCTGGACCATTTTCCGTGAACTGGAAACGTTTGTACGCTCTAAGCTGAAAGCGTACCAGTACCAGGAAGTTAAAGGCCCGTTTATGATGGACCGTGTGCTGTGGGAAAAAACCGGCCACTGGGACAACTATAAAGATGCTATGTTTACGACCTCTTCGGAGAATCGTGAATACTGCATCAAACCGATGAACTGCCCGGGACATGTGCAGATTTTCAACCAGGGGTTGAAATCCTACCGCGACCTGCCGCTGCGTATGGCGGAGTTCGGTAGCTGCCACCGTAATGAACCTTCGGGCGCGTTGCACGGTCTGATGCGTGTGCGCGGCTTTACGCAAGATGATGCGCACATCTTCTGTACGGAAGAGCAGGTTCGCGATGAAGTGAACGCCTGCATCCGTATGGTCTACGATATGTACAGCACGTTTGGCTTCGAAAAGATCGTTGTCAAACTCTCCACCCGTCCCGAGAAACGTATCGGTAGTGACGAGATGTGGGATCGTGCTGAGGCGGATCTGGCAGTTGCGCTGGAAGAGAACAATATCCCATTTGAATATCAGCTGGGTGAAGGCGCATTCTACGGTCCGAAAATTGAATTTACCCTGTATGACTGCCTCGATCGTGCATGGCAGTGCGGAACGGTACAGCTGGACTTCTCCCTGCCGGCTCGTCTGAACGCCTCTTATGTGGGCGAAAGCAACGAGCGTCAGGTTCCAGTTATGATTCATCGCGCAATTCTTGGGTCACTGGAGCGCTTTATCGGCATCCTGACTGAAGAGTTCGCAGGCTTCTTCCCAACCTGGCTTGCGCCGGTGCAGGTAGTGGTCATGAACATCACTGATTCACAGTCTGAATATGTCAACGAATTGACCGAGAAACTGCAAAATGCAGGCATTCGTGTAAAAGCAGACTTGAGAAACGAGAAGATAGGCTTTAAAATCCGCGAGCACACTTTACGTCGTGTCCCTTATATGCTTGTTTGTGGTGACAAAGAGGTTGAAGCCGGCAAAGTTGCTGTGCGTACCCGTCGCGGTAAAGACCTGGGTAGCCTTGACGTAAATGAAGTTATCGAGAAGCTGCAACAAGAGATTCGCAGCCGCAGTCTTAAACAACTGGAGGAATAAGGTATTAAAGGCGGAAAACGAGTTCAAACGGCGCGTCCCAATCGTATTAATGGCGAGATCCGCGCCCTGGAAGTTCGCTTAACTGGTCTGGAAGGCGAGCAGCTTGGTATTGTGAGTCTGCGAGAAGCTCTGGAAAAAGCTGAAGAAGCCGGGGTTGATTTAGTTGAAATTAGCCCTAACGCCGAGCCGCCCGTTTGCCGTATAATGGACTACGGCAAGTTCCTCTATGAAAAGAGCAAATCTTCTAAGGAACAGAAGAAGAAGCAAAAAGTTATTCAGGTCAAGGAAATCAAATTCCGACCTGGTACAGATGAAGGCGACTATCAGGTAAAACTCCGCAGCCTGATTCGCTTTCTTGAAGAGGGCGATAAGGCCAAGATCACACTGCGTTTCCGCGGTCGTGAGATGGCCCACCAACAGATCGGTATGGAAGTGCTTAACCGCGTGAAAGAAGATCTGGTCGAACTGGCAGTTGTCGAATCCTTCCCTACGAAGATCGAAGGCCGCCAGATGATTATGGTGCTTGCTCCTAAGAAGAAACAGTAAGGCCATCAAGTAATTAAACCTGTGGGCCTCGTGCTCGCGGGTTTAGTTCGCCTTTGTTTCGTTTATTAACAATGCGAAGTGGAAATTGAAAAATGCCAAAGATCAAAACCGTACGCGGTGCTGCTAAGCGCTTCAAAAAAACCGGTAAAGGTGGTTTTAAGCACAAGCATGCTAACCTGCGTCATATTCTGACCAAAAAAGCTACCAAGCGTAAACGTCACCTGCGTCCGAAAGCCATGGTTTCTAAAGGCGATCTGGGCCTGGTCATCGCGTGCCTGCCGTACGCATAAGTCGTTAACCTTTTAACTTTTTAATTAGAATATACAGGAGAGCATATGGCTCGCGTAAAACGTGGTGTGATTGCACGTGCACGTCATAAGAAAATTTTGAAACAAGCTAAAGGCTACTACGGCGCGCGTTCACGCGTTTACCGTGTTGCCTTCCAGGCTGTTATCAAAGCTGGTCAGTACGCTTATCGTGACCGTCGTCAGAAAAAGCGTCAGTTCCGTCAGCTGTGGATTGCACGTATCAACGCAGCAGCACGTCAGAACGGTATTTCTTACAGCAAATTCATCAACGGCCTGAAAAAAGCCTCTGTTGAAATTGACCGTAAGATCCTGGCTGACATCGCCGTATTCGACAAAGTGGCATTCTCTGCCCTGGTTGAAAAAGCGAAAGCAGCTCTGGCGTAAGCCAGTTTAAGAGAGGGAGCCTGGCTCCCTCTTTTGCTTTAACAGTATCAATACATTGACTTTTTGCCGTGATGCGTTTTCAATAGCCCATCGTCGCCACGTAGCCGATTAAGGTAATGCAAGCATGAATGCTGCTATTTTCCGCTTCTTTTTTTACTTTAGCACCTGAATCCAGGGGGCTTGCGCGTGAAAGAAGAAACGGAAAACAGCGCCAGAAAGCCTCCCTTGTGGAGGCTTTTTTTGTATCTGCCGCGTGTAAATATCGTCATATAACGAGGAAAACCATGTCACATCTCGCAGAGCTGGTTGCCAGTGCGAAGGCAGCCATTAACGATGCCTCAGATGTCGCCGCGCTGGACAACGTACGCGTCGAATATTTGGGTAAGAAAGGGCATCTGACCCTTCAGATGACCACCCTGCGTGAGCTGCCGCCAGAAGAGCGCCCGGCTGCCGGAGCGGTAATCAACGAAGCGAAAGAGCAGGTTCAGCAAGCGCTGAACGCGCGCAAAAACGATCTCGAAAGCGCTGCGCTGAATGCCCGCCTCGCTGCTGAGACCATCGATGTCTCCCTGCCGGGCCGTCGTATTGAAAATGGCGGTCTGCACCCGGTGACCCGTACCATCGATCGTATCGAGAGCTTCTTTGGCGAGCTGGGCTTTACCGTCGCCACCGGGCCGGAGATCGAAGACGATTACCATAACTTTGACGCGCTGAACATTCCGGGCCACCATCCGGCACGTGCCGATCACGACACCTTCTGGTTCGACGCCACGCGTCTGCTGCGTACGCAGACCTCAGGTGTGCAGATCCGCACCATGGAGCATCAGCAGCCGCCGATCCGCATTATTGCTCCGGGCCGCGTCTACCGTAACGACTACGATCAGACCCACACCCCGATGTTCCATCAAATGGAAGGGCTGATCGTTGATAAAAACATTAGCTTTACCAACCTGAAAGGGACGCTGCACGACTTCCTGCGTAACTTCTTTGAAGAGGATCTGCAAATCCGCTTCCGTCCCTCCTACTTCCCGTTCACCGAACCCTCCGCCGAAGTGGATGTGATGGGTAAAAACGGTAAATGGCTGGAAGTGCTGGGCTGTGGCATGGTCCACCCGAATGTGCTGCGTAACGTTGGCATCGACCCGGAAATCTACTCCGGCTTCGCGTTTGGCATGGGGATGGAGCGCCTCACCATGCTGCGCTACGGTGTGACAGATCTGCGCGCATTCTTCGAAAACGATTTGCGTTTCCTCAAACAGTTTAAATAAGGGCAGGCGAAACAATGAAATTCAGTGAACTGTGGTTACGCGAATGGGTGAACCCAGCGGTTGATAGCGAAGCGCTCTCCGGGCAGATCACCATGGCCGGCCTGGAAGTGGACGGCGTTGAACCGGTCGCCGGTGCGTTTCATGGTGTAGTGGTTGGCGAAGTGATGGAGTGCGCTCAGCACCCGAACGCCGACAAACTGCGAGTAACAAAAGTGAACGTGGGCGGCGATCGCCTGCTGGATATCGTCTGCGGCGCGCCAAACTGCCGTCTCGGTCTGAAAGTGGCCGTTGCGACCGTCGGCGCGGTACTGCCGGGCGATTTCAAAATCAAAGCGGCGAAACTGCGCGGCGAACCCTCTGAAGGGATGCTCTGCTCCTTCTCCGAACTCGGTATTTCCGACGATCACAACGGCATCATTGAACTGCCGGCAGATGCGCCGATTGGCACCGATATTCGTGAATACCTGAAGCTTGACGACAACACTATCGAAATCAGCGTCACGCCAAACCGCGCCGACTGCCTGGGCATTATCGGTGTTGCTCGCGACGTTGCAGTGTTGAATAAATCCCCGCTGAACGAGCCAGAAATCGCACCGGTTGCCGCCACCATTAACGATACGCTGCCGATCGTTGTGGAAGCGCAAGAGGCCTGTCCGCGCTACCTGGGCCGCCTGGTCAAAGGTATCAACGTCAGCGCGCCGACGCCGCTGTGGATGAAAGAGAAGCTGCGTCGCTGCGGCATTCGTTCAATCGATGCGGTAGTCGATGTCACCAACTACGTTCTGCTTGAGCTCGGCCAGCCGATGCACGCTTTCGACAGCGATCGCCTGGAAGGCGGCATCGTGGTGCGTATGGCGAAAGAGGGCGAAACGCTGGTGCTGCTCGACGGCAACGAAGCGAAGCTGAGCACAGACACGCTGGTCATTGCTGACCAGAAAAATGCGCTGGCAATGGGCGGTATCTTCGGCGGGGAACACTCCGGTGTAAACAGCGAAACGAAAAACGTTCTGCTGGAGTGTGCTTTCTTCAACCCGCTCTCCATTACCGGTCGTGCGCGTCGTCACGGTCTGCACACTGATGCTTCTCACCGCTACGAGCGCGGCGTCGATCCGCAGTTGCAGTATAAAGCGATGGAGCGCGCCACGCGCCTGTTGCTGGATATTTGCGGCGGTGAAGCGGGCCCGGTCATTGACGTGACTAATGAAGCCTCTCTGCCGAAACGCGCCACCATCCGTCTGCGTCGCAGCAAGCTGGACCGCCTGATTGGTCATCACATTGCCGATGAGCAGGTGAGCGATATTCTGACCCGCCTTGGCTGCGAAGTCACCGCAGGCCAGGATGAGTGGCTGGCGGTCGCGCCGAGCTGGCGTTTCGATATGGAGATCGAAGAGGACCTGGTGGAAGAGGTTGCCCGTGTTTACGGTTACAACAATATTCCTGACGAGCCAGTACAGGCCGGGCTGATCATGGGCGAACATCGCGAAGCCAACTTGTCCCTTAAGCGAGTGAAAACTATGCTTAACGACAAAGGCTACCAGGAAGTGATCACCTACAGCTTCGTTGATCCGAAACTGCAGCAGTTGATCCACCCGGGCGAAGAAGCGCTGGTGCTGCCAAGCCCGATCTCCAGCGAAATGTCGGTGATGCGCCTCTCACTGTGGACTGGTCTGCTGGGCACCATTGTCTATAACCAGAACCGTCAGCAGAGCCGTGTGCGTATTTTCGAAACCGGTCTGCGTTTTGTGCCGGATACCCAGGCGAACCTCGGCATCCGTCAGGATGTGATGCTGGCGGGTGCTATCTGCGGTAACCGTTATGAAGAGCACTGGGACCTCGCGAAAAACAGCGTTGATTTCTTCGATCTGAAAGGCGATCTGGAGTCTGTGCTGGAGCTGACCGGCAAAACAGGCGCTATCGAGTTCCGCGCTGAGACCAATCCGGCGCTGCATCCGGGTCAATCTGCCGCGATTTATCTGAAAGATAAGCGCATTGGCTTTATCGGCGTGGTGCATCCGGAGCTGGAGCGTAAGCTTGATCTGAATGGCCGCACGCTGGTGTTTGAACTGGAGTGGAATGCCCTTGCAGACCGCGCCGTGCCTCAGGCTCAGGAGATTTCTCGCTTCCCGGCGAACCGCCGCGACATCGCTGTTGTGGTCAATGAAAATGTACCCGCAGCAGATGTTTTGGCTGAATGTAAGAAAGTTGGCGCAAATCAGGTAGTTGGCGTAAACTTGTTTGACGTGTACCGCGGTAAGGGCGTCGTGGAAGGGTCGAAAAGCCTTGCCATCAGTCTGATCCTTCAGGATACCGGCCGTACACTCGAAGAAGAGGAGATTGCCGCTACCGTTGCCAGATGTGTAGAGGCATTAAAAGAGCGATTCCAGGCATCATTGAGGGATTGAACCTATGGCGCTTACAAAAGCTGAAATGTCAGAATATCTGTTTGATAAGCTCGGGCTTAGCAAACGGGATGCAAAAGAGCTGGTAGAGCTGTTTTTCGAAGAGATCCGTCGTGCTCTGGAAAATGGTGAGCAGGTCAAACTCTCCGGCTTCGGCAACTTTGATTTGCGTGACAAGAATCAACGTCCGGGTCGTAATCCAAAAACCGGCGAAGATATTCCCATTACAGCACGGCGCGTGGTGACCTTCAGACCCGGCCAGAAGTTAAAGAGCCGCGTCGAAAACGCTTCGCCCAAAGCTGAATGATTTTGCATTAACCAAAAAGGCCGCCTCGCGGCCTTTTTTCTTTTCAGCATCCGCTATCCCTCTTAGAATCAGTCACCTGGCTGATGAGTAAACGTGAAACCATGCTGGCATACGCCCATCTTCAACAGCAACGCAACCGCCGCTGGCTCGGCGCGCTGGCGCTGCTGTTACTGCTTGCGCTCACCTTAAGTCTTTGCGCAGGCGAGCAGTGGATAGCCCCCAATCGCTGGTTCACTCCTGAGGGTGAGCTTTTTGTCTGGCAGATACGCTTACCGCGCACTCTTGCCGTGCTGCTGGTGGGTGCTGCGCTGGCGCTGTGTGGTGCCACCATGCAGGCGCTGTTTGAAAATCCTTTGGCAGAGCCAGGCCTGCTTGGCGTATCGAGCGGCGCGGGCGTAGGCCTTGTTGCGGCAGTGTTTCTCGGCGGCGGGATGTTGCCCGACTGGGCGCTCGGTCTCTGCGCCATTGCCGGCGCATTAATGGTTACGCTTATCCTGCTGCGCTTTGCGCGCCGCCATCTTTCCACCAGCCGCTTACTGCTGGCTGGTGTCGCACTCGGCATTATCTGTACCGCCTTAATGACCTGGGCGGTCTACTTCTCTACCTCGCTCGATTTACGCCAGTTGATGTACTGGATGATGGGCGGCTTCAGCGGCGTCGACTGGCAGCAGGGCTGGCTGATGGCAGCACTTCTGCCGGTGATGGTGTGGATCTGCCTGCAATCCACGGCGCTGAACGTGTTAGCGCTGGGGGAAATCTCCGCCCGCCAGCTCGGGCTGCCGCTCTGGTTATGGCGTAATCTGCTGGTGGCGGCCACCGGCTGGATGGTAGGCGTCAGCGTGGCGATTGCCGGGGCTATTGGCTTTATCGGGCTTGTGATCCCGCATATTTTGCGCTTATGTGGCTTAAGCGATCATCGCGTTCTGCTTCCGGGCTGCGCGCTGGCGGGCGCGGTTGCGTTGCTGTTTGCGGATATTGTCTCGCGCCTCGCGCTTAGCGCCGCAGAGCTGCCGATTGGCGTTGTAACATCAACACTAGGTGCGCCGGTGTTTATCTGGCTATTATTGAGGGTCGGGCGCTAAGCCCGGCAACCATCACATTCATTAAGGGGATGTTATGCAACAGAATATTCTGGATACCGAAGTTACCACTATTGATGGCGAAAAGATCTCGCTCAGCGCCTGGCGCGGCAAGGTGCTTTTAGTGGTTAACGTCGCGTCAAAATGTGGCCTGACGCCGCAGTACGAGCAGCTGGAAAACCTGCAGAAAGCGTGGGAAGGGGAAGGCTTTAGCGTGCTGGGCTTCCCGTGCAACCAGTTTCTTGGCCAGGAGCCGGGCTCGGAAGAGGAGATCAAAACCTTCTGTAGCACCACCTATGGCGTCACCTTTCCGCTGTTCAGCAAGATCGACGTCAATGGCGACGCGCGTCATCCTCTGTATGAAAAATTGATTGCTGCCGCACCAACAGCGCTTGCCCCGGCAGACAGCGAATTTTATGAGCGCATGGTCAGCAAAGGCCGCGCACCGCAGGCACCGGGCGATATTTTGTGGAACTTCGAAAAATTCCTGATTGGCCGCGACGGCCAGGTGATTCAGCGTTTTTCACCCGATATGACGCCGGAGGATCCGCTGCTGGTCAACGCCATTAAGCAGGCCGTCTCGAAGTAATGTCGATGCTGATGCAGCTGCAGCAGGTTGCTGAGCCAGGCAGGCTGGCACCGATAAGCGTGTCGCTGCCCCCCGGGCAGATCGTGCATCTTGTCGGGCCGAACGGGGCAGGGAAGAGCACGTTGCTCGCACGTATCGCCGGGCTTTCCGGCGGGCCGGGTAAGATAACTTTTGGCGGCCAACCCCTTGAGCAGTGGTCGGCGACGGCGCTGGCACGGCATCGCGCCTACCTGGCCCAACAGCAGAGTGCACCGTTTGCCATACCCGTGTGGCACTACCTGTCGCTGCATCAGCCTGATAAAAGCCAGCACGCCCTGCTGACCCATATTGCCGGTCAGCTTGGCCTGCAGGATAAGCTGGCGCGGGCAACCAACCAGCTCTCCGGCGGCGAATGGCAGCGGGTGCGGCTGGCGGCGGTGATTTTGCAGATCCATCCGCAGGGCAACGATCGCGGGCAGCTGTTGCTGCTCGATGAACCGATGAACAGCCTTGATGTGGCACAACAGGCGGCGCTGGATGGGGTAATTGGCGAGCTGGTCAGCGCTGGTATTTCGGTAGTGATGAGCAGCCACGATCTGAATCATACCCTGCGACAGGCCCACCAGGTATGGCTATTGCGTGAGGGAGAGTTGCTGGTAAGCGGCACCAAAGCGGAGGTAATGACACCTGCGCATCTGGCTGACGCCTACGGCATGGCTTTCCAGCAGGTTGAGGTGGAAGGCCACCGAATGCTGATCCCGACCGTGTGACGCAATGGAGACTTGCCACGACTCGCGCTCCCACTGTAGATTAATCCGATAAAAAGAGATAACGAGGCGTATTGCAGAATGCGTATCTGGTTTTTACTGGCGGCAGCGCTTTTCCTTGCAGGATGTAGTTCTCATCGCGCCCCCCCGCCTAACCCACGGCTGTCGGACTCGATTACGGTGATCGCCAACCTGAACGATCAACTGAGCGAATGGCGCGGCACGCCCTATCGCTATGGCGGAATGGCGCGTTCAGGCGTCGACTGCTCGGGCTTTGTGATGATGACCTTCCGCGACAAATTCGCGCTGCAGTTGCCGCGTGAAACGCGTCAACAGGCGAAGCTTGGCACCGAGATAGATAAAGAGGATCTGCTGCCAGGCGATCTGGTGTTTTTCAAAACCGGCTCTGGCGAGAGCGGGCTTCACGTCGGCATCTACGACACTGATAACGCCTTTATTCACGCCTCAACCAGCCGGGGCGTGATGCGCTCTTCGCTGGATAATGTCTACTGGCGCAAAAATTTCTGGCAGGCGCGACGTATCTGACGCGGCATCGACAGACAGAGAAAAAAGGGAGCGCGCGTAATGCAGGCCTCCCTTTTTTTGTTTGCGGCAGCGGAACATTTTCATATAAACCAGGACGTTTCCACTAATTCATTTTTTAAAGTTTAATTATGCTTGTTCGCAACTCACCGCCAGGGGGCAAGAGAATGCGGGAGCCAACGAATAACAACGGAGGGGAGGGTAGAAAAATAGAACGGGAAAAAAATGAAGCCAATCTCATTAAAATCAGTAAATATGGAATATTGTCAAACAGCTTTGTTGAAGCCGGATTTCACCCATAATGCGGGGCTGGCAAAATGATAGTTTCACTCGATTACAGCTATCGCTCTGAGCTTTTATTACTCCCGGCAAGAAACGGTAACGGAGTGCTTCAGGGTGTCGAAATTATCGTTAACTTTGTTGGAAAGGACAGCACCGTCCGCGCCCCGACAGAGCTGGTTTTGCCGCGCCTGACGAATGCAGAAAAAGTGACGCTGTTTACTGAGCAACTGGCGCTAATTGAAGCCTGCCAGCTCTTTTTAATTCAGCATCACCTTACCGCCTGGATTAATATTTCTCCGGAAATAACCGAGCAATTACTGACGGATGACACGCTGGCGGCGCAGGTAAGAAAATTCCCGTGCCTTGAATTAGCCATCAATGAGAATTATCCAGATCTCAATAGCGGAAAAGAGAACAAAACTCTGTCTCTTTTGGCGAAACAATATCCGCTGGTGCTGTGGAATTTTGGCGTTGGCGCTGCGTCAACCAGAGCGGTATTTGACGGGTTGTTTAAACGGGTCATGCTGGATAAAAACTTTATTCACCAACGTTTATCTACGCTTGCCTTCGAACCCTTTATGCGCGCCATCATTTCGCAGGTTGAACCCTATTGCGATGCGGTGATGATTGCCGGCATTGATGATGAGCCGTCGCTGAAGCGCGCAAGGGCGTTTCAGTTCAGCGCCATGCAAGGCGCACTCTGGCCTGCGGTTACCGCCGCGCAGCTGACGTCACTGATCCATCCATAGCCCTTGTGTTGCCCGGTGTTTAAACACCGCGTTAGGCACTACACTAAAAGGCTGGAGGATCTATGACCCTGACTTTTACTACTCGCTGGCGTGATGAACTGCCAGATTACTACACCGCGTTAATGCCCACTCCGCTCAGCAACGCACGCCTTATCTGGCGTAATGCTCCGCTGGCTGAAACCCTCGGCATACCCGAGGCGCTCTTTCACCCTGAATCCGGCGCTGGCGTCTGGGGCGGCGAAACGTTGCTGCCCGGCATGTCGCCGCTGGCGCAGGTCTATAGCGGGCATCAGTTCGGTGTCTGGGCCGGGCAACTGGGCGACGGGCGCGGCATTCTGCTCGGCGAACAGCAGCTGGCGGATGGCTCAACCCGCGACTGGCACCTGAAAGGTGCCGGGCTGACGCCATACTCGCGCATGGGCGATGGCCGCGCGGTGCTGCGTTCGACCATTCGTGAAAGCCTTGCCTCAGAAGCGATGCACTATCTCGGCATTCCCACCACTCGTGCGTTAAGCATTGTCACCAGCGACACGCCGGTGATGCGCGAGACCCGCGAGCAGGGGGCGATGCTGATGCGCATCGCGGAAAGCCATGTCCGTTTCGGCCATTTCGAACACTTCTACTATCGTCGTCAGCCTGAGAAAGTACGCGAGCTGGCCGATTTTGTCATTCGCCATCACTGGCCGCATCTGCAGGAGGAGCCTGACCACTACGTCGCCTGGTTCCGCGATGTGGTCCGGCGTACTGCCGTGATGATTGCCCGCTGGCAGGCGGTCGGTTTTGCCCACGGCGTGATGAACACCGACAATATGTCGATCCTCGGTTTGACGATGGATTACGGGCCGTATGGTTTTCTCGACGACTACAACCCGGCGTTTATCTGCAACCACTCTGACTACCAGGGGCGCTACAGTTTTGAAAACCAGCCGGTGGTGGCGCAGTGGAATCTGCAACGCCTGGCGCAGTCCCTCTCGCCGTTTATTGCCGTCGATGCCCTGAATGGGGCGCTGGATGAGTATCAGACCGCGCTGCTGACGGAGTATGGCAGCCTGATGCGCAGCAAGCTCGGCCTGTTTGTGCCGCAAGAGGGGGATAACGAGATCCTCAACACGCTGTTTGCGTTGATGGCGCGGGAAGGGAGTGACTACACGCGGACCTTCCGCATGTTAAGCCATACCGAGCAGCAGAGTGCGGACTCGCCGCTGCGCGATGAGTTTATCGATCGCGGTGCGTTTGATAACTGGTTCGCCACCTATCGCCAGCGCCTCCAGCAGGAGGGGATTGACGATGCGCAACGGCAGCAGCAGATGCAGAGCGTTAACCCGGCGGTGGTGTTGCGCAACTGGCTGGCGCAGCGCGCCATCGATGCGGCGGAGCAGGGCGACATGGCAGAGCTGGAAAGGCTGCATGAGATCCTGCGCCAGCCCTTTAGCGATCGCAGCGATGATTATGCCCGCCGTCCGCCGGACTGGGGCAAACGGCTGGAAGTAAGCTGCTCGAGCTAGTTTATTTGGTGAGGATCAGCTTGCCGGCGTGGGTTTCGCGCAGCAAATAGCGCTGCCCGTTATGCTCAATCACAACACGGCGCTGTTCGCCGAGCAGCGCCTGGCTGGTGATATGCCGATCGTCGGCCTGAATCTGATCCGGTTTTTCGTGCGGGCTGGTGGGCGTGGCGGGGCTATCCATAGGCAAAGTCGCGCTTAACGGTAAATCAACAATGAGAATTATTATCGATAAACAGCGCGGTGAGGCAAGTGCGTTTCAGGGAGATCGCGCCGATCCCCCTAAAATCTGTAGGTAACCTCTGCCTGGTTCGCAGATGAGCCTGGATCAACCGCGCGTGGCGACGGCGGCGGCCAGTTTTTCCAGCAGCAGCACGCTGTCATCCCAGCCAAGGCACGGATCGGTGATCGACTGACCATAGATCAGCGGCTGCCCGGCAACGATTTTTTGCGTTCCCTCTTTCAGGAAACTCTCCGCCATCACACCGGCAATGGCCGTTGAACCATTGCGAATTTGCGCACAGATCTCATCACACACCTCAAGCTGGCGGCGATGCTGTTTCTGACAGTTGCCATGGCTGAAGTCGACCACCAGTTGCTCCGGCAGATCAAACTCGCGCAGCGTGTCGCAGGCATTGGCGATATCCTGCGGGTAAAAGTTTGGCTGCTTACCGCCGCGCATAATGATATGGCCCCACGGGTTCCCGCTGGTCTGGTAGACGGTCATCTGACCATCTTTGTCCGGTGACAGGAACATATGGCTGGCGCGAGAGGCGCGGATCGCATCCACGGCAATACGGGTATTGCCATCGGTGCCGTTCTTAAAGCCCACCGGGCAGGAGAGCGCCGAGGCCATTTCGCGGTGGATCTGGCTTTCGGTGGTGCGCGCGCCGATGGCGCCCCAGCTAATCAGATCGGCGATAAACTGGCCGGTCACCATATCAAGGAACTCGGTGGCGGTCGGCACACCCAGTTCGTTGACCTGCAACAGCAGCCTGCGCGCCAGTTCGATACCGTGATTCACGCGATAGCTGCCGTTCAAATCGGGATCGGAGATCAACCCCTTCCAGCCGACCACCGTGCGCGGTTTTTCAAAATAGGTGCGCATCACAATCTCTAACTGCGCCTCGTGCTGCGTGCGCAGAGCTTGCAGGCGGCGGGCATACTCCATCGCCGCATCCAGATCGTGAATAGAGCAGGGGCCGATAACCACCAGCAGGCGGCGATCTTCACCGTTAAGGATTTTTTCTATACGTCTCCGTGAGGCCGTCACATGGGCGGCGACCTCCGGGCTGACAGGATAGCGCTGTGCCAGCGCCGCAGGCGTCACCAGGCTATCAATACGCGCGGTGCGAAGTTCATCTGTTTTGTTCATTAACGATCTCGAAATTAGGGGCTTCAGCGGCAAAAGTGCCGGAAGTGATGCGCTCACCATAAACCAATCGCGGCTGAAAACAAGCCTGCTACGGGGCGCAACACATCAGTGGGAAGGATGATAGCGCAGAATGCATTCATGTACTAGCTTATTAGTACATGCGGCGGCTTAATCCCATCATATCGAGCATCTTGGTGGCAATCTCCTCAACGGAGTAGTTGGTGCTGTTAAGGCAGGGGATTTGATGGCGGCGGTAAAGCGCTTCCACTTCGGCCACTTCCATACGGCACTGGCGTAACGACGCATAGCGGCTGTTCTCGCGGCGCTCTTCGCGGATGGCGGCAAGGCGCTCAGGATTAATGGTCAGACCAAAGAGTTTATGCTGCAACGGCTTCAGCGCGGCAGGCAGGCCGAGGTTATCCATATCATCCGCAATAAAGGGGTAGTTCGCGGCGCGAATACCGAACTGCATCGCCAGATAGAGGCTGGTGGGTGTTTTACCGCAGCGGGAGACGCCGAGCAAAATCACCTGTGCCTGGTCGAGGTTGCGCAACGAAATACCATCATCGTGCGCCAGTGTGTAATCAATGGCGGCGATACGCGCGTCATACTTGGTCAAATTTCCCGGCGTCAGGCCATGGGTACGATGGGCAATCGGCGTCGGATCGAGTTTTAATTCCTGCTGCAGCGGCGCCACCAGCGCCTGCACGATATCCTGACAGAACCCCTCGCATTGCAAAATAATGGCGCGGATTTCCGGCAACACAATCGAGTAGAAGACCAGCGGGCGATTGCCGGTCTGCTGATAGAGCGCATCTATCTGCTCCTTGACCGCGCGGGCGCGGCTCTCGGTTTCCACGAAGGGCAGGGTGATACTGCTGACGGCAACCGGAAATTGCGACATCACCGCATGGCCTAATACTTCAGCGGTGATAGCGGTTCCATCGGAAATATAAAACACGTGACGATCGACTGCGTTGTCCATTAATCCCATCCTGAGTGTGATGCGCAATTATCTGAAAGCTTAAATTAAAAAGCCTGCCACTGCGTATAACCTTTATCTCATTTTAAAATGAAATACCGTTTTTATTTTTAATGAACTGTACGGTTCATTTTTTAACACCGGGAAGTACGCGAATCGCCGGGGTATTGAGAATTAACCTGGTCACCATTAATTGATGGGTATCTGTCCGAAAAACCGCTAAGGCTAATTGCTTACACGATTCACCGTTTTTTCAACGCAATTTATTATGCCAGGATAAAAAACGCTGTAAGACGTTATGTACCCCTTCATATATCACAAAAGGATTGTCTCGATGTCCAACAATGGCTCGTCACCGCTGGTGCTTTGGTATGACCAACTCGGCATGAATGATGTAGACAGAGTTGGAGGCAAAAATGCCTCCCTGGGTGAAATGATTACTAATCTTTCCGGTATGGGCGTCTCCGTACCGAATGGATTTGCGACCACCGCCGACGCGTTTAATCAGTTCCTCGAACAGAGCGGTTTAAATCAGCGTATTTATGAACTGCTTGATAAAACCGACATCGACGACGTCTCCGAACTGGCGAAAGCCGGGACGCAGATCCGCCAGTGGATTGTGGATACCCCGTTCCCGCCCGCGCTGGAACAGGCGGTACATGAAGCGTACGCCCAACTTTCGGCAGATGACGCAGAGGCCTCGTTTGCCGTGCGCTCCTCCGCCACCGCAGAAGATATGCCGGACGCCTCGTTTGCCGGTCAGCAGGAAACCTTCCTCAATGTGCAGGGCTATGACGCCGTGCTGGTGGCGATTAAGCATGTCTTCGCTTCCCTCTTTAATGATCGCGCCATCTCCTATCGCGTGCATCAGGGTTACGACCACCGTGGCGTGGCGCTCTCGGCGGGCGTGCAGCGCATGGTGCGCTCCGATCTCGCCTCTTCGGGTGTGATGTTCTCCATTGATACCGAATCCGGTTTCGACCAGGTGGTGTTTATCACCTCTGCGTTTGGGCTGGGTGAAATGGTGGTGCAGGGCGCGGTCAACCCGGATGAGTTCTACGTGCATAAGCCGACGCTCGCCAATGATCGCCCGGCGATTGTGCGCCGCACCATGGGTTCGAAAAAAATCCGCATGGTCTATGCGCCGAATCAGGAGCATGGCAAGCAGGTGCAGATTGAAGATGTGCCGCAGGCCGAGCGCGATCGCTTTTCCCTGACCGATGAGGAGGTGCAGGCGCTGGCGAAACAGGCGGTGCAGATTGAAAAACATTATGGCCGGCCGATGGATATCGAGTGGGCGAAAGATGGCCACACTGGCAAGCTCTTTATCGTGCAGGCGCGTCCGGAAACCGTGCGCTCGCGCGGCCAGGTGATGGAGCGCTACACTCTGCATGCGCAGGGCAAGATCATCGCCGAGGGGCGCGCCATCGGCCACCGCATCGGCGCGGGCACGGTGAAAGTGATCCACGATATCAGCGAGATGAACCTGATCGAGCCTGGCGATGTGCTGGTCACCGACATGACCGACCCGGACTGGGAGCCGATCATGAAAAAAGCGGCGGCGATCGTCACCAACCGCGGCGGGCGCACCTGCCATGCGGCGATTATCGCCCGTGAGCTGGGTATTCCGGCGGTGGTCGGCTGCGGCGATGCCACCGATCGCATCAAAACCGGCGAAAAAGTGACGGTCTCTTGTGCTGAAGGCGACACCGGCTATGTCTATGCTGAACTGCTCGATTTCAGCGTGAAAAGCTCAAGCGTCGACACCATGCCGGATCTGCCGCTGAAGATCATGATGAACGTCGGCAACCCGGATCGCGCCTTTGACTTCGCCTGTTTGCCAAACGAAGGCGTCGGGCTGGCGCGTCTCGAATTTATCATCAACCGCATGATCGGCGTGCACCCGCGCGCGCTGCTGGAGTTTGACGACCAGGAGCCGAAGCTGCAAAACGAAATCCGCGAAATGATGAAGGGTTTCGATTCGCCGGTTGAGTTCTATATCGGTCGCCTGACGGAGGGGATCGCGACGCTCGGCGCAGCCTTCTGGCCGAAGCGCGTTATCGTGCGCCTTTCCGATTTCAAATCTAACGAATACGCTAACCTGGTGGGCGGTGAGCGCTACGAGCCGGAAGAGGAGAACCCGATGCTCGGCTTCCGTGGCGCGGGCCGTTATGTGGCAGATAGCTTCCGCGACTGCTTTGCGCTGGAGTGTGAAGCGGTAAAACGCGTGCGCAACGAGATGGGGCTAACCAACGTCGAGATCATGATCCCGTTTGTGCGCACCGTTGACCAGGCGAAAGCGGTGGTGGATGAGCTGGCGCGCCAGGGGCTGAAGCGCGGCGAGAACGGGCTGAAGATCATTATGATGTGCGAAATTCCGTCGAACGCGCTGCTGGCAGAGCAGTTCCTCGAGCACTTTGACGGCTTCTCCATCGGCTCAAACGACATGACCCAGCTGGCACTCGGCCTGGATCGCGACTCCGGTGTGGTGTCGGAGCTGTTTGATGAGCGTAACGAGGCGGTGAAAGCGCTGCTGTCGATGGCCATCCGCGCGGCGAAAAAGCAGGGCAAATATGTCGGCATCTGCGGCCAGGGGCCGTCCGACCATGAGGATTTTGCCGCGTGGTTAATGGATGAGGGCATCGACAGTTTGTCGCTCAATCCGGATACGGTGGTGCAAACCTGGCTCAGCCTCGCCGAACTGAAAAAATAACGGCGAAAACAAAATCCCCGGCACAATGTCGGGGATTTTTTTATTTCAGCCGCGAATATGTGGCCGATCACAATAACTAAAAAACGTAAAAAGCCTGGCAATTATTGCAATTGTTCCGATGCTGCCTTCTTCTAATACTTGAGCCTGTAGTGAGCGGTGCGATAAGAAATAACGCACCAGGATGAAATAATTTTTCACCTCACAAGGCTAATAACAATGACAATTTCCTCTGTCCTGCGTACGAAAGACAAAATAGGCTATGGCCTCGGCGATATGGCAAGCGCCCTGGTGTGGCAAACGGCGACGCTATTTCTCGCCTATTTCTATACCGATGTTTTTGGTTTACCCGCCGCCATTATGGGCACTATGTTTTTAGTCGTTCGCGTTATTGATGCGTTTGTCGATCCCTGTATCGGCGCGCTGGTGGATCGCACGCAAACACGTCATGGTCGTTTTCGCCCGTGGCTGCTCTGGTTTGCTATTCCCTTCGGCGTCAGCTGCGTTATCACCTTCTATGTACCGGAGGCGGGCGCCACGGCGAAAATTATTTATGCCTGCGTCACTTACGCCATTCTCAGCTTTATCTACTCCGCGATTAACGTGCCTTACTGCGCCATGCCCGGCGCGCTGACCATGGATCCGCACGAGCGCCACTCGCTGCAATCCTGGCGCTTTGGCCTGTCGTTTATCGGCGGGCTGATTGTTACCGTTATCGCCCTGCCGCTGGTGGCGCACCTCGGCGATGGTAACGTGCAGAAGGGTTACTTCTACGCCATGAGCATGATGGGCGTATTAGGGATTGTGCTCTTCTTTAGCTGTTTCTTTATGACCCGCGAACGCTTTACGCCGCGTAATGACACTTCCGGCTCGATGATAGGCGATCTCAAGCTGCTGGCAGCAAATAGCCAATGGCGCATTGTTTTCCTGTTTAATATTTTGCTGTTGACCGCCGTCGTGACCCGCGGTTCAGCCACCATGTATTACGTCAAATATGTGTTACTGCGCCCGGAAATGGTCTTCACCTTTATTGTCTCCGGCATGCTGGCTTCACTCACCGGCGCACTATTATCGGCACGTCTACTCGGTAAATTCGATCGCGTGCGCGCTTACCAGTGGACGATTATTACTTTCGTTATCTTTGCCGCGCTGATCTTTATCATTCCGCCATCGCAGGTGTGGCTTATTTTCACCCTCAATATTGTCTTCAGCTTTATTCAGAACCTGACCACGCCGCTGCAATGGACGATGTTCTCCGACGTGGTGGATTATGAAGAGCACCGCAGCGGACGCCGCCTCGACGGGCTGGTCTTCTCCACCGCGCTCTTCGCCATTAAATTTGGTCTTGCCCTCGGTGGCGCAGTGGTGGGCTGGGTGCTCGGTGCGGTTGACTATATTCCGAACCAGGCTCAGCAGAGCGCAACCGTGCTTACCACCATCAATGCGCTGTTTACCCTGATTCCCTGCCTGTTATTTATCTGCATGGTGCTGCTGCTGACCCGTTACAAACTCAACAGCAGCGTCGCCGACAGCATCGCACAAGAGCTTCTGCAAAAACGCGGTGGCAGTAATGAAGCCGCCGACGCGCAAACCACCCCGGATCTCAGTAACACAGGAGTGACCCGATGACCGCAATTTACAAAGACGCAAACCGCCCCGTCGCCGAGCGCGTGGCCGATCTTCTTGCCCGCATGACGCCAGAGGAGAAGTTCGCCCAGATGCACGGGCTGTGGCTGGTGCTCTCAGAGGAGGGCGACCACCGCGAGCGGACCGATTTAAGCGATGAATTTGCCGGAGTAAGCGCGCAGGAGGCGCTGGCGGAGCGGCTGAAACTCGGCGTCGGGCAAATTACCCGCCCGCTGGGCACCCATATTGTCGAGGCGAAACAGGGTGTACGTGCCGCCAACCGGCTGCAAAAAACGCTGATGGAGGAGACGCGCCTCGGCATTCCGGCGCTGTTCCATGAGGAGTGTCTGGTGGGGCTGCTCTGTAAAGATGCCACGCTGTTTCCCTCCTCACTCAACTACGGCTCGACGTGGGATCCGGCACTGATTAAACGCGCCGCGCAACACATTGGTGATGAAGCGCGCTCGACCGGCTGTAAACAGGGGCTGGCGCCGGTGCTGGATGTCTCGCGCGATGTACGCTGGGGGCGCACGGAGGAGACTTTTGGCGAAGATCCATGGCTGGTCGGCGTGATGGCCTGCGCCTACGTCGAGGGGTTGCAGGGCGAGAAGGGCGATATGCTGGCGACGCTCAAGCACTATGTCGGCCACTCATTCAGTGAAGGGGCGCGCAACCACGCGCCGGTGCATCTCGGTTTTTGCGAGCTTAACGACACCTTCCTGCTGCCCTTTGAGATGGCGGTGAAGTGCGCCAATGCCGGATCGGTGATGCCCGCCTATCACGATATCGATAACCAGCCGGGCCACAGCGATCATTTCCTGCTCACTACCGTATTGCGCGAACAGTGGGGCTTTGAGGGGATTATTGTTGCCGATTATGGCGGCGTCAGCCTGCTGCACCAGCATCACGGCGTCACTCACGATGCCGCCGAGTCGGCGGCGCTGGCCTTTAACGCCGGGCTTGATGTTGAGTTGCCAAAAGATGACTGCGCGCGCCATCTGGCGCAGGCGGTGGAACGCGGTCTGATCTCGATGGAAAAAGTGGATGAGATTGTCGCGCGGCTGCTGTCAGTGAAGTTCCGTCTCGGCCTGTTTGAACACCCCTACAGCGACGAACAGAAGATTGTTCTGCAAGCGGAGGAGACACGGCAAGTGGCACGCGAGGTGGCGACCCGCTCGCTGACGCTGCTGGAGAATAACGGCGTGCTCCCCCTGAGCGGCGCGCCGAAGGTGGCGGTTATCGGCCCGACCGCGGACGATCCGCTGGCTTTGTTGAGCGGTTATAGCTTCCCGGTGCATCTGATTATTAGCGATATGCTGGAGGAGACGTCGCAGGTCACCACACCGCTTGCCGCCCTGCGCCAGACCCTTGGCGAGGCGCAGGTTCGTTACGCCAAGGGCTGCCATATCATTGAAAAACGGATGGCGGGCGCGCCGGTCTTTCCGGGCGATGCCTCAGGAAAACCGATGCAGGCGTCGCCGGTCTCAAAGGATATAAGCCTGATTCCTGACGCGGTACGCGCGGCGCAAGAGAGTGAGGTAGTGATTGCCTGCGTGGGCGATCTCGCTGGCCTGTTTCAGAGTGGCACGGTCGGTGAGGGCTCTGACACCGACAGCCTGACGCTGCCCGGCGTCCAGCAGCAGTTGCTGGAGGCGCTGGTAGAAACCGGCAAGCCGGTGGTAGTAGTGATGACCGGCGGGCGTCCGTACAACCTGCAGGGGCTGGAAACGCGCGTCGCTGCCCTGCTGATGGCATGGGCACCGGGTCAGGAGGGCGGATGGGCAATTGCCGATGTGCTCACCGGGCGCGCGGAGCCGCAGGGCAGGCTGGTGGTGAGCGTGCCGAAAAGCGCGGGCGCCATGCCCTATTACTACAACCATAAATTGAAGAGCGGCGGGACGCCTTTCGCCTTCCACTTTGGCTCTCGCTACCCCTTCGGCTATGGCCAGAGCTGGACGCAGTTTGCCTACGGCGAGCCTGAGCTGGCGACCAGTCAGGTCGATATTGACGGCGAGATCACGCTGCGCGTGAAGATAACAAATGTCGGCGAACGCAGCGGCAGCGACGTGGTGCAGCTCTATGCGCGCGATAACGTCGCCTCGATGGTGCGACCGGTGCAGGAGTTAAAAGCGTTTCAGCGCGTGGCGTTAAGCCCCGGTGAGACGGCGACGCTCACCTTCACGCTACCGGTTGATATGCTCAACTTCACCCGCCGGGACGGAAAGCGCATTGTCGAGCCTGGCGAGTTTGAGTTGCAGATTGGCGCCTCATCGGCAGACATTCGCGGGCGCGCAACCGTGACGGTAACCGGGCAGACAAAAGTGTTGCCGCAGCGATGGCGAATGATGAGTAATTGTGAAGTAAGTCGCTAATTTCAGACGAAACCCGCTATGCAAAGCGGGTTTCTTTTTTATCAGCGCTATCAATAAAAAAAGGATAAAAAAAAGCCCATCGTGGGAGATGGGCAAAGACTACACACAGCAATTCGTTGTTTCACTCAGGGGATTTCCATGCTTATAAATCAAGGTGTTGATTTATAACCGTGCTCTTATAGTAGGCATGCGGAATTTTTGCGTCGATCAGATTCGTCTCATTAGTTAAACGCAGGTAAAGAATATATGCTGCAAAAGAGGCGATATACCGGAGATTATACAGGATGGGTGATATAGCGGTGTTAAAATGATAAGCAATGCTTAATGATTATTAAGGCGGGCTACCCCGCCTTAACGGTATCAGGCAGGGTTGTCTAAATCGTCGACTTGCGCCAGCGCGTCGTCTGAGGGCGTCTTCGGTGCCGGGACTTCGTTAACCCAGGCGGAGAAGAGACGCCAGGAGACCGCCAGCAGCACCGGGCCGATAAACAGGCCAATCATGCCAAAGGCTACCAGGCCGCCGATAACGCCGGAGAGGATCAGGATCAGCGGAAGATCGGCCCCGAGGCGAATCAGCACCGGGCGGATAAAGTTATCAAGCGTTGCCACCACTGCGCTCCATACCAGCAGCACCGTTCCCCACGTCGAATCACCGCTCCAGTAGAGCCAGATAATTGCCGGTACCAGTACCAGCAGCGGACCGATCTGAATCAGGCAGGTCATCAACATCAGCACCGTAAAGAGGGTGGCGTAAGGCACACCGGAGACAGCAAGCCCGATACCGCCCAGCACCGCCTGCACCAGCGCCGTCACCACCACGCCGAGCGCGACGGCACGGATCGCCTGGCCTGCCAGCAGCACCGCAGCATCGCCGCGCTCGGCCGCCAGCCTGAAAGCGAAGTGGCGAATACCCTCTGCCACCTGCTCACCGCGCCAGTAAAGCAGGGCGCTGAACAGCAGCATCAGGCCGCAGTGCAGCATCAGGCGACCAATATGCGCGGCCTGGCCGACAAACCACGTTGTTGTGGTCCCGACGTAGGGGCGCAGCTTCGCCATAATCGCGCTACCGCCCATATCGAGCAGGCTGTGCCAGGCGGCGTAGAGCTTGCTGCCCACCAGCGGAATGCTGTTCAGCCATGCCAGATCCGGCGGTGAGGAGACGCCGCTGGTCACGGCGTGGATCACCGTGCCGCTGGAGTCGACAAGGCTATTGACCAGCAGGGCGACCGGGATAATAAACAGCAGGATCAGCAGCAGCATCATCGCCAGCACCGCCAGCGAGCGGCGGCCGAAGAGTAATCGCTGCAGGCGCAGCAGCAAAGGCCAGGTGGCGATCACCACGGTTCCCGCCCAGGCGAAGCCGAGCACAAACGGCTGCACCACCCACAGGCAGGCAATGATCATCAGGGCTAAAAACAGTACCGACAGCATTAATTGCGGCACATCCCTGGAGTGACGACTATCAACTTTATCCATTATTCACCTTTCCAGTACTGAAGGGGCGGTGCGGCAGGCAAGCACCCATTATTATGCGAAGCGATATGCGCTGGTTTGCACCGCCTGATTCTGCCTGCAATTCTGCTGAGCACCTAAGAAAAAAATGTGATACAACGATGAGGGCTTAAAGCAAACGATTAACTTTTAACAACATTAACTGTCAGGCAGGGTCAAGCATAATGATCCCACAGATTTCCCAGGCACCAGGCGTCGTTCAACTGGTGCTCAATTTTTTGCAAGCACTGGAGCAGCAAGGTTTTACAGGTGATACCGCCACCAGTTACGCCGACCGGCTAAGCATGGCGACAGACAACAGTATTTACCAGCTACTACCCGACGCCGTTCTCTTCCCCCGTTCAACGTCAGACGTTGCCCTGATCACGCGTCTCGCCGCCGAAGCGCGTTTTAAGGCGCTGGTCTTTACCCCGCGCGGCGGCGGTACCGGCACCAACGGCCAGGCGTTGAATCAGGGCATCATTGTTGATATGTCCCGCTATATGAACCGCATTATTGAGATTAACCCCGAAGAGGGGTGGGTGCGTGTTGAAGCGGGCGTCATCAAAGATCAGCTTAACCAGTTTCTTAAACCGTACGGTTTCTTCTTCGCGCCGGAGCTCTCTACCAGCAACCGCGCGACCCTTGGCGGCATGATCAATACCGATGCCTCCGGCCAGGGTTCACTGGTCTACGGTAAAACCTCCGATCACGTACTCGGGCTGCGCGCGGTGCTGCTGGGCGGCGATATCCTTGATACCCAGGCGATGCCGGTTGCGCTGGCCGAAACCCTCGGCAAGGCCAGCACCGCTATCGGGCGCATCTATAAAACCGTGCTCGAGCGTTGTCGCGATAACCGCCAGCTGATTGTCGATAATTTTCCGAAACTCAACCGCTTTCTCACCGGGTACGACTTGCGCCACGTCTTTAATGACGAGATGACCGAGTTTGACCTGACGCGCGTGCTGACCGGCTCGGAAGGCACGCTGGCCTTTATTACCGAAGCGCGGCTTGATATTACCCGCCTGCCGAAAGTGCGCCGGCTGGTGAACATCAAATATGACTCCTTCGACTCCGCACTGCGTAACGCCCCCTTTATGGTCGAGGCACGCGCGCTGTCGGTGGAGACCGTCGACTCGAAAGTGCTCAACCTGGCGCGGGAAGATATCGTCTGGCATTCGGTTAAAGAGCTGATTACTGATGTGCCGGACAAAACCCTGCTTGGCCTCAATATCGTCGAGTTTGCCGGGGATGATGAAGCGTTGATCGATGCACAGGTGGCCTCGCTCTGTCAGCGGCTGGATGAGCTGATGGCGCGTGGCGAAGGCGGCGTGATTGGCTGGCAGCGCTGCGATGAGCTGGCGGCGATTGAACGTATCTATGCGATGCGCAAAAAAGCGGTTGGCCTGCTGGGGAATGCTAAAGGCGCGGCCAAGCCAATTCCGTTTGCGGAAGATACCTGCGTGCCGCCGGAGCACCTGGCCGATTACATTGTTGAGTTTCGTGCGCTGCTCGACGGGCACGGGCTGAGTTACGGCATGTTTGGTCATGTCGATGCCGGTGTGCTGCACGTGCGCCCGGCGCTGGATATGTGCGATCCGCAGCAGGAAGTGCTGATGAAAACTATCTCTGATGAGGTGGTGGCACTGACGGCGAAATATGGCGGGTTATTGTGGGGCGAGCACGGTAAAGGTTTCCGCGCCGAGTACAGCCCGGCCTTCTTCGGCGAGGCGCTGTATGGTGAGCTCAGGAAAATCAAAGCGGCGTTTGATCCTGAGAACCGCCTGAATCCGGGGAAAATCTGCCCGCCGGAGGGGCTTGATGCGCCGATGAAGCAGGTCGATGCGGTTAAGCGCGGGACGTTTGATCGGCAGATCCCGACCACTTCGCGCACGGCCTGGCGTGGGGCGATGGAGTGTAACGGTAACGGGCTGTGCTTTAACTTTGATGTCAAAAGCCCGATGTGCCCGTCGATGAAGATCACTGGCAACCGCATTCACTCACCGAAGGGGCGCGCTACGCTGGTGCGCGAATGGCTGCGCCTGCTGGCTGACCGCGGTATCGATCCGCTGAAGCTTGAGAGAGAGCTGCCGGAAAAACGCACCTCGCTGCGCACCCTTATTGAGCGCACCCGCAACAGCTGGCATGCGCGCCGCGGCGAGTATGATTTCTCCCATGAGGTGAAAGAGGCGATGTCCGGCTGCCTGGCCTGCAAAGCCTGTTCGACCCAGTGCCCAATCAAGATTGATGTTCCGGAGTTCCGCTCCCGTTTTCTGCAAATCTATCACGGTCGCTATCTGCGCCCGCTGCGCGATCATCTGGTGGCGACGGTCGAAAACTATGCACCGCTGATGGCGCGAGCGCCGAAGACTTTCAACTTCTTTATGAGCCAGCCGTGGGTGCGAAACCTGTCGGCGAAACATATCGGCATGGTCGATCTGCCGTTACTCTCAGTACCGTCGTTGCAGCGGCAGATGGTCGGCCATCACTCGGCCAATATGACGCTGGAGCAGCTCGAAGCCCTGAGCGCCGAGCAGCGCGCGAAAACGGTGCTGGTGGTGCAGGATCCCTTCACCAGTTACTACGACGCGCAGGTGGTGGCGGATTTTGTCCGCCTGGTCGAGCGGTTAGGTTACCGCCCGGTAGTGCTGCCCTTTTCACCGAACGGCAAAGCGCAGCACATCAAGGGCTTTCTGAATCGCTTTGCGAAGACAGCGCAGAAGACCGCGGATTTCCTCAACCGCGTTGCGGAGCTGGGGATGCCGATGGTTGGCGTCGATCCGGCGCTGGTGCTCTGTTATCGCGATGAGTACAAGCTGGCGCTGGCGGATAAACGCGGCGATTTCCATGTGCAACTGGTGCATGAGTGGCTACCCGCCGTGCTGGAAAAGGTTGAACCACGCGCCGTGAGCGGCGAGCCGTGGTATCTTTTCGGCCACTGTACCGAAGTGACCGCCTTGCCCGGTGCGCCTGCGCAGTGGGCGGCTATCTTCGCGCGTTTCGGCGCACAGCTGGAAAATGTCAGCGTCGGCTGCTGCGGCATGGCCGGTACTTATGGTCATGAAGTGAAGAACCACGCCAATTCACTCGGTATCTATGAGTTGTCGTGGCATCAGGCGATGCAGCGTCTTCCGCGCAACCGCTGTCTGGCGACGGGCTATTCGTGCCGCAGCCAGGTGAAGCGCATTGAAGGAAACGGTGTGCGCCATCCGTTACAGGCCCTGCTGGAGATGGTGTGATGATCTGGAAACGCGCGGTTACGCTGGAAGCGCTCAACGCCATGGGCGACGGCAATATGGTTGGCCTGCTGGATATCCGTTTTGAGCGCATCAGCGACGATACGCTGGAAGCCTCGATGCCTGTCGATGCGCGTACGCATCAGCCCTTTGGCCTGCTGCACGGCGGCGCCTCGGTGGTGCTGGCTGAAACCCTCGGCTCGGTGGCGGGCTATCTCTGCACGGAAGGGGAGCAAAAGGTGGTCGGTGTGGAGGTCAATGCCAACCACCTGCGCCCGGTGCGCAGCGGGCGGGTGCGCGGCGTCTGTAGCGCCCTGCACACCGGCAGCCGCCATCAGGTGTGGCAGATCGATATCTTCGATGAGCAGGCGCGCCTCTGCTGCTCTTCACGCCTGACCACCGCCGTTGTCTGAAGCGATTTCGGCGGGTTACCGCCGAAAATCTTCACGTTTTATTCACTATTCTTAAGATAACCCATTAGCACTCCGTGCTATATTACGCGCTACGGGATGTAACGCTTGCGCTCTGATGCAAGCGATTGGGCTGTAACGCGTAATGACTTGATGAAGTTCTTCATTGTCTCTTTAAGCGCTACTGGATACAGGCTTGAAGGATTGATGAATGACGGCATTTAAATTAGCTTTTCTCCACCCGCGTTACTGGCTCACCTGGGCTGGTCTGGGTTTTCTCTGGTTGCTGGTGCAACTCCCTTATCCTTTTCTTTCGCGTCTTGGCGCCGGTCTGGGGCGACAATCACGCCGCTTCCTCAAACGCCGCGAGAAGATCGCAAAACGTAATCTCGAACTCTGTTTTCCTGATATGAGCGACGAGATACGCGAAACGCTTATCGCCAAAAACTTTGTCTCGCTGGGCATGGGTCTGATTGAGACCGGCATGGCCTGGTTCTGGTCCGATAAACGCGTGCGTCGCTGGTTTGACGTCGACGGTTATCAGCACTTGCAGGCCGCGCAGGCAAGCCGCCAGGGGGTTATGGTGGTAGGCGTGCACTTTATGTCGCTGGAGCTTGGTGGCCGCGTGATGGGGCTCTGCCAGCCGATGATGGCGACCTATCGGCCGCATAACAGCCCGGTGATGGAGTGGGTGCAAACCCGTGGACGTATGCGTTCCAATAAATCGATGATCGATCGCCGCAACCTGAAAGGGCTGGTACAGGCGCTGAAGCAGGGCGAAGCCGTCTGGTTTGCACCGGATCAGGATTATGGCCGTAAGGGCAGCAGCTTCGCGCCATTCTTCTCGGTCAAAGATGCGGCGACCACCAACGGTACTTTCGTGCTTTCCCGCCTCTCCGGCGCGAAGATGTTGACCGTAACAATGGTGCGTAAAGAGGACAGCTCCGGCTACTCGCTGCACATCGGCCAGGCGCTGGATGATTATCCGGCCCATAACGAATTTGCCGCAGCCAGCTATATGAACCGGGTGATTGAGCGTGAAATCCTGCGCGCGCCGGAACAGTATTTATGGATCCACCGGCGTTTCAAAACGCGCCCGATCGGCGAACCTTCGCTCTACAGCTAATCTTTCTTAACGCCCCGTTTCAGGGGCGTTTTGCCGTTTAATTAAAGGGAGTGGTTATGGTCAGGATTATTGCCGCGGGCTGCTTTGCCCTTTTCTCTGCCTGCTCGTGGTCAGCCGGTATCACGCTGCTCTGCGATGAGTACAGCGTTGAGGTGGAGCCCAACGGGCTGACGGTAAACGGGCGGCACTTCAGCGATCCGCAAGAGAAGCCGTATGAGATTGGCGATCAGTACACCGGGCGTTCGCTCTTTTACAGTGATAAAGAGGATCAGAACGCAGATACAAACTGGGTTGCGATCCATATCATCACGCAGCTGGGAAGCGGTAAAAAAGCCTTTTTCTATTCAGATAAAAACCACACCGATGACAAAGCGATCCTCTGTAGCCAGGGGAAGGAAACGCCGTCACCGTAAAGGCGAGCACAGGGCGTTAACTGCTGAGATTTTCCCATAACTGCAGCTGTGAAAGGGTCAGAGCGTGGGGTAACGCATAGCCTTTAACGGCAGGAAAGAGGCTTTGCCACTCGCTGTCGCCACTCTGCAGAAGGTGCTCTGCGCGATTGTGCAGCCCCAGCATAAAACCGTACGCTTTAATCTCGCGCAAAAAGGGCAGGCTCTGTTGCAGCTCCGCGTGCGCGATGCGCTTATCAAGAACAATCTCGATACGATCCGCTGCGACATCATGGCGGGTGCAGAGATGATGAAGCGTGGCGAGATAATCGCTATCGTTCAGCCGCTGCGGCGGTAACGTAAAGGAGAAACAGAGCGTCTCTTTCTTTTTCGCCAGCTGGCACAGTGTTGTAAAAATAAAATCGGCCACGCTCGGCGGCTGCCCGCATGTTATCTCTACCGGACGGGGGAGTGCAGGGCGATCGCTGTATTCAAAAAAACGCGCGCTCGTCTGGTAACAAAGAATATTTTTCCCCGACAGATCGGTCACCGGCAGAAATTCTGCCGTCACGAGAAGTTTCTTATCAGCAATATCGACTATTATTGATTTCATTTCCCTGATTAAGCTCCCTACTCAAAAGAACAGGACTTTTCCAATATACAAGAGTGCAATTTTACCTACGCAATCATCACATTTGAAAATTGTTTTAAGTGATCGATCTGTTGCTGTTTGATAGCCTCTATCTATTGCTATTACAAAACCGATCGCTTAAATCTATATAATTGGTTAGCGTTATCGGCGTAATATTTGTATTAACGGCATATTATTATCTGTTGGTTTGTTTTGGGTTTTTGTTATCTTCTTGTTATCGCTGATAAAACATCAAAAATTTATTTCTATACTGTCTGAGGAAACCGCCGTGAAACGGGCCTGCGATTGCCGGGTTTTGTTTTTTATGCCGCAATAAAAGCATTAATTGTTTAAACACCAACTCCGCGCTGCCAATAAATCATCGGCCATGATGAAAATAGCGCGGGCGCGCCGGAAGGAAAAAGACGCACCCTGAAGATAAAAATGCCAATTAAGCGTAACGGGTGAGGAAATCAATAATCAGCCGGGTAACAAATTCCGGGTTTTCTCTGTTGCTAATATGGGCAGCACTGGGGATGAGGCTAAATTCACAGCCCACTTTTTCCGCCATCAATTGGCCCTCCAGCGGCGGGCGCGGTAAATCCAGCTCTCCGGTGGCAACCTGCACCGGGCAACTGATTTTCTCCAGCATCGCCATACGATCGGGACGCCCGAAAATGAGCTTGCCAAGCGGAACAATGCTCTCGCGCAGTTGCTCTGCGCTGAGTGCGCCAAGCCGGGCCTTGAGCGCCTGCACATCAGATGGATCGGCATTGTGCGAGTAGAACTGCGAAACCACATACTCCAGCAGCGGCGGGGGAAGGGTGCCAGCAGCGTCAATGGCGTTAAGCATGGCGAAATACTTTTCACGCGCCTCATCCGTTTCACTGCCAACAAAGGTGTCGATCAGCACCAGCGCTTTAACCCGCTCCGGAGCCATTGCGGCGAGTTCTGCGCCCCACATTCCCCCTACCGACAGCCCGACGATGGCAAACTCCTCAATGCCAAGGGCATCCATAATCTGCAGATGATCGGCGGCGAGATCGGCCATGGAGCTTTTCCCTGCTGGCAGCGCGGGGGATTCACCATGTCCCCACAGGTCAGGCACGATGACGCGAAACTGCTTCGCGAGCGCGGTCATCTGCGGTGACCACATGGTTTTATCAAACAGGTAGCTGTGACCAAGCAGGAGGGGTAAGCCGCTGCCGCTATCGATATATGACAGGGTAGATGGTGTCTGCATCACTCTTTTCCTTATAGGGGCGCTCGTTGGCGTGAGCGCGGTAAAAGTGCGTTCATCATATAAAAGATCGATCGCCTCGGGAGCCTGCAAATTCCTATTCTTCAGCGGGCGGTCATCTTTAAGCCCTTCCTATAATAAAAATAGGCATTTCCTATACATTTTTTGCGCTTTTACCGATTTAACGCGTTACGCTTGCTAAAGCCATTATTTATCAATTTATTAATCATTTTTTTACCGCCCTCTACACCCTTTCAACAGGGTCTATGCTTAACAGATACGCTGTAAAAAGGGCCCGTGGGGGAATAACCCTGCGGTAAGAAGGTTGAAGTGAGAATTATTATCACTAACATAGCGTTATGCCCTTCAGCTCAGATGAAGTGAGGTAACACGATGGAATCATTTAACCCCGAAGATTTTGCATGGCGCGGGCTTACCCTGACGCCGGCCGCCGCGGAGCATATCCGTGCACTAACCGAAAAACAGCCCGGCCTTCTTGGCGTGCGGCTTGGCATTAAGCAGACCGGCTGCGCAGGCTTCGGTTATGTGCTCGACACCGTAAGCGAGCCGAACGACGACGACCTGCTGTACGAATCTGATGGCGCTCGCCTCTATGTCCCTTTACAGGCCATGCCGTTTATCGATGGCACCGAAGTGGACTACGTGCGCGAAGGCTTGAACCAGATCTTCAAATTCAATAACCCGAAAGCGCAGCACGAGTGCGGCTGCGGCGAAAGCTTTGGGGTATAGGCGGTACTATGTCTCGTAATACTGAAGCAACTGACGATGTCAAAACCTGGACCGGCAATATCAATTATAAAGAGGGCTTTTTCACCCGGCTGAGTACGGATGAGCTGGCGAAAGGCATCAACGAAGAGGTCGTACGCGCCATTTCGGCGAAACGTAACGAGCCTGAGTGGATGCTGGAGTTTCGCCTGAACGCTTTTCACGCCTGGCTGGAGATGGAAGAGCCGCACTGGTTAAAAGCCCATTACGACAAGCTTAACTACCAGGATTACAGCTACTACTCTGCGCCCTCCTGCGGCAACTGCGATGACGCCTGCGCCTCGCAGCCCGGCGCGGTGCAGCAAACCAACGCCAATACCTGGCTGACGGAAGAGGTCGAAGAGGCCTTTAACCAGCTCGGCGTGCCGGTGCGTGAAGGCAAAGAGGTGGCGGTAGACGCCATTTTTGACTCGGTGTCGGTTGCCACCACCTATCGTGAAAAGCTCTCTGAACAGGGGATTATCTTCTGCTCCTTTGGTGAGGCGATCCACGATCATCCGGAGCTGGTGCAGAAGTACCTCGGTACCGTGGTGCCTTCCAACGATAACTTCTTCGCCGCGCTGAATGCGGCCGTCGCCTCTGACGGCACTTTTATCTACATCCCGAAAGGGGTGCGCTGCCCGATGGAGCTGTCGACCTATTTCCGCATTAACGCGGAGAAGACCGGCCAGTTCGAGCGCACCATTCTGGTGGCGGATGAAGGGAGCTACGTCAGCTATATCGAGGGCTGCTCTGCGCCAGTGCGCGACAGCTACCAGCTGCATGCGGCGGTGGTGGAAGTGATCATCCACAAAGATGCGGAAGTGAAATACTCCACGGTGCAAAACTGGTTCCCGGGCGATAACAACACCGGCGGCATTCTCAACTTCGTCACCAAGCGTGCGCTGTGTGAAGGGGAGAACAGCAAAATGTCGTGGACCCAGTCAGAAACCGGCTCTGCGATCACCTGGAAGTACCCGAGCTGTATCCTGCGCGGCGACAACTCGATTGGCGAATTCTTCTCGGTGGCGCTCACCAGCGGGCATCAGCAGGCGGATACCGGCACCAAGATGATCCACATCGGTAAGAACACCAAATCGACGATTATTTCGAAAGGGATCTCGGCCGGAAAGAGCCAGAACAGCTACCGCGGGCTGGTGAAAATCATGCCGACGGCAACCAACGCGCGAAACTTCACCCAGTGTGACTCAATGCTGATTGGCCCTGATTGTGGCGCGCACACCTTCCCCTATGTCGAGTGCCGCAACAACAGCGCGCAGCTGGAGCATGAAGCGACCACTTCGCGTATCGGTGAAGACCAGCTCTTTTACTGTCTGCAGCGCGGCATCAGCGAAGATGATGCCATCTCAATGATTGTTAACGGCTTCTGTAAAGATGTCTTCTCCGAGCTGCCGCTGGAATTTGCCGTCGAAGCGCAAAAACTGCTGGCTATCAGCCTTGAACACAGCGTCGGTTAAGAATTAAAGGATAATAAATGTTAAGTATCAAAGATTTGCAGGTTGGTGTTGAAGATAAATCGATTCTGCGCGGCCTGAACCTTGAGGTGCGTCCGGGCGAAGTGCACGCCATTATGGGCCCGAACGGCTCCGGGAAAAGTACGCTCTCCGCCACCCTTGCCGGGCGTGAAGATTATGAAGTAACCGGCGGCAGCGTGGAGTTCAAAGGCAAAGATCTGCTGGAGCTGTCACCGGAAGATCGTGCGGGCGAAGGCGTCTTTATGGCCTTCCAGTATCCGGTGGAAATCCCGGGCGTCAGCAACCAGTTCTTCCTGCAAACGGCGCTCAACGCGGTGCGTAAATATCGCGGCGAAGAGGCGCTGGACCGCTTCGATTTTCAGGATTTGATGGAAGAGAAAATTAAGCTGCTGAAGATGCCGGAAGATCTGCTGACCCGTTCGGTTAACGTCGGCTTTTCCGGCGGCGAGAAGAAGCGTAACGACATCCTGCAAATGGCAGTGCTGGAGCCGGAGCTCTGCATCCTTGATGAGACCGACTCGGGGCTCGATATCGATGCCCTGAAGATCGTTGCTGAAGGGGTCAATGCGCTGCGCGATGAGAAACGCGCCTTTATTATCGTCACCCACTACCAGCGCATTCTCGACTACATCAAACCGGACTTTGTGCATGTGCTGTATCAGGGGCGCATCGTGAAATCAGGCGATTTCACGCTGGTTAAGCAACTGGAGGAGCAGGGCTATGGCTGGCTTACCGAACAGCAGTAACGCGCTGCAACAGTGGCACCATCTGTTTGAAACAAAGAGGGGTGCGCACTCCGCCACGGCTGAGCAGCACCTGCAGCAGATGCTGCGTCTCGGCCTGCCGACGCGTAAGCATGAGAACTGGAAATATACGCCGCTGGATGGTCTGTTAAACAGCCAGTTTGTCGCCAGCAGTGCCACCCTCGACGCCGCGCAGCGTGATGCGCTGGCGCTGCCGGTTGACGCGCTGCGTCTGGTCTTTGTCGACGGCTTGTTTAGCGCTGAATTAAGCGACGACACCACCGGCTCCGGGTTTGCGGTAACGGTAAGCGAAGCCGCCGAAAACCTGCCTGCGCCGGTGCAGCCGGAGGTCTTTTTACACCTCACCGAAAGCCTGGCGCAGAGCGTCACCCGCATTGACGTCGCGCGTAATCAGCGCCCTGAAAAGCCGCTGCTGCTGATGCACGTTACCCAAGGGGTGACCGGGGAGGAGATGAACACGGCGCACTATCGCCACCATATCGAACTGGCGCAGGGCGCGGAAGCGACGATCTACGAACACTATGTCAGCCTGAATGGCGCGCGCCATTTTACCGGCTCGCGCTTTACCATGCAGGTCGGCGCGAATGCGCGTCTGCATCACGTCAAGCTGGCTTTCGAGAACCCGCTCAGCTACCACTTTGCCCATAACGATATTGTGCTCGGCGACGATGGCGCAGCCGACAGCCACAGCTTCCTGCTTGGCGGCGCGGTGCTGCGACATAACACCAGTACCCAGCTGAATGGTGAAAACACGCAGCTCAATATCAACAGCCTGGCGATGCCGGTGAAGAGCGAAGTGTGCGACACCCGCACCTGGCTTGAGCACAATAAGGGCTACTGCAACAGCCGCCAGCTGCATAAAACCATTGTCAGCGGCAAGGGGCGGGCGGTATTTAACGGTCTGATCAAGGTGGCGCAGCACGCCATTAAGACCGACGGTCAAATGACCAACAACAACCTGCTGCTCGGTCGTCTTTCGGAAGTGGATACCAAACCGCAGCTGGAAATTTATGCCGATGACGTGAAATGTAGCCACGGGGCGACCATTGGACGTATCGACGATGAGCAGATGTTTTACCTGCGCTCGCGCGGCATTGATGAGAACGCAGCGCAGCAGATGATCATCCATGCCTTTGCCGCTGAGCTGACCGAAGCCATCAGCGACGAGGCGCTAAAACAGCAGATTCTGGCGCGTATCAGCCAGCGTCTTGCAGGGGGCGAAGCATGAGTTTTCCCGTGAACGAGGTACGTGCCGATTTTCCGGTACTGCAACGTGAAGTAAACGGACTCCCGCTGGCATATCTCGACAGCGCCGCCAGCGCGCAAAAACCGAATGCGGTAATCGATGCCGAAGCGGAGTTTTTCCGCCACGGCTATGCCGCAGTGCATCGCGGCATCCATACGCTCAGCGCGGAAGCAACGCAGCGGATGGAAAATGTGCGGGTGCAGGCGGCAAGCTTCCTGAACGCGCGTCTGCCGGAAGAGATCGTGTTTGTGCGCGGCACCACCGAAGGGATCAACCTCGTTGCCAATAGCTGGGGCAACAGCCAGGTAAATGCGGGCGATAACATCATCATTAGCGCCATGGAGCACCATGCCAACATCGTGCCGTGGCAGATGCTCTGTGAGCGGGTAGGTGCCGAGCTACGCGTCATCCCGCTGAATCAGGATGGCACGTTGCAGCTTGAAGTGTTGCCCGGCCTGCTGGATGCGCGGACCAAACTGCTGGCGATTACCCATATCTCTAACGTGCTCGGTACCGAGAACCCTGTTGCTGAGATCATCGCGCTGGCGCATCAGCGCGGCGCGAAGGTGCTGGTGGACGGTGCGCAGGCGGTAATGCATCACGCGATTGATGTGCAGGCGCTCGATTGCGACTTCTACGTCTTCTCCGCCCATAAACTCTATGGGCCGACCGGGATTGGCGTGCTCTACGCTAAAGAGGATATTTTGCAGGCGATGCCGCCGTGGGAAGGGGGCGGGGCGATGATCGCCACTGTCAGCCTCACTGAAGGCACGACCTATGCGAAAGCGCCGTGGCGTTTTGAAGCGGGCACGCCGAACACCGGCAGCATTATGGGCTTTGGCGCGGCGATGGAGTACGTCACGCGCCTCGGTCTGGAAGCGATTGGCGAGTATGAGCAGACGCTGATGCGCTACGCTCTCGATGCGCTGCGCGAGGTGCCGGATTTGACGCTTTACGGCCCGGCCGACAGAAAAGGGGTGATTGCCTTTAATCTTGGCAAACATCACGCCTATGACGTGGGCAGCTTCCTGGATAATTACGGTATTGCGGTGCGTACGGGTCACCACTGTGCGATGCCGCTGATGGCCTTCTATAATGTCCCGGCAATGTGTCGTGCGTCGTTTGCGATGTACAACACGCATGAAGAGGTGGATCGTCTGGTTACCGGCCTGAAACGTATTCATCAGTTACTGGGCTAACAGGGAGCACACATGGCCGCACTACCCGATAAAGAGAAGCTGGTGCGCAACTTTAACCGTTGCGCCAACTGGGAAGAGAAGTACCTCTACATTATTGAACTGGGCCAGCGCTTACCTGCGCTGAGTGCTGAAGCGCATAACGCAGACAATCTTATTCAGGGCTGTCAGAGCCAGGTGTGGATTGTCATGCAGCGCAATGATGAGGGCGTGATTGAGCTGACCGGCGACAGCGATGCCGCCATCGTCAAAGGGCTTATCGCCATTGTCTTCGCCCTCTATCAGCAGATGACCCCGCAGGACATCGTGGCCTTCGATGTACGCCCGTGGTTTGAAAAACTTGCCCTGACGCAGCACTTAACCCCCTCCCGCTCGCAGGGGCTGGAAGCAATGATCCGCGCCATCCGTACCAAAGCTGCCAATCTTAGCTAAACTCAAAAGACCCTTCTATCCTGTTTACGCGGGGCGTTTGCCGCCTCGCTGATTCTTCAGCTTTCTGACAGCCTGTCAGTGATTACAGGAAACACAGCATGAAACGCGCGTCTTTACTTTTTCTTTCTCTTTTTGGTGCATTAAGCACACTTCACCTGGCCCATGCGGCGGAATATAGCCTGCCTGCGAATGGCGGTCGCCTGATTGGCCAGAACCAGACCTACACCGTACAAGCCAGCGATAAAAACCTGCAGGCCATCGCCCGCCATTTTGATACGGCAGCAATGCTGATCCTTGAGGCGAATAACACCATCGCGCCAGTTCCTGCACCGGGCACGACGGTGACGATCCCAACACAAATGCTGCTGCCGGATACACCGCGGGAGGGGATTGTCGTCAACCTCGCGGAGCTGCGGCTCTACTTCTACCCTCCGGGTAAAAATAGCGTGCAGGTCTACCCGATTGGCATTGGCCAGCAGGGGCTGGAAACGCCGGTGTCGGTAACCCGCATCAGTCAGAAAATCCCTAACCCGACCTGGACGCCGACTGCGGGCATCCGTGCGCGCTCGCTGGAGCGTGGCGTAGAGTTGCCGAAAGTGGTGCCCGCCGGGCCAAATAATCCGCTGGGACGCTTTGCCATGCGTCTGGGGATTGGTAATGGCGAGTATCTGATTCACGGCACCAATGCACAGGACAGCGTCGGCTTACGCGTCAGCTCCGGCTGTATCCGCATGAACGCGCCCGATATTGAAGCGCTGTTTGCGCAGGTCGCTGCCGGTACGCGGGTAGCCATCATCAATGAACCGGTGAAGTATGCCGTCGAGCCTGATGGTAAGCACTACATTGAAGTGCATCGCCCACTGGCGCAAACCGTTGAACAGGACACGCAGACGCAGCCTATCGTCTTCTCACCGGCGCTGGGCGCGTTGATTGAGCAGTCTGGCGGCGACCATTCGATGATTGAGAAAGCGCTCTCGCGCCGTGCTGGTTATCCGGTAGTGATTGCGGGCGGGAAAGCCACCTCTGCGTCAACCACGGTATTGTCGGTACAGAACAGCATTAAGCCGACAGCCAGCGTTGAAGGGCAGAGCGAAGTGGTGATGCAGTAGGTAAGAAGGGATAGAAGGAAGGCAAAAAAAATGGCGCACAATGTGCGCCATTTTCATTACAGGTACTCTTACTTACGGTAAGAGTGAGCCTGGTTGTCCAGACGCTGGTTAGCGCGAGCTGCGTCGTCTTTAGCAGCCTGAACGTCAGAACGCACTGCGTTCACGTCGTTGCTCAGCTGGTCAACTTTAGCGTTCAGAGTCTGAACGTCAGAAGACAGCTGATCGATTTTAGCGTTGCTGGAGCAACCAGCCAGCAGAGTAGAACCCAGGATTACCGCGCCCAGTACCAGTTTAGTACGATTCATTATTAATACCCTCTAGATTGAGTTAATCTCCATGTAGCGTTACAAGTATTACACAAAGTTTTTTATGTTGAGAATATTTTTTTGATGAGAATGCACTTAAATTTGATCGTTCGCTCAAAGAAGCACCGACTTTGATTTAACTTGCTAAAAACGCCTATTAAAACAGCGGATTCTCATCGGATTCATCTTAGATAAAGGGCGATTTAAATAGCAAAATCCGATTGAAATTTTTAATTCCATCCGCAAGCAAAAATATTTAAAAAAAAGCGCCGCAAGGGCGCTTTTTTAATCTGTCAAAAAGTCCGGTAATTATTACAGTACGTGGACAGATGCAGTGTTGGTGGTGCCGCTCGGAACCAGCGCGCCGGAGACCATCACTACCACGTCGCCTTTGCTTGCCAGACCGCTTTCCAGCGCCACTTCTTTACCCAGACGGTAGAAATCATCCGTAGAGGAGATCTCTTTCACCAGTTGGGCAACAACGCCTTTGCTCAGCACCAGCTGACGCGCAGTTACTTCATTGGTGGTCAGCGCCAGGATAGTCGCATCCGGGAAGTATTTACGCACAGCGCGCGCAGATTTACCGCCCTGAGTTGCCACCACGATCAGCGGCGCTTCCAGCTTCTCAGCGGTTTCCACTGCGCCACGGCAGACAGCTTCGGTAATACGCAGTTTGCGGCTGTCGTTGTTGTAGTCCAGACGGCTGGTCATCACGCGGTCAGTACGCTCGCAGATGGTTGCCATGATGGAGACGGACTCCAGTGGGTATTTCCCTTTTGCGGATTCGCCAGAGAGCATCACGGCATCGGTGCCGTCGAGGATGGCGTTCGCCACGTCGCCAGCTTCAGCGCGGGTCGGACGCGGGTTTTTGATCATGGAGTCGAGCATCTGGGTAGCGGTGATCACCACTTTACGTGCGCGAATACATTTTTCGATCATCATCTTCTGCGCGAAGATCACCTCTTCAACCGGGATCTCAACGCCCAGGTCGCCACGGGCAACCATGATGCCGTCCGACGCTTCAAGGATCTCGTCGAAGTTGTTCAGGCCTTCCTGGTTTTCAATTTTGGAGATGATCTGGATGTTTTCGCCGCCGTGCGCTTTCAGGTGCTCACGGATTTCAACCACGTCAGAACGCTTACGGATGAAGGAAGCAGCAACGAAATCGACGCCTTGCTCGCAGCCGAAGATCAGATCCTGCTTATCTTTTTCCGCCAGCGCCGGCAGGGCGATAGAGACGCCCGGCAGGTTGACGCCTTTGTTTTCGCCGAGATCGCCGTTGTTCAGCACTTTACAAACAACTTTATTCCCTTCGATGGCGGTCACTTCCATACCGATCAGACCATCGTCGACCAGCACGGTATCGCCGACGCTCAGGTCGTTGGTGAAGCCTTCATAGGTCACGGCAACGGTGTCGCTATTGCCAACAACGGATTTGTCGGTGGTGAAGGTGAAAGTCTGACCCGCTTTCAGCGAAACGTCGTTACCGCCTTCCAGTTTGATGGTGCGGATTTCCGGACCTTTGGTGTCCAGCAGGATGGCCGCTTTCTTACCGGTTTTGCTCATCACGTTGCGCAGGTTCTGGATGCGCTGGCCGTGCTCAGCATAGTCACCGTGAGAGAAGTTCAGACGCATGACGTTCATGCCTGCGTCCAGCATTTTGGTCAACATCTCTTCGGATTCGGTTTTCGGCCCGATGGTGCATACAATTTTGGTCTTTTTCATGACAGTTTCTGGTCTTTAAGTTTGGGTTGAGAAGGAATGGGAATTCACGCTCCGGGATGCGCACGGCGCCGGAGTCAAACCTGTGTTGCGAAAAGAGCGATGCCACAGAATAAGGATAGGTGACATCAAAAAAGCGTGCAGAGGAATGTGTGCCTGAGGTTCAGCCAGTCTGGGAAAACATTGATGTGAGTTATCTGCTTTACAGTTCAATCAGCTGAATCCATTCAAATTAGGATTGCGGCATTATAGCGTCCACAGTGACAGAAAGGAATTAAAAACGCTGTTTCAAAATGCGAATTGATGACCAGCATCGTTTCGTTATGCAACCGTTATCACATAATTGCGCAACCGTTGCACCAGCGTATGCACTTCTTCTGCTGAACAACCCGGCGTCAGCAGTTGCATCAGAATGACCGCATCTTGCGGCAACATTATTGTACAGCTGCGCAAGTGCTTATTTATCGAGCCACTCTTTTGCTGAAAAAAATTAGCAATAAGAAAGTTCCATATATCTCAATTGACTCACGCCTGAGGTCAGGGGATTAAATAAATGCAAAGCAAACTGCTTGCACTCTAATTAATTACCACGATAGCTAATTTTTTAATCACGCCGACCTTTAAGCGAGGCGGATATATCGTTCATTTCGTCAGCATAATCGCAGAAATATATTTTATATTTCCGAATCACTATCACGTTTTTGCACCAAATTTAGATTAAGGAAAATCCTAAAACGCTTGCATTTAAGCGTGGCTAACTTTTTGTTTTAGTTAGTTTCTTCTAACGCAGCGCGAAAGTGGTATAAATCTAAGTTGTTGATATGTATGAATCTTCATTTTTTGAGATAATTTGCAATAAAGCACGGCGTAACTACTCTTAAGCGACTCTTAATGAGAGGCAAAAATTTATAAAAAAATTTGTTCCGGAGAATTACACCCGGAGGTCGGCTGGTGCCTGCTAATTATTTTACCGCCAGCCCTATTTAATGCGTTGACTCTTGATGAAGGTTAGGCGATGACGACTTCCACAGTTGTTGGTCATGGATATGCTTTTATTTCACCGCCGGAAATTCCGACCCAACAGGGGCCGATGGGTATCCTGTATGATTTTAATGACGGTGCCCGTTTATTGTTGCCAGCCGGTAACTGGCGGGTCGAAATAAGCGATGACGAAACGGGAAATATCCTCTTTGCTGACGATGTCGGGCAGGGGTGGGTCATCAGCACGAAAAAATATTATGTGCCGTTTCGTCTGCGGGTCTGGGACGGAGTGCAGGCGGAGCCCGTGCTGGATCATGCGCTGGATATGCGCGGCAAAAGGGTGCTGATCTCTTTTCCCAGCGGCACGCTCGGCGATCTGGTCGGCTGGGTGCCGTACGCCGAACGCTTTCGGCAAACCTACCAGTGCCACGTTGACTGCACGCTGGCGCAACCGATTGTCGATCTCTTCTCGCCGGTCTATCCGCAGCTCAACTTTTCAACCCCGGAAAGCTGGCAGGCCGGGCCTGGCGTGAGCGCGCCGCCCTATGCCAGCTGGCGCGTCGGGCTCTTTTTTAATGGCGATCTCGACAAACAGCCCTTTGATTTTCGCGCCGTTGGCCTGCACCGCACCGCCGGGCATATCCTCGGCGTCGACCCGAGCGAAATTGTCCCGGATCTGCGCCAGCACACTCCGCGCCGCATCGCTGAGCCCTATGTCTGCATCGCCACCCAGTCCACCAGCCAGGCCAAATTCTGGAACAACGGCACCGGCTGGCATGAGGTTATCGATTATCTACAAGCGCAGGGCTACCGCGTGCTTTGCATCGACAAAGAGCGCGTGGTCGGCCGCGGTTACGTCTGGAACAAAATCCCCCACGGCGCGGAAGATTTCACCGGCAATTTGCCGCTGGCTGAACGCGTGGCGCTGCTGGAGCACGCCGACTTTTTTATCGGCCTCGGCAGCGGTCTCTCCTGGCTTGCCTGGGGCTGCCATATCCCGGTGGTGCTGATCAGCGGTTTCAGCCTGCCCAACAGCGAGTTTTATACCCCCTGGCGCGTCATCAACACCCATGTCTGTAACGGCTGCTGGGATGACGTGCGGCTCAATTTTGATCATCAGGACTATTTCTGGTGTCCGCGCCACAAAGGCACGGACCGGCAGTACGAATGCACACGATTTATCACTGGCAAGCAGGTCATCGGCCATTTACGCCGGCTGATTGCCCTGCGAAGCAATCCCTTTGGCATCAAAACAACAGCATTGGCAGACCCCGATCAACACGCCGCATAGCGGATGAGAGACGGGTTTCGAGGACATTGAAATGAAGAAAAGTCTTAACTGCAGTTACCGGCTGGTGTGGAATGACGTTCAGCGGGCGTTCGTGGTGGTTTCCGAACTGACACGGGCAAAAGGCAAGCGCGCAGGCGGCGCGGTATTAATCTCAGCGGCGGTGGGCGGTCTGTTCGCCAGCAGCGGGGCAATGGCATTCACCCCCGATGTCACCGATTCGGTGCGGGATGAGGTGGTGCAGGAGGGCGTACAGAATGTACGCACCGGCGGGTTAACCACTAACCATACTATCGGCAGTCGCGGTACCCAGATCGTGGCGGGCGGTCAGACCGTTGACACCCGCGTTCAGGATGGCGGATCGCAGATCGTGCGCCAGAACGGCCAGACCAGCGGTACCGTGGTCACCAACGGCGTACAGATTGTTGAAGTGGACGGCACGGCAACCGGCTCGCAGCTGAACAGCGGCGGCACGCAGGCGGTCTCCGGTAAGGCGAGCGGCACCGTGGTCGGTGCAGGCGGCGTGCAAACCGTGCTGCAGAGCGGTCTGGCAAGCCAGACGGTGATTAACAACGGCGGCGTACAGGCTGTTAGCGGCAACTCAGTCGAGGGTATTGTTAATGCCGGCGGCACGCAGCTTATCAACAACGGTGGTTTCTCCCAGAATGCGACAGTAAACAGCGGCGGTAGCCAGCATGTTAACGTCGGGGGTTCCGCCGCCGATACCGCTATCTTTGGCGGCGGCAATCAAATTGTTGCCGGTACGGTATCCGGCGCCCACCTCAACGACGGCGGCGCGCAGCTGGTTCAGCAAACCGGTAAAGCCATCGGCACCATCGTCAATAATCGTGGTACCCAGACCGTCGACGGCACCGCGATCTCTGCGGTGGTTAACGGCGGCGGTACCCAACTGGTTCATAGCGGCGGGCTGGCAGCGGGTACTACCGTCAACAGCGGCGGCATCCAGCATATCAAACAGGGCGGCGCAGCCTCCGACGGCGTCGTGTTTGGCGGCGGCACCCAGGTTCTCTCAGGAACCGCATCCGGCACCAGCGTCAGCGACGGCGGTGCGCAGTTAGTCCAGGCAACCGGTAAATCTACCGGGACCATCATCAACAATCGCGGCACACAGACCGTTGACGGCCAGGCGATCGACTCCGTGGTCAATGCGGGCGGTACGCAGCTGGTTAACCGCGGCGGTCTGGCGACCGGCGGCGTGGTTAACACCGGCGGACTACAGCATATCAGCGTAGGCGGTGCGGCATCCGACGCCACTCTGCTCGGCGGCACCCAACTGGTGGAGGGTATGACCTCCGGTACCGTCATCAATAACCGCGGTTTGCAGCAGATCCACGCCAGCGGCATCAGTAAAGACGCGGTGGTTAACGCGGGCGGCGAACAGGATGTTGACGGCGTTTCGCTCTCCGCAGAGGTGAACGACGGCGGCCTGCAAAAAGTGCGCAGCGGCGGCAGCGCGACCAGCGCGGTGATCAACGCCGGTGGGATCCAAAGCGTGCTCACGGGCGGTTCAACCGTTGCCACCACGCTGCTGGGCGGTATTCAGCAACTGGCGGGCGTGGCGGCAGACACCATTATCGGTGCGGGCGGCGTACAGCACGTGCAGGTGGGCGGCAGCGCGACGGGATCGCTTATCAACGACGGCGGCTTGCAGCGTGTGGATGGTACGGCCACTTCATCGGTTATCTATGACGGCGGCACCCAACTGGTCAATAACGGCGGTCTGGCGAAGAGCGCGACCGTTAACAGCGGCGGCCTGCAGCACATTAATGAAGGCGGAGCGGCGTCCGACACCACGGTGTTTGGCGGCGGTAAGCAGGTTGTTGCCGGCACGGCGTCCGGTACCAGCATCAACAACGGCGGTCATCAGCTGGTGCAAGCCACCGGTAAAGCCACCGATACCATTATCAACAGCGGCGGCACCCAGGCGGTAGATGGCGCGGCGATCGCCGCAGTGGTTAATGATGGCGGCGTACAGCTGATCCACTCCGGCGCGCTGGCCAGCGGTTCGCAGGTAAATGCCGGTGGTTTGCAGCATATCAATGAAGGCGGTGCAGCATCTGATGCGCTGCTGTTTGGCGGTACCCAGGTTGTTGAAGGTACGGCATCCAATACCCGCGTCGATGCAGGCGGCGTGCAGCAGGTTCACGCTACCGGCAAAACCACCGACAGCAAAATCTATGACGGCGGTTTCCAGGATGTTGACGGCACGGCAAACGGCACTATCGTCTACAGCGGCGGTAAACAGCTGATCCGCAGCGGCGGTCACGCGAACGATACCCGCGTTGATAAAGATGGCGTGCAGATTGTGCGTGCCAAAGGTGCGGCTTCAAAAACCACCCTGCTGGGCGGAACGCAGCAAGTTGCCGGGCTGGCCGGTGATACGGTTATCGGCGACGGCGGCATTCAGCACGTGCAGGTGGGCGGCATCGCAACGGGATCGCTTATCAACAGTGGCGGTTTGCAGCGCGTTGACGGTTCGGCGACCTCAGCCGTGGTCAACAACGGCGGCGTGCAGCTGGTTAACAGCGGCGGGCTTGCCGCAGGCTCCATCGTCAACAGCGGTGGCCTGCAGCACATCAATGTCGGCGGCGCGGCCTCCGACGGCACGGTATTCGGCGGCGGCAAACAGCTGGTGGCCGGTACGGCTTCCGGCACCAGCGTCAGCGATGGCGGTCAGCAGATCGTGCAGGCGAGCGGCAAAACCACCAATACCCAAATCAACACCGGCGGCGTGCAGAGCGTCGACGGCAATGCCACCTCATCGGTCGTGCGCAACGGCGGTACGCAACTGGTGAACCGGGGCGGCCTAGCGGCAGGCACCACGGTGCACAGCGGTGGCCTGCAGCACATCAATGTTGGCGGCGCGGCCTCCGACGGCACGGTATTTGGCGGCGGCAAACAGGTGGTTGCGGGCACGGCGTCCGGCACCAGCCTGAGCGATGGCGGTCAGCAGATCGTGCAGGCGAGCGGTAAAACCACCGATACCCATATCAACAGCGGCGGCGTGCAGAGCGTCGATGGCACTGCCACCTCGTCAGTTGTTAACGACGGCGGTCAGCAGATTGTCAACAACGGCGGCCTTGCTGCCGGTTCAATCGTCAAAAACGGCGGGGTCCAGCACGTCTCAGCCGGTGGCGCAGCCTCCGACGGCACAGTGTTTGGCGGCGGTACGCAGCTGGTTCAGGGTACGGCTTCCAGCACCAGCATCAGCGACGGCGGTGTACAGCTGATCACGAAAGGTGGCCAGGCACGCGGTACGCTGGTGAACAGCGGTGGCGTCCAGCGCGTAGACGGTCAGTCGTTCGAGGCGGTGATCAATAACGGCGGGCAGCAGATCGTTGACCCGTACGGCTGGTCGCGCCAGAGCGTGATTAACGCGGGCGGCAAGCAGATCCTCAGCAACGCGGCGGTAGCGATCTCCACCGTTCTCAACGGCGGTGAGCAGCACGTCAATAACGGCGCGAAATCCTTCGCCGCGCGCGTGCTGGGCGGAACGCAGAATATCGGCAGCGGCGGCCAGGCCTTCGAAGCGCGTATTGAGAAGGGCGGCGTGCAGAACGTTAACGATGGCGGTTATACCTACGGCGGTACGATCTATGAGGGTGGCAGACAAAACGTTGCCGCTGGCGGCGTCACCGACTTCACCTTCGTCGACGGCGGCCTGCAGGTGGTTGACGGCACGTCGATTGTCAGCATCGTGAAAAACGGCGGGCGTCAGGTGATCAACAAAAATGCCAATGCCGAAGTCTCTATCGTTATCGATGGCGGTATCCAGGAGGTGTACGGCACCACCACCGGTTCGGAAATCACCCGTGCAGAACAGCGCATCTACAGCGGCGGCTCAGCGACCTCTACCGTGCTGAACGACGATGCAGTACAGGGGATTTACGACGGCGCCGTGGTCACCGATACCCGCAACCGTCACGGCATCCAGAATATTTACAGCGGTGGCCGTGCGGAAAACAACCTGATGGATAACTTTGCGGTGCAGAATATCGCCGCCGGGGCCACGGCGGTTAACACCTCGTTGGGCAACGACAGCCAGCAGAACGTGCGCGGCAGCGCGGTGGATACCGATCTCTCCTCGAACAGCGTGCAGAACGTCTACCGCGGCGGTACCGCGACCCGCACAACGCTCTATGAGCGCGGCACGCAGAATATCTACAGCGGTGGTTCATCCGATTTTGCTGTTATCAACGTCGGCGGGATCCAGAACGTGCTGACCGGCGGCATCGCCAGCAACACCACCATCAACGGTGGCGGCACGCAGAACGTCAACAGCGGCGGGACGGTGATCTCCACCATCATCCGCGAGGGCGGGATCCAGAACGTCAATGACGGCGCAATCGTCATCGACAACAAGGTAGTTGGTGATCAGGTGGTTAACCAGGGCGGCACCGTTGCTTCCTCTACCGTTAGCGAAAATGGCGCCCAGAGCGTCACTTTCGGCGGCAAGGCTATCGCCACCACCGTCAGCAAAGGCGGCGCCCAGTTCGTTCGTGCCGGGGGCGTGGCGGATCTGACAGCGATTGAGCGCGGCGGCATGCTGGCGCTGGAAGATGGCGCCACGGTCACCAATATCAATCTCAACAGCGGCGCAGCGCTGATGGCGGGCACCGACACCACGCTTAACGGCACCAACGCTAACGGCAGCTTCTCCATTGCCAATAAGATCGCCGATAGCCTGCTGCTGGAAAGCGGCGGTCTGCTGGCGGTTGCCGTAGACGGTAGCGCCAACAACACCGTGGTCAGCGAGAACGGTACGCTGAGCGTTGCCGAGGGCGGCATGCTGACCGGGGTCACCAAAATCAATGATGGCGGTACGCTGGCCGGTAATGTGAACAACGACGGCGAACTGCGCATCACCACTGCGAACAGCGCCAGCACCGTTAACGCGGCGATCAACGGCAACGGTACGCTCTATAAAGAGGGTAACAACACCCTGACCCTGAGCGGTGCGCTTAATCAGGCGGGCGGCACCTACCTGCAGAGCGGTACGCTGGTGTTCAGCGGGCTGGATGCGGTGACCGACATCATCGCCCAGGCCGGGACCTCTTTGCAGCTGAGCAACGGCTCCACGCTGACCGGGATGATTGACCCGACCGATCTCACCGTCGATGCAGGCTCAAACTGGCTGATGACCGACAGCTCCCTGCTCGACAACCTGACGCTGGGCGGCACCATTGATTACCAGGCACCGACCGGGGCATTTGTACCGAAAACCCTGACCGTCACTAACCTGGTGGGCAATGGCGGCACCATCACCCTTAACACCCTGTTTGATGGTAATACCGCAGTGAGTGACAGCCTGGTACTGGATGGCGGTACTGCCACCGGTAACACCAATATCGCCATTCGCAGCCAGGGCGGCCTCGGGGCACGTACCAGCGGTAACGGCATTCAGGTCGTGAACGCCATTAACGGCGCGACCACCACCGATGATGCTTTCCGTCTGGACGGTAGCCTGCAGGCGGGTGCGTATAACTACACCCTACAACAGGGCAACGCCGACGAGAGCTGGTATCTGACCACCGCTGAGGCAGGCGGTAACGCAGACGGCCCGCAGAACTACCGTTCGGCGATCTACCTCTACAGCTCCGTTTACGCTCAGGCAATGGATTATGACAGTGCGCTCCTCGGCTCGCTGGATGCCCGTCGCTATGCGGCGCGTACCCCGACCGAAGGCGGCAGCAATATGTGGGCCCGTTTCCAGGCCGGTCAACTGAGCCACGATCACGGCGGCAGTGACCTGAGCAATGGCAACACGCCGGAAAGCAAAGGCGGCTACACCTTCCTGCAGATCGGTAGTGATTTGTGGCAGGGTTCAGGCTCTGGCATGGAGTGGACCGCTGGGATCTACGGTGCGGCAGGTCTCTCCGCTATCGACGTGCAGCGTAACAACAAGTCGAAAGCCGGTACGGTTCGCGATGACGCTTACAGCGGCGGCCTCTACCTTAATGGCGTGCATGAGAGCGGCTGGTGGATGGACGTAGTGGCACAGGGTACTCGCCACAACTTCGACACTAATCCGCGCGACGGCGACGGCCTGAAAACCCACGGCTGGGGCTACGTTGGCTCCTTCGAAACCGGTCTGCCGTTTGAGATTGGCAGCGGCCTGGTGCTGGAGCCGCAGGTGCAGTACCAGTATCGCGGCGTGAACCTGAAAGATGGCAGTGATGATGTGGCTGACGTCCAGTTCGGTGATGGTCACAGCCAGCAGGTGCGTGCCGGTCTGCGTCTGGGCAACAATGCGACGCTGAAAGAGAGCGGTAAACCGGTACCGGTAAGCTGGTTTATCCGTCCGTCCTTTATCCAGACCTTCGACTCGAAGGGCACGCTGAACGTTAGCGCGCCGGGTGTGGCAGGCAGCGAAACGTCGTTCAATCCGGATCAGGATGGCACCGCAGCAGCGCTGGATATTGGCATCGATGGCCAGATCCGCGACAACGTGACCCTCGGGGTGCGCGCGGGCTACACCCGCAGCATCGATGACGCGGGTACCGGCGGTTACGGCGGTCAAATCACGCTGAAAGTCGGCTTCTGATAAGCCTTGCAGTAATATGAAAAGCCGCGCCGCAAGGTGCGGTTTTTTTTATCTCTTATTTCTGGGGGAGAATTTTTATCACGACCGGTAACGCGCAGAAGGCGTGATGCTGAAGCTGAGATGAAATAAAGGGGATAAAACAGAGAGTAACAACGAATGGTGCGTCCGAGTGGACTCGAACCACCGACCCCCACCATGTCAAGGTGGTGCTCTAACCAACTGAGCTACGGACGCACTGAAGAAGGATGGTGCGTTCAATTGGACTCGAACCAACGACCCCCACCATGTCAAGGTGGTGCTCTAACCAACTGAGCTATGAACGCAATGTTGTGGTTGACAACGGGGACGAATATTAGCGGCAGCCCGCAGATGTGGCAAGCGGAAAATGGCAGATTTCTTACTGAATTCACTCGATTGCGGAACAACTGAGCAAAACGCGCTGAAAGTAGCCGCCCGCAGGCGGCTACAGCGGTTTAGCGTGCCGCGCGCTGCAAAATGCGGCTCGAAGGCTGACGCTGCAAATGGCGCATGCGCAGCATCATCATTACCGCCGCCGAGGTGAGGCCAATAATAAAGCCCATCCAGAAGCCTGCTGGTCCCATTGGCGCAACCACCAAATCCGTCAGCGCCAGAATGTAGCCGGTCGGCAGCCCCAGCACCCAGTAGGCGATAAAGGTAATAAAGAAGATCGAACGCGTATCTTTATACCCGCGCAAGATGCCGCTACCGATCACCTGAATTGAATCAGAGATCTGATAGATTGCCGCCAGCATCATCAGATGCGACGCCAGCGCCACCACTTCCGGGTTATCGTTATAGAGCAGGGCGATCTGCTCGCGCATCAGCACCGTAAACACCGCGGTAATGGCCGCCATACAAACACCGACCATCAAGCCGGTGCGAGCCGAGGTTTTGGCATCAATCGTCGAGCCCTGACCGAGGCGGAAGCCGACACGAATAGTGACCGCTGCTGCCAGCGACATCGGCAACACGAACATCAGCGAGCTGAAGTTAAGCGCAATCTGGTGTCCGGCAACATCGACAATGCCGAGAGGCGAGACCAGCAGCGCGACGACGGCAAACAGGGTCACTTCGAAAAAGAGTGCCAGCGCAATCGGTAAGCCGAGCTGGGTCAGCCGTTTCAGCACTGCCATATCGGGACGTGCGAAGCGGGCCTCGTGTTTGATGTCGCGCATGGCACCGGCGTGTTTCACGTAGAGGCGCATAAAGATAAACATCACCCAGTAGACCGACGCGGTCGCCACGCCGCAGCCGACGCCGCCCAGCTCCGGCATACCGAAACGGCCATAGATAAAGGCGTAGTTAACCGGAATATTGACCAGCAGGCCGAGAAAGCCCATCACCATGCCGGGTTTGGTTCGCGCCAACCCTTCGCACTGGTTGCGCAACACCTGGAAGAAGAGATAACCCGGTGCGCCCCACATCAGCGCGCGTAAAAAGTGGACCGCTTTATCGGCCATCAGCGGGTCGATGTTATGCATGGCGCGAATAATATGACCGGCGTTCCACAGCACAATCATAATCAGCACCGATACGGCACCCGCCAACCAGAACCCCTGGCTCACCTGATGCGCGATGCGATCGCGACGCCCGGAACCATTCAGCTGCGCAATCACCGGCGTCATTGCCAGCAGCAGGCCGTGACCAAACAGAATAGCGGGGAACCAGATAGAGGTACCGATAGCGACCGCAGCCATATCCGTGGCGCTATAGCCCCCGGCCATCACGGTATCGACGAAGCCCATCGCCGTCTGGGCAACCTGCGCAAAAATCACCGGCAGGGCAAGTGCCAGTAATTGACGCGCCTCTGTTACATACTTCTGCACGTTAACACCTATATATTGTTGTTATAAGAGAGAATGGAAATACTTAAGAGAAAGGAGTTATATCCTTGTGCGACAAAAAATGCCGCACTGCGATAAGTGCGACATCTGCTCAAATAGTACCTGTTAACGCCCCTTTTTGCCACGTTATCCATAAATCAAAATTATCTTTCGCCGCAAAGCGGGCTTCAGGCTGGCAAGGGGATTTTTCACCTGTTATTGTGCGTGGAGCACACGGTAATGCCGTAAGAATGAAACAGGAGTGATGATTATGTTTACGGGTATTGTACAGGGCACGGCAAAAGTGGTGTCGATTGACGAAAAACCGAATTTTCGCACCCACGTTGTTGAGCTGCCTGAAACGATGCTGGACGGAATTGAAACCGGGGCGTCTATTGCGCATAACGGCTGCTGCCTGACCGTCACCGAGATTAACGGTAGCCATATCAGCTTTGATTTGATGAAAGAGACGCTGCGTATTACTAACCTTGGCGAACTCGAAGTTGGGGATATCGTTAACGTTGAGCGCGCGGCGAAATTCAGCGATGAGATTGGCGGGCATTTAATGTCGGGTCATATTATGTCGACCGCTGAAATCGTCAAAATCCTCGCCTCGGAAAATAACCGCCAGATCTGGTTTAAAGTGCAGGAGCCGACGCTGATGAAATACATCCTTTATAAAGGATTTATTGGCATCGACGGTATCAGCCTGACGGTTGGTGAAGTGACCGCCACGCGTTTTTGCGTGCACCTGATCCCGGAAACGCTGCAGCGCACCACCCTGAGTGGCAAAAAACTGGGGCAGCGCGTCAATATTGAGATCGATCCGCAAACTCAGGCCGTTGTCGATACCGTTGAGCGCGTACTGGCGGCCAAAGAGGCTGCTGTTGTGGTGAATGTCGTCGAGTAACCAGGCGTCACAAACAGCAAAAAGCCGCAGCGTAGCCGTTGCGGCTTTTTTGTTGGTCAAACGCAGCGCTAACGCGCGACGCGCAGACCTTTCTCGACGCCGCGGCTAAACACCACCTGCCAGAGCTGAATATCGCGGGCGCGAAAGGCCCCGGCGCAGGCGTTCAGATAGTAGCTGAACATGCGTTTAAAGCGCTCGGAGTAGTTGTCGGCAATCTCCGGCCACGCGGCGAGAAAGCGCCCATACCAGGCCATTAGCGTGCGGTCATAATCGGCGCCGAAGTTGTGCCAGTCCTCCATCACAAAGTGCGGCTCACTGGCGGTAGCGATGTGGCGCACCGAGGGCAGGCAGCCGTTCGGGAAGATATAGCGGTTGATCCACGGATCAACATTGTTATCGGTCTGTCTGGAGCCGATGGTGTGGAGTAAAAAGAGGCCGTCCGGCTTCAGGTTTCTGTCGACCACATCAAAGTAGGTGGCGTAGTTTTTCGGCCCGACGTGTTCAAACATGCCGACGGAGACGATGCGGTCAAACTGATCGCGCAGATCGCGATAATCCTGCAACAGAATCTCCACATCCAGCCCGGCGCAGCGCTGTTGCGCCATTTTCTGCTGCTCTGCGGAGATGGTGACGCCGACCACGCGAACGCCATAGTGCTGTGCCATAAACTGCGCCAGCCCGCCCCAGCCGCAGCCGATATCGAGCACGCGCATACCGGGGGTTAACTGCAGTTTTTCGCAGATAAGCCGCAATTTTGCCTGCTGCGCCTCAGCAAGGGTGGTCGCCTCTTTCCAGTAGCCGCAGGAGTACTGCATCGCCGGGTCGAGCATGCGGGTAAAGAGATCGTTGCCGAGGTCGTAGTGCTCTTTGCCGACAATCCACGCCCGCTTTTTGCTTTGCAGGTTGAAGAGCCGGGCCGCGGCAATGCGCAGCGTATCTTTGAGATGGTGCGGAAGCTGTTTTTCAAGGCCCGCGCGCAGTACCTGGGTGAAGAATATGTCGAGCCGCTCGCACTCCCACCAGCCGTCCATATAACTTTCGCCGAGTCCGAGCGATCCGTCCTGTAAAACGCGTTTGAAAAAATCAGGATTTTTCACCTGAATATCTGCGGGGGCGGGACCGTTGATACGAATACCTGCGCGACCCAGCAGTTCGTTTGCTATACGGAACCAGTTGTCATCCCGCACGCTCACTTCTTCTATACACGATGAACTCATACCTTCTCCATCACGAATAGTGATCAGAACTCTACAAGCGTAGACGCTGGCAGAGTTTGTGAGAAATCTCACGGTTTGCACCGTAAGGCTGATATCAGACGTAGAACAGAGGAAGGGAGAGACCCTTGCCAGAAAAGGCCCTCCTTGGGGAAACGAGCACGCTCCGGTGCCCGTTACTGCATAATATTTATCGTATTTATGAGATAGCCGAGAATCAGTATAGGCCTCAATATCAGGTGATTCAACTTGTCGCTAATAGCAGGCTAATTACGCCATTAGCGACAGTCCCGTCGGCAACTACCCGCGTGCGGAGGAGGGCTCACGCACCTCATCCGGCTCTTCGCCTGCGCGATGCTGAATGCCATAACCGAGTGCCGCGAGCAGCACCATGGCGAGCATCACGCTGGTGGTGGTCAGCAGCGGGGTAATGATCAGCCACGAAACAACGAGGCTCGCGAAGAAGCAGAGCCCCAGTTGCAGGGTATTCTGCAACGCCGCCGCGCGGCCCGTCGCCTGCGGGAAGGGACGCAGCGCCTGCGCCACCACGATAGGGTAGATCGCGCCATTTGCCATCGCCATCAGGCAGAAGGGGATCAGCAGCGCGGTCAGCGAGACGCCGGGAATAAAGCCGACTGCCCAGGTCGCCAGCACGCTCAGAGCAAAGCCGCTCAGTAACCACGGCAACATGCGCGAACCCTGCCACTTTTGCAGCGCTGCGCGGCAGCCGTAACCACCAATCAGGAAGGCGAAGGTTTGTGGCACATAGCTCAGGCCAATTACCGACGGGCCATAGCCCATCTCATGCAGGATAAACGGTGAGCCGGTAAGCCAGGCAAAGAAGCTGGCGGAGCAGGCGGCGTAGATCATCACATTGCCGCGATAATCGCGGGCGCGCAGCAGATCGAGGAAGGTGAGTGCCTGCTGGTCATGCGCCACCTCTTTTACCGGCGATTTAAGGCGGAAAACCGGAATCATCAGCACCACGGTGATCGCCAGCAGGGTGGCGAAAATCGCCTGCCATTCAATATGGGCCAGCAGCCAGGCACCGAGCAGCGGGGCCAGCGCCGGGGTTAAGCCGACCAGCGGCATAATGGTGGCGAAAATGCGGTTAACCCGGTGCGCCGGGTAGTGATCCGTCACCAGCGCCTGCCAGCTAACGGTAGCGGCACAGACGCCGACAGCCTGCACAAAACGCAGCACCAGCAGCCAGGTGGCATCGCGCACCCAGAGGGTGCCAAGGCAGCCCAGGGCGAAAATAGAGAGACCGATCAGCAGAATCGGTTTGCGACCATAGCGATCCGACAGCGGCCCCCACAGCAGCTGCGCCACCGCGAACCCGGCCAGGAAGAGGCTCAGCGAGGCGCTGATCACGGCGGGAGAGGTGTTTAAATCTTGCTGAATCGCGCTGAAAGCGGGCAGGTACATGTCGGTGGCTAAAAAGCCCAGCACGCTTAAGCCCGCGAGCCAGACTAAAAATCCTTTGCCAGGTTGCATTCTCATTTCTCTTTAATTGCAGGTAATCAGGGTGGGGAAGTGTAAGGAGTGCTTTCCTGGTTGTGAAACGCTAATATTTGCACATTGGTTTCAAAAATTTTGCAGGCAGAATATGTGGTCAGAATACTCCCTTGAAGTGGTGGATGCCGTGGCGCGTAACGGCAGCTTTAGCGGCGCAGCGCAGGAGTTGCACCGCGTGCCCTCTGCGGTGAGCTACACCGTGCGTCAGCTGGAGGAGTGGCTGGCGGTGCCGCTGTTTGTGCGCCGCCACCGTGATGTGGAATTAACCCCCGCCGGGGTCTGGTTTTTAAAGGAGGGACGGTCTGTTATCAAAAAAATGCTGATCACCCGCCAGCAGTGCCAGCAGATCGCCAACGGCTGGCGCGGCCAGTTGCCAATTGCCGTCGATAACATTGTGAAACCCGCCCGCACCCGGCAGATGATTGTCGATTTCTACCGTCACTTCAGCGATGTCGAACTGGTGGTCTACCAGGAGGTGTTCAACGGCGTGTGGGATGCGCTCGCCGATGGCAGGGTTGAACTGGCGATCGGCGCCACGCAGGCCATTCCGGTCGGTGGTCGCTACGCTTTTCGTGATATGGGCACTTTGAGCTGGAAGTGTGTTGTTTCACGTCAACATCCGCTGGCACAACTCAACGGTCCGTTAAGCGATGAGACGTTGCGCAACTGGCCGTCGCTGATTCAGGAGGATACCTCCCGCTCGTTGCCGAAGCGCATTACCTGGCTGCTGGATAACCAGAAAAGGGTGATGGTGCCCGACTGGGCCTCGTCGGAAGCGTGCCTGTCGGCGGGGCTCTGTGTAGGGATGGTGCCAGCCCATTTTGCCCGACCGTGGCTCGATAGCGGCGACTGGGTGGCGCTTGAACTGGAAAACCCGTTTCCGGATGCCGCCTGCTGCCTGACATGGCAACAAAACGAGGCGTCGCCTGCGCTGAACTGGCTGCTCGATTACCTGGGCGATAGTGAAACGTTGAATAAGGAGTGGCTGCGGGAGCCGGAGTAAGGCTCCCGCGCAAAGGGATTAACGGCGGTAATCGCGGAAGGGGCCATCGGCCACCGAGCGGCGCTCAACCAGGCGCGGATGCACCTCAATCGACTGCGACTGTTCGCGTTTATTCACAATGCGATCGAGCAGCATGGTGAATGCCGTTTCACCCAGTGAGTCTTTCGGCTGATGAATCGTCGTCAACGCCGGGGTGAAGAAGCGCGAGTTGCGCACGTTGTCATAGCCGATAACGGAGATATCCTGCGGCACGCGCAGACCCATCTCATCGGCGGCGCAGAGAGCGCCCATCGCCATAATGTCGCCGCCGCAGAAGACTGCGGTGGGGCGCGAGGACTGGCCGAGGATCTGCTGCATGGCGCGGTAGCCGGACTCCGGCTCAAAGTCGCCCTGCACAATCCAGTTTTCCGGCACGTTGATCATCGCTTCATTCATCGCCTTCATAAAACCGGCCAGACGACCTGCGCCGGTGTTGCGCTCCAGCGGACCCGGGATCACGCCGATGTCGCGATGGCCGCGCTCAATCAGGTAACGACCGGCCATATAGCCGCCCTGGAAGGCGTTATCGATCACCGAATCGGTGAAGTCCGCCTTCGATTCGCCCCAGTCCATCACCACCATCGGAATATGGCGATACTCTTCAAGCATGGTGAGCACGGTTTCCGGGTACTCAGAGCACATCACCAGCAGGCCATCGACACGCTTTTGCGCCATCATCGACAGATAGGCGCGCTGCTTCTCCTGGCTGTTCCAGGCGTTGCCGAGGATCAGGGTGTAACCCTTCTGGAAACACTTCTTCTCAACCGCTTCGATGATCTCGGCGAAGTAGGCCGCTTCACTGCTGGTCGCCAGCAGGCCAATCGATTTGGTGTGATTCACTTTCAGGCTGCGCGCAACGGCGCTTGGCGAGTAGTGCAGCTCTTTGATTGCCGCCCAGACGGCGTTGCGCGTCTCTTCGGCGACGAAACGGGTTTTGTTAATTACATGTGATACGGTTGTAGTGGAAACGTTTGCTCGTTTCGCGACATCTTTAATCGTTGCCATCAGATATTACTCCAGACCATATCGTAAGCTCCTGATAATTCGTAAGGTAAACGTTTGCCTTTAAACACCCTGAACTCATCAAAGTGAGTGCGGTACGCCGGGAAAACGACACTGGACGTCAGGAGGGGAGTCAATGGCCGGTACGCTAATAAATTTAGCGTCGAATTTTGTCTGATCTTGAGCAAAAGGGGAAGTATTAAAACGGTTCTGCTGGCAAATCACGCAAGATTTTTCCCATAATTTGTGCAAAAATGCGCAAGCTCACTTTTTGTGGGGAAATTAAATGGAGAAAAATTGATGAGCACCGATCTTAAGTATTCACTCTTCACCACCGTCATCGTTCTGAGCCTGATTGTTTTCGGCGCGCTGACCGCTGCACTGCATTGATCTGATGCGAGGGAGAGCCCTCTCCCTCGGTTCTTGCGTCCCCATTGTTACCCGTTGCGCAATAAACTTTTCTCCGTACGCTCACTTCTGTTTTTTGTGACACCTGTCATACTTTTGCCTTTCGCGACCCGGTAGAGGGTCGGCATGTCCATTTCGGAGTCAAAAGATGAAAATAAATTTCCCCCTGCTTGCGCTGGCGATAGGCGCCTTTGGGATTGGTACCACTGAGTTCTCCCCGATGGGATTACTGCCGGTGATTGCGCAGGGTGTTGGGGTATCGATTCCGGCTGCGGGGATGCTGATCAGCGCCTACGCCATCGGCGTGATGGTGGGCGCGCCGCTGATGACGCTGCTGCTTTCCCATCGCGGCCGTCGTAACGCGCTGATTTTCTTAATGGCGATCTTCACCGTCGGCAATGTGCTCTCTGCCATTGCGCCCGATTACGCCACCCTGATGATCGCCCGTATCATCACCAGCCTTAACCACGGCGCGTTCTTCGGCCTGGGCTCGGTGGTAGCCGCAAGCGTTGTCGCGAAAGAGAAGCAGGCCAGCGCGGTGGCGACGATGTTTATGGGGCTGACTATCGCCAATATTGGCGGTGTGCCTGCCGCCACCTGGCTTGGGGAGACTATCGGCTGGCGCATGTCCTTTATGGCAACTGCCGGGCTTGGAGTGATCTCCATGGTCTCGCTCTTCTTCTCATTACCGAAAGGCGGCGCGGGCGCACGACCCAACGTGCGCAACGAGCTCGCGGTACTGATGCGCCCGCAGGTGCTGACGGCGCTGCTGACTACCGTGCTCGGTGCTGGCGCAATGTTTACCCTCTATACCTACATCTCACCGGTGTTGCGCACGCTGACGGACGCCACGCCGGTGTTTGTCACCGCCATGCTGGTGCTGATTGGCGTTGGTTTCTCGATTGGTAACTTTTTGGGCGGCAAACTGGCGGACCGCTCGGTAACCGGCACCCTGAAAGGCTTTTTATTGCTGCTGATTGTTATCATGCTGGCGATCCCGCTGCTGGCGCGCAGTGAAATTGGTGCGGCGATCGCGATGGTGGTGTGGGGCGCGGCTACCTTCGCGGTAGTGCCGCCGTTGCAGATGCGCGTAATGCGTGTTGCCCATGAAGCACCGGGGCTGTCGTCATCGGTCAATATTGGCGCATTTAACCTCGGTAATGCCCTTGGCGCGGCGGCAGGTGGGGCGGTGATCTCCGGCGGTCTCGGCTACAGTTTTGTTCCGGTGATGGGGGCGATTATTGCCGGGCTGGGGCTGCTGCTGGTGCTCTTTTCCGGGCGTAATTCAGCGTCGCGCGTCTGTGCGGCAGCGGAGTAAGGCGAAGTAACACCTGCCGCGCAAGCGGCAGGTGGGAGAGGGCGTTAGCGAATGGTTTTCGGTGTCACTACGCGGCGCGCACCAACATAGTGGCGCTGCCAGTAATCTTCGCTTAATGAAGTGACCTGAATATCCTGGCCGCTTCGTGGTGACTGGATAAATTTGCCGTTGCCGACATAGACGCCAACGTGATCGGCGGTGCCGCGACCCTGGGTGCGGAAGAAGACCAGATCGCCGCTCTCCAGTTCGCGCAGGTTAACCGGCGAGGCATCACGCAGGTGATACATCTCATTGGCGGTACGCGGAATACGGAATTTCACCAGATCCTTATAGGCGTAATAGACCAGCCCGCTGCAATCAAAACCGGTTTTCGGCGAAGAACCGCCCCAGTGGTAGGGTTTGCCGAGCTGGTTCATCAGCTTCGACATCGCGGTTTTTTGCACTTTTTGCACCCGCAGTTTATGCACGTCAGCCAGCGTGCCGGCCTGGCTGCTTTTCACTTTAATACAGTGCGGCTTGTGGCCTTTGCGCGGCGTACACTTCTCAGTCCAGCTAACGGTTGCAGTTTTCAGTGAGCTGGATGCTTTACGACGCGAGGGAGTTTTAGCGGTTTTCTGCGGGGTAGCGCTGTTTTTCTTTTTTATCGATTTGGTCGACGTTTTGGTTTTTGCGGTTTTTTTACTGCTGACTTTTTCTGCTGAAGTGCCACTGCTTTTCTTTGTTGTTTTTGTAGAACTGTTTTTTTTCTTACGTTCGGATGCTTTCGCCAGATGTGTTTTTTGCACGACCGAGGCTGGCGCTTGTTCAGAAGCGCTCGCTAATGGCGTGAAAGACAATGTGGTGAACAACAAAGCACAGAGCGTGATTGAAGCTTTTGGTATCCGCGCCACTGAGCATTCCCCTGTTAGGGCAGGCATCTTATTATGCTTGCGTATGATTTAAAAAACTCGTCGATTCTAATCTATAAAAAGCCCAAACGTTAATACTGTTTTTGCATCTGTAACGTCGTTTCGTTAACAAGCGCGCAAAAACGAGCAAAACGTTTCGCTAAAAACGGTTTTTTCACCGCCTGAGCCGCGCCGGGTTGGCTTAAGTCACGCTTACCTTATCGTGCCTGTAACAGCGTAAATTCGCGCGGTGAATAAAATGTTATTTTCCGAAGCAAGCCTGACCCGCTACAATGTTCGATCTCTGCCGTAGAAGAAGTTGAAGGAAGCAAAGACAATGAGTGAGACTCTTGAGAAAATTCAGCGCCAGATCGCTGAGAACCCGATTCTGCTGTACATGAAAGGCTCGCCGAAACTGCCAAGCTGCGGTTTCTCCGCGCAGGCCGTTCAGGCGCTCTCTGCATGCGGCGAGCGTTTTGCCTATGTGGATATCCTGCAAAACCCGGATATCCGTGCCGAACTGCCAAAATATGCAAACTGGCCAACCTTCCCGCAGCTGTGGGTTGAGGGTGAGCTGGTTGGCGGCTGCGATATCATTATCGAGATGTATCAGCGCGGTGAATTGCAGCCGCTGATCAAAGAGGCCGCAGCGAAATATAAAGGCGTACCGGACGCCGAATAACCTGGCGTTATCGGCTCCGCCTTGAAAGGGCTCATGTTTCGACATGAGCCCTTTTTTATTGCCTCTCACCTGCTCACGGTACGTTGACTTAACCTAAATTATTGGGTATTACTGTGCAAATTTTGCACGTAACTATTTGTTAATTATCCTATTTTAAGAATTTTGATAAACCCAGGCATGCTTTTTCTGATGACCAGCTGTGAACAGGATTGCCTTAATTCAGGATGAATGATGAAAACAATAGACAAGATGATTGCGTTGATGACGCTTCTCTTTGCTTTTTCAGCTACGGCGCAGCAGCCGCTGGCAAGCAAGGAGGATGTGATGACCAGTATCTCACTGGGCACCCTAAGCGGAACGGCGAAGGAGCGGGTCTATGATACCGATGAGGGTGGACGCAAAATCAGCGAGCTTGACTGGCGCTATCGTCACGCTGTCGTGGTGCAGGGCTCTATCGAGTGGCTGTTGCAGTCATGGCTCACTTTTGGTGCGTCCGGCTGGACAACTGTCGCGCACAGTGGCAGCAAGATGGATGATTACGACTGGCAGCAGGCATCGCAATCCCGATGGACCGACCACAGCTCTCACCCTAATACGTGGCTCAATTTCGCTAACCAGTGGGATCTCAATCTGACCGGCTGGCTCATTCATCAGCCTGACTGGCGGCTTGGCGTGATGGGTGGCTATCGGCAAAGCCGTACCAGCTTCTCTGCGCACGGCGGCACCTTCAGCCGTAATAATGGCGCAAAGGTTGGCCGTTTCGATGATGTGAAAGTTCTCGGGTATTCACAGCGCTTCAACGTACCCTATATTGGCCTTACCGGTCGTTATCGCTATGGCAATGTTGAAGCAGGAACCAGCCTGAAATATAGCCGCTGGGTAAGCGCGCAGGCGACAGACCAGCACTACTTGCGCAGCATCACCTTCAGCGATACTACCCGGCAGCAGCAGAACTTTTCCCTTTCGGCTAGCGTCGGCTATTACGTCACGCAGCAGGCTAAGCTCTATCTGGAAAGCACCTGGGACCGCACGTTAAACAAAAAAGGGACCAATACCGCCACCTTCTCCAGGGAGGGGACCTATGCGCGCGCCTCTTTCAAGGATAGCGCCGGGATAGAGCACTCCGCGCTGCTCACCACCGCCGGGCTGGTCTACCACTTTTAATAAAAAACCGGTCTGTTGACCGGTTTTTTTCAGGCTTCTGAATCGACTTCTGGCGTCGGCAACGGCCAGCCGCCAAGGCGCTTCCAGCGGTTGACGATTTCACAAAACAGTTGTGCGGTCTGCTCCGTGTCATACAACGCGGAGTGTGCCTGCGTGGCGTCAAAAGCGATGCCAGCGGCCGCACAGGCTTTAGAGAGCACGGTTTGACCCAGCGCCAGCCCGCTCAATGAGGCGGTATCAAAGGTCACAAAGGGGTGAAACGGATTGCGTTTCATCGCCGAACGCTCGGCGGCAGCCATCATAAAGCTGTGATCGAAGGTCGCGTTATGCGCCACCATGATCGCCCGGTTGCAGTTCTGCTCTTTCATCCCTTTGCGCACCAGTTTGAAAATGGCATGCAGGGCGTCATATTCACTTACCGCGCCGCGCAGCGGGTTGGTCGGGTCGATCCCATTAAACGCCAGCGCTTCCGGCTGCAGATTAGCTCCTTCGAATGGCTCAACGTGAAAGTGCAGGGTGCTGTCAGGCATCAGCCAGCCTTGCTCATCCATTTTTAACGTAACGGCGGCGACCTCCAGCAGGGCGTCGGTTTTGGCGTTAAACCCGGCGGTTTCAACATCGATTACCACAGGGTAAAAACCGCGAAAACGGTCGCACAGAGCAGTCAGTTGAGCATTATCGGACATCAGGATCTCTTGATAGGAAAAAAGGGCAGCGCATTATGGCAAATTTTACGGAAAGATGTAAAACAGCGGGCGCATTGCGCGCCCGGGGGGATCAGTGACCCAGACCGCGTCCGGCGTCTTTCTCTTCAATCAGTTCGATTTTGTAACCGTCCGGATCTTCAACGAAGGCGATAACCGTGGTGCCGCCTTTAACCGGGCCAGCTTCACGGGTGACGTTGCCGCCGTTTTTGCGAATCGCTTCGCAGGACTCCGCCGCGTTTTCCACGCTCAGCGCGATATGACCATACGCCGTGCCCAGCTCATAGCTGTCGACACCCCAGTTGTAGGTCAGCTCAATCACCGCTTCTTCGCTCTCATCACCGTAACCGACAAAAGCCAGCGAATATTTGTACTCCGGGTTTTCGCTGGTGCGCAGCAGTTTCATGCCCAGCACGTTGGTGTAGAAATTGATTGAGCGTTGCAGGTCGCCGACGCGCAGCATGGTGTGAAGTAAGCGCATAATATCCTCTTTTATGAATGCGTTAACGTTCCGGTTCGAAACACGGTTTTAGTATAGCGGCCGATCCGGGCCGCTATCAAATCTCAATCCGCTTCTCAGAGAGAAGGGTAGTCGGTGTAACCTTCCGCGCCGCCGCCATAGAAGCTTTCCGGGCGCTGCGGGTTGAGTTCCGCTTTCAGCTGCAGGCGTTTTACCAAATCCGGGTTGGCGATATAGGCGCGGCCAAACGCCACGGCATCAATCAGCCCCTTGTTGATCAGGTCTTCCGCTTTCTCCACGCTGTATGCGCCAGCACCGATAATCGGGCCATGGAAGCGCGCACGCACTTTTTCACGGAACGTTTCGCTGTAGGGCTCACCGCCCGCCCAGTCCGGCTCGGACATGTGCAGGTAAGCAATACCGCGTTTACCCAGCTCTTCAATCAGGTAGAGCGCGTCCGCTTCTTCGTTCGGGCCATTGTCGGTGTTCTGGAAAGAGCCGATTGGCGAAACGCGAATACCGATGCGATCGGCGCTCCACTCTTCACACACGGCGTCAATCACTTCCAGCACCAGGCGCGCGCGGTTTTCAACGCTGCCGCCATACTGGTCGGTACGCTGGTTTGCAGAAGGTGAGAGGAACTGGTGCAGCAGGTAGCCGTGGGCAGAGTGCAGCTCAACCAGATCGAAACCGGCGTCGCGCGCGTTGGCAACGGCCTGGCGGAAATCATTAACGATGCCCGGGACCTCATCGGTCTCCAGCGCGCGCGGCATGGAGGTATCTTCACGGGTGGCGTTGCCGTTTTCATCACGCAGCGAGGTACGGGTACCCGCGCTGATGGCAGACGGCGCAACCGGTGCGGCACCGCCCGGCTGTAAGCTGCTGTGAGAGATACGGCCGGTGTGCCACAGCTGAACCGCAATGCGGCCATCATCGGCATGCACTGCATCGGTGATCTTTTTCCAGGCGGCGATCTGCTCGTCGCTGTGCAGACCCGGCGCGCCCGCATAGCCTTTGGCCTGCGCGGAGATTTGCGTCGCTTCACTGATGATAAGCCCGGCGCTGGCACGCTGGCGGTAGTACTCCGCCATCAGCGGTGTTGGGACATCGCCCGGCTCAATGCTGCGCAGGCGCGTCAGGGGCGCCATCAACACGCGGTTCGGTACGGTAATGGCACCGACTTTCAACGGCGTAAATAATTTACTGGACATAAACAACTCCTGAATAGACCGGTCGACTAGTAAAAAGTGAAATAAAAAGCCTGATGTTATTCAGGCCGGGTAATGATCTGCTGCGCATGCGCCAGCGCGCTTTCCAGCGGCACGGCACTGCGCGAAATTTTTGCCTGCAGGTTAGCGCCGAGCCACAGAGCATATAACACCTGAGCCTGGGAGCGCGCTTCGCCTGCAAAGGCGAGGCTCTTCTCCTCGCGTCCCTGTTCCAGCGCCTGTGCCAGTAGGGCGATAATCCCCCGCGCACCGCTGTCCATCGCCGTGCGCATATCTTCCGAGAGATCGCACACTTCCGCCGAAAGCTTCACCGTCAGGCAGCCGCTGATATGGCCCTGCTGGCAAAACTGATTCAGCGTCTCCTGATAATAGGCCAGCAATCTGTCGCGCGCTGTGCCCGGGCCGCTGGAAAAATGGTTTGCCAGCCGCTGGTGGTAACCGGCGTAGTAGCGCTCAAGCAGCGCCACGCCAAACGCCTCTTTCGAGCGAAAGTAGTGGTAGAAGGAGCCTTTCGGCACTTCCGCCGTTTTCAGTAATTCGCTCAACCCCATGCCGGTAAAGCCGCGATGCATGCAGAGCTGCTCGCCGGTGGCCAGTAAGTGTTCGCGTGTATCGTGTTCAGAATTCTTGCGCATCGACACACTCTAGCGGGCGAACTTTGTGATGGCAATTGGCGAACAATGCGTTTTTAACAGTTGCGCAATATCTCACCGCGGTCTTGAATGTAGAGAAAGCCTGCATCTATGGAGCGTCCATTGCCTGAACAACTGGAGTTTTTCCCGGTCCAGAGTCCGTGTCGCGGCATCTGTCAGACAGATGAGCGCGGCTTTTGCCGTGGCTGTATGCGCAGCCGCGATGAGCGCTTTAACTGGCAAGCGATGAGTGATGCGCAAAAGCAGGAGGTGCTGCGCCTCTGCCGCCAGCGCTTACAGCGTAAATTGCGCGCAATGCGTGACCAACCCCCGGAAGAACCTGATCAACCTTCGCTGTTTTAAGGGCAAAAATGGGTATACTCGGGGCAAATTACCTTCGAGGAAATCATGATGGTTCAGCGTATTGCCCTTGCGCCGCAAGGTCCTGAGTTCTCACGTTTTGTGATGGGTTACTGGCGTCTGATGGAGTGGAATTTCACGCCGCGCCAGCTGGTCAGTTTTATTGAAGCTCATCTCGATCTTGGCGTCACTACCGTCGATCATGCCGATATCTATGGCGGCTATCAGTGTGAAGCCGCTTTCGGTGAAGCCCTCAAGCTTGCCCCGCATCTGCGCGCGCGCATGGAGATGGTCACTAAATGTGGCATCGCCACTACCGCGAAGCCGGAACACGCGCTCGGTCACTACATCACCGGGCGCGACCATATTATTCGCAGCGCCGAGCAGTCGCTGGTCAACCTGGCGACCGACTATCTCGATCTGCTGTTGATCCATCGCCCGGATCCGTTAATGGATGCCGATGAAGTCGCCGAAGCCTTTTTGCAACTGCATCAGAGCGGTAAAGTGCGCCACTTCGGCGTCTCCAACTTTACGCCTGCGCAATTCTCGCTGCTGCAATCACGGCTGCCGTTTACGCTGGTCACCAATCAGGTGGAGATCTCGCCTGTGCACCAGCCGCTGCTGCTTGATGGCACGCTCGATCAGCTTCAGCAGTTGCGCATTCGCCCGATGGCGTGGTCCTGCCTGGGCGGCGGGCGCATCTTCAGCGATGCCGACTGCCAGCCGCTGCGCGATGAGCTGCACCAGGTGGCAACGGAGCTGAACGCCGAAAACATTGAGCAGGTGATTTACGCCTGGGTGCTGCGTTTACCCTCTGCGCCGCTGCCGATCATTGGCTCCGGCAAAATTGAGCGCGTGCGTTCATCCCTCGGCGCGCTCAATCTACAGATGTCCCGCCAGCAGTGGTTCCGCATCCGTAAAGCGGCGCTCGGCTACGACGTGCCGTAAGCTAACGCTATGACCTCCCGGTGAAATGTGCCGCTCTGGCCTACACTTACAGAGCGAAAACAATCCAACGGAGGTCACATGAAGCGTTTTAGTCTGGCAATGCTGGCTCTGCTCACCTGTGCGGGTGCGCAGGCCGCCAGTGAAGAAGTGCAGATGAACCTCGTCACCGCGCAGGGCGTCGGGCAGTCCGTCGGTAGCGTCAAGATCAGCGAAACCGATAAAGGGCTGGAGTTTGCGCCCGACCTCAACGCGCTACCGCCCGGCGAGCACGGTTTCCATGTGCATGCTAAAGGGAGCTGCGAACCAGCGATGAAAGAGGGCAAGCCCTCTGCTGCTGAAGCCGCGGGCGGCCACCTTGATCCCCATAAAACAGGCAAACATGCAGGACCGGAAGGGGAAGGTCATTTAGGCGACCTGCCGGTGCTGGTGGTCAATAATGACGGTAAAGCGACCGATGCCGTTGTCGCGCCGCGCCTGAAAAAGCTGGACGAGGTGAAAGGCAAGGCGCTGATGATCCACGTCGGTGGCGATAACATGTCCGATCAGCCAAAACCGCTCGGCGGTGGCGGGGCGCGTTATGCCTGCGGCGTAATTAAGTAACCGGCTCGCTGATGGTGCCTGGCGCGGGCGCGTTTTCCAGCTGGGCAAGCGCGCAGTAGAGACGCCAGATTAGCGAGGCGAGTTCCCGCGCGGCGGGCTGGTGATGCTGGCCCAGCGCCGCGCAAATCCGCTCTAACTCTGTGAGCGTGGCGTTGAGCGATCGTTGCTGCACGCCGCGCTCGCTCATCACATCCCGCAGCAGACCAATCGCGCGATCGCGCACCCGGCTTAACGGATCGGAACGCGTCTCCCAGCCGCGCAGTTGCCACACCACATGCGAACAGTTGAGCAGCACCACGCCCCAGCGCAATAACCAGCGCCGCGCCTGTGCATCCTGGCTGTTACTGAGCTGGCTGATGTGGTGATAAACAACCGACTCATATTGGTGTTCCTGCAACCTTGGCGTGCGGCTCAGTTGGTCAACAAAATGGCGGCGCAGGGCGCGAATATGGCGACGGCTTTTACGCGCATCCGATCCCGGTCGCAGCACCGCAAAGGCGAGCCAGGCCAGCGCCACGCCGAGGATCTTTGCCAGATCGGCATTGAGAAAATCGGCAAAATCAAACACTGGTGGGTCGCTCACCGCGATAAACGATCCCATAAAGACAATCAATTGCCCCCACAGCCCGGCACGCTTTGGCATCTGAAGCTTGAGCAATTGCAGGGTGGTAAGCAGCGGAAAGAGAAACAGCAGAAACAGCGCCAGCGCGTTGATCTGCACCATCAGGCCAAATTTCACCACAAAGCTAAACAGTGTCAGCAGGGCAAGTGTGCGCAACAGCAGGGTTAACGAGTTAAACGGCGCGGGGGAAACGGAGTAGAGCACGCAGCTGATCGCCGCCAGCGTCAGCGCGGCGGATCCATGTTCCCACTGCGCGCTGAGGCTCCACGCTCCAACCATAATCAGCGCGACAAAGGTTCGCAGCCCGCTCCACAACGCTTCGGCATTGTCGATATCGCGCATTAACGCCGGGCTGCGCGGTGGCAGCGCTTCGCTTACCGGCGAGGCATTTTCCAGATGGCGTAACCAGCGGCTGCTGGCAAGGTATAAACGGCAGAAGTAGCGCAGCCGCTGCCAGAAAGCGTGATGGCGATAGTCAGCCTGCGGCGTCGGCGCAAGCGGGGCGATGATGCGCGCGACCGTGAGCGCGTCGGCATCGTGATGCGCCAGCTCTGCCAGCAGTTGCTCAAGCAGAGGGCGCAAAGTGGCGGGCGCGTCGGGCCAGTTGAGCATCATTCGCCGCAGGCTGGAGATAACGCTGGTCATGCGCAACTGCTGATGGAGCAGCCAGGTGAGCACCCGGTTTTGACGGCGAAAGCGATAGTGGCTCCAGAAGGCCTGGATGCGCAGCAGGTTGGTGGTGAGGATCTGCCCAATCACGCTCTCATGTGCGTTGCGGATGGCGTCGTTTGTTTCCGCCTGCCAGAGCAGGCTGGCGTGCTCCAGCAGCCGGGCATGCATCCTTCTTAACGCGGCGAGCAGCGTCGGGCCATCGGCGGTGCCGGGCAAGATCATCATCATCATGCCGCCGCACAGAATGCCGAGGATCACCTCGCAGACGCGCGCCTGGGCGATATCCCACAGTTCGGTAATTTCGGTGATATTGGTCATCGCAAAGGCGATGATGGCGGCGGTATAACCCGCCAGTTGAAAGGCGTAGGCGACATTGTTCGTGAACTGGGCGCAGGCCCAGGTACAAAAGGCTATCCAGCCCGCCATGGCAAACAGAAAAAGCCACGGATCGTTAAGGGTTTGCCCGGCGATAATCAGTGCGGCGCACGCTCCAAGCAGGCTACCGGCAATGCGCCCGAGGCTTTTGCTGATCACACCCCCGACGGTGGGAAAACTGACCACCGCCGCAGAGGTCATCGCCCAGTAGGGCTCATCCAGGTTGAGCGCATAGGCCAGCGTCAGCGCAAGGCACATAGCAATGCCGTTACGCAGTGCGTAGCGCCACTGGCCGCCGGTCGCCTTGACCCACGGCAGGTTTTGCCACAGCAGCATTAGCCTGCTCACGGCTGCTCGCTGATGGTGACGGTGCAGGTGGTGCCGGCCACCAGCGTCATATCCTGCGGCAGGGCGTCAAACTGAATGCGTACCGGCACGCGTTGCGCCAGCCGCACCCATGGAACTGTCGGTTTTATATCCGCCACCAGCCCGCTGTCCGCCTCCACGCTCTGATCGTAAATGGCGCGACCAATGCTGGCTACGTGACCCTGTAACGTTTTATTGCTGCTGTAGAGTACAATCTTCGCTGCGGCACCTTCACGAATATGGCGCAGTTTGGTCTCTTCGAAATAGCCAACGACATAAAATGAGTGGCTGTCGACCAGCGCAAACACCGGCTGACCGGCAGTGGCGTAGTTGCCCGTGCGCGCAGAGAGGTTTGTCACCCAGCCATCAACCGGCGCGGTAATGCGGGTTTGCGCCAGTTGCCATTTCGCCTGGTTAAGCTGCGCCGTGGCGACGGCAACATCGGCCTGCGCCGCTTTCACGCCAATATTGGCGGTGTCGAGATCTTCAGCCGAAATGTAGTTATGGGAGAGGTGGCGGCGGCGGTTGGCTTCGTTATTGGCTTTTGCCAGCTCCGTTTGCGCCTTCGCCAGCTGCCCTTCGGCATTCACCACAGCAATGTGATAAGGGGTATCGTCAAGCAGAAACAGCACATCGCCTGCGTGAACATACTGGTTATCTTTCACCGCCAGCTGGCGAATAGTGCCGGAGACCTGCGGCGTGATGCTCACCTGCTCGGCGCGCACTTTGCCATCCCGCGTCCAGGGCGACTGCATATAGACGTTCCACATCCACCAGCCTGCGGCCAGCGCAATCGCCACGACCAATAACGTTGAGAAATACTTCAGGGAGTTAAGCCGCATCGTTACCACACCATCAACAGGCCGAGCGCGAGGCTCAGCGCAATCACAAAGAGGGAGAGATCCATCAGCATCGGATGCCAGATATCGCCCGCGTAGATCCAGTCGCGCAGCAGGCGGTGCGCCATCAGCCAGATAAGAAAGCCCAGCATCACGGCTTTGAAGAGCGGCGGAAAATAGACCGAGGCGCCAAAGATAAGATCCTGGAAGGGTAAATCGGGAGAACTTGAGGTTAACTTCACGCGTCACTGTCCTGTTTAAAATAAGTGCGCCAGCGCGCGGAAAGCGGCGCGGCACAAGCCCTGGCGAGGCGAGCAATATATTTGTTTTACAAATATAAATGCTGCAAACTATTCTAAAATGAGTAGAATAACTTAGCAAACTAATTATAAGGAGATGAAATTGGAATCGCCATTAGGTTCTGATCTGGCACGCTTAGTGCGCATTTGGCGTGCTTTGATTGACCATCGCCTAAAACCTCTGGAATTAACGCAGACACACTGGGTGACGCTGCACAATATTCATCAGTTACCGCCCGATCAGTCGCAAATTCAACTGGCAAAAGCGATCGGCATTGAGCAGCCTTCACTGGTGCGCACGCTCGATCAACTGGAAGAGAAGGGCCTGATTTCTCGCCAGACTTGCGCCAGCGATCGGCGGGCAAAACGCATTAAATTGACTGACAAAGCGTCGCCTATCATCGATCAGATGGAGACGGTAATTCGTAAGACCCGGGGTGAGATTCTATCCGGGTTCTCTGCGGAGGAGCTTGAGATGTTGATTAAGATGATCGCCCGGCTGGAGCACAATATTACCGAGCTCCAGTCGCGAGACTAAAAGCAAAAAGCCTTGCAATCGCAAGGCTTTTTTTATGCCCATTGGCGGGCAAGCTTATGCGGTCATCAGCATGACCGCACAGACTCGTGATTAACGCGGGGAAACGGTAATTTCGCGGCCGTTGCTCGCCATGACGACGCGCTGACCTGCAACATACTGGGTTTTACCCTGTTTCTGCACCACCATAATGGTGTTGCCGTCATCTTTACGAATTTCCAGCTCCACGCCCTGGGTTTTGTTCATCGCACCCTGCGCGGATTGACCCGCAACGCCACCGGCTACTGCACCTGCGGCGGTTGCCAGCGAACGACCTGCGCCGCCGCCAATGGTGTTGCCCAGGAAACCACCCAGTACGGCACCACCCAGCGCGCCGATAACATTGCTGTCATCACCGCCCTGAATCTGCACCGGACGAACGTTAACCACGGTGCCGTAAGTGACATTTTGCACCTGTTTGGCTTCGGATGCAGAGTAGACGTCGCCGGAGAGCGAGTCGTTATTCACACACCCAGCCAATGTAAAACCAACCAGCGAAACTGCCAGTGCACGTAACATCATTTATGAATCTCCTGTTCACCATGAAACGCCCTTGCGAGCATCCGTCATGGCTAAATTATATGGCATATTCGCAATGCCACTCGAATCTTCAGCCAATTCCCGAAAAAAATGATACACAAAGCGCGATCAACCCGATCTAAACGAAGCGATTATAAGCGTACTTTGCGCCATTTACACTTAAGCAAAATGGTGAGGATTGTTAAAAAGTGTTTGCAGTCGATGGCGTAAACGGACGCTTTATGGTGGAGTGGAGCCTCTTTGCCATGCATGAAAGGAAGGGATATGAAATCAGGTCGCTATATTGGGGTGATGTCGGGCACCAGTCTGGACGGGGTAGATGTGGTGCTGGCCGCCATCGACGACACCATGGTCGCGCAGCAGGCAAGCCTGACCTTTCCCATTCCGCTGCCGCTTAAAGAGGGGATCCTCAATATCTGTCAGGGGCAGAAGCTGACCCTCTCTCAGCTTGGCCGCCTCGACACGCAGCTCGGCAAACTCTTTGCCGATGCCGTATTAGCCCTGATGGACAGAGAGCAGCTCGTTGCCCAGGATATTGTGGCGATTGGATGTCACGGCCAGACCGTCTGGCACGAACCGACGGGCGTGGCACCGCACACGCTGCAAATCGGTGATAACAACCAGATTGCCGCGCGTACCGGTGTTACCGTAGTCGGTGATTTTCGCCGCCGCGATATGGCGCTCGGCGGGCAGGGCGCGCCGCTGGTGCCCGCTTTTCATCACGCGCTGCTCGCGCACCCGGTTGAGCGGCGTATGGTGCTCAATATCGGCGGTATCGCCAATCTCTCGCTCTTAATCCCTGGCCAGCCGGTCAGAGGTTTCGACACCGGGCCCGGCAATATGCTGCTTGATGCGTGGATCTGGCGTCATCTGGGCAAACCCTACGATGAGAACGCGCAGTGGGCGAGCGAAGGCAAAGTGATCCTGCCGCTGCTGCAAAGAATGCTGAGCGATCCCTATTTTGCCGAGCCGGCACCGAAGAGCACCGGGCGGGAGTATTTCAACGCCGCCTGGCTGGAGCGTCATCTTGTTCACTATCCGGGGCTTGCCGCCTGCGATGTACAGGCGACGCTGGTGGAGCTGACGGCGGTCACCATCTCCGAACAGGTGCTACTCAGCGGTGGCTGCGAGCGGCTGCTGGTGTGCGGTGGCGGTAGCCGTAACCCGCTTTTAATGGCGCGTCTGGCAAGCCAGCTTCCGGGTATTGAAGTGGCACCGACCGATGATGCCGGGATCAGCGGCGACGATATGGAGGCGCTCGCCTTTGCGTGGCTGGCCTGGCGCACGCTGGCTGGCTTGCCGGGCAATCTCCCCTCGGTGACCGGTGCTGCCGCGCCAACGGTGCTGGGGGCTATCTTCCCGGCTAACCCACGGCAGAATCAGAGTTAACCGCATTCCACTTCAGGGGTACGCCGCTAGACTGACCGGGTTTAAGGAGGGCGCTTCGCTCTCCGTGACCAGGAGCGTCCCGGAGTATCCTATGAAAAAAATCCTTATCATCTGCCTGCCCGCACTGCTCGCCGGATGCAGCTATTACAACCAGTTCGTCGAGCGCATGCACACCGACACTCTCGCCTATCAGTGCGATGAAAAGCCGCTGACCGTGAAGATTAACCAGACCCGCCAGCAGGCGAGTTTCGTGCTTGATAACCAGCAGCTGACCCTGCAACAGGGGCTCTCCGCCTCGGGCGCGCGTTACACCGACGGTGTATACGTATTCTGGTCAAAAGGTGACGGTGCTACCGTCTATAAACACGACCGCATTGTGTTAAACAACTGTCAGTTAATTCCGCAGCGTTGAGATTTTCACCGGGGGGCGCATAATAGCTCTCCCTGAGGACAACTTTCGCTAACGCCATGACTGATAACGATCAATTGCAGCACATCGCGCACCTGCGCCGTGAGTACACCAAAGGCGGTCTGCGCCGCGCCGACCTTCCCGCTGAACCCTTAACGCTCTTTGAGCGCTGGCTTGGCCAGGCGTGTGAAGCGCAGCTCGCTGACCCGACGGCCATGGTGGTCGCCACCGTTGATGAGCAGGGGCAACCCTATCAGCGCATTGTGCTGCTCAAGCACTACGACGAAAAAGGGCTGGTGTTCTACACCAACCTCGGCAGCCGTAAAGCACAGCATCTGGAACATAATCCGGCTATCAGCCTGCTTTTTCCGTGGCATATGCTGGAGCGCCAGGTGATGGTGACCGGCAAAGCGGAGCGTCTCTCCACCCTTGAAGTGGTGAAGTATTTCCACAGCCGCCCGCGCGACAGCCAAATCGGCGCATGGGTCTCGAAGCAATCAAGCCGCATCTCGGCGCGCGGTATCCTCGAAAGCAAATTCCTCGAACTGAAACAGAAATTCCAGCAAGGCGAGGTGCCACTGCCCAGTTTCTGGGGCGGCTATCGCATCCCAATTGAGCAGATGGAGTTCTGGCAGGGCGGTGCAAATCGTCTGCACGATCGTTTTTTGTACCAGCGTGAAAATGGCGCGTGGAAAATCGACCGTCTGGCACCGTAAAACGCCGAAAATGTTGTGATAAGCGCTGGTGCAACGTAGCCCGGCGCTTTATGCTATCTGCCCCCCTGAAGTATCCTTTCGCATCTGGCGAAAAGTCGTGTACCGGCATAGGTGCAGTCCGTTTTATACATGGAGAATTTGATGGCTAGCAGTAACTTGATTAAACAATTGCAAGAGCGGGGCCTGGTGGCCCAGGTGACGGATGAGGAAGCGTTAGCAGAGCGACTGGCGCAGGGGCCAATCGCGCTCTATTGCGGCTTCGATCCCACCGCTGACAGCTTGCATTTGGGGCATCTGGTTCCTTTGTTATGCCTGAAACGCTTCCAGCAGGCGGGTCACAAACCGGTCGCGCTGGTGGGCGGCGCCACGGGGCTTATCGGCGATCCGAGCTTTAAAGCCTCCGAGCGTAAACTCAACACCGAAGATACCGTGCAGGAGTGGGTCGACAAGATCCGCAACCAGGTGGCACCGTTCCTCGATTTTGACTGCGGCGAGAACGCAGCTATCGCGGCGAACAACTACGACTGGTTCGGCAGCATGAACGTGCTGACCTTCCTGCGCGACATCGGTAAGCATTTCTCTGTTAACCAGATGATTAACAAAGAAGCGGTCAAACAGCGTCTGAACCGCGATGATGTCGGCATCTCCTTCACTGAATTCTCCTACAACCTGCTGCAGGGCTATGACTTTGCCTGCCTGAACGAGCGCTACGGCGTGGCGTTGCAGATTGGCGGCTCCGATCAGTGGGGCAACATCACCTCCGGTATCGACCTGACCCGTCGTCTGCATCAGAACCAGGTCTTCGGCCTGACCGTACCGCTGATCACCAAAGCCGACGGCACCAAGTTTGGTAAAACCGAAGGCGGCGCGGTGTGGCTCGATCCGAAGAAAACCAGCCCGTACAAGTTCTACCAGTTCTGGATCAACACCGCTGATGCCGATGTCTATCGCTTCCTGAAATTCTTCACCTTTATGGACATCGCTGAGATCAACGCGCTGGAAGAAGAAGATAAGAACAGCGGGAAAGCGCCGCGCGCGCAGTATGTGCTGGCCGAGCAGGTAACACGTCTGGTTCACGGTGACGAGGGTCTGACCGCCGCGAAACGCATCACCGCAAGCCTGTTCAACGGCACGCTGAGCGATCTCAGCGAAGCCGACTTTGAACAGCTGGCGCAGGATGGCGTACCGATGGTTGAGATGGAGAAGGGCGCGGATCTGATGCAGGCGCTGGTGGATTCCGAGCTACAGCCGTCCCGCGGCCAGGCGCGCAAAACCATCGCCTCTAACGCGGTCACCATTAACGGTGAAAAGCAGGCCGATCCGGAGTACTTCTTTACCGATGCCGACCGACTGTTTGGTCGCTACACGCTGCTGCGTCGCGGTAAGAAGAACTACTGCCTGGTGTGCTGGAAGTAATTTTCACTGGCTTCAGACGATAAAAAAGGCGGGAATATCCCGCCTTTTTCTTTGCCTTGCATTTAGGCAGGCCGCTGTAAATCAGGCAATGCCTTCCGCGGAGAGCGCCGCAGCCACCGCCGGGCGTGCCGCCACGCGTGACATGTAGGCTTCGATATTGCCAAGACCGCTCATATCGAGTTTTACCGCATGCGCCCAGCGCAGCACGGTGAAGAGATAGCCATCGGCAATGGTGAAGTGCTCGCCACTGATCCAGCCGTTACCGCTCAGGGCGTCGTTAACGTAGTGCAGCTTCTTCTCCAGCTGTGCGCGCACGGTCGGTTTGTACTCTTCCGGCGTATCCGGGCGGAACAGCGGGGTAAAGCCCTTGTGCAGCTCGGTGGCGATATAGTTCAGCCACTCCAGCGCCTTGTAGCGCGGCAGCGTACCGACAGCCGGCAGCAGCTGGCTTTGCGGCGCGTTATCCGCAACGTACTGCATAATGGCAACGCCTTCGGTGATCAGCGTGCTGTCATCCAGCAGCAGCGCCGGAACCTGGCCTTTCGGGTTAATCGCGAAAAAGTCTTCGCCATCTTCCAGACGTTTTTTCATCAGATCGACACTGATAAGGGAGATCTCTTTCCCGGCTTCGCGCAGCGCAATATGGGAGGCGAGTGAGCAGGCACCTGGCTTGTAGAACAGTTTCATCGACGTTTCCTTTTATCTGAATTCCGGCATAGAGTAGTACGCCGTTGCATAAAAAAAAAGCCGCTAACTGACGTTAACGGCTTCTTCATTTCTACCCGCTTGCGATTACGCAGTGGCGGTTTTGGACGCTTCATCCGCGTCGTCACGGCTCTGGGTCATGCGGTTCAGCTTCGGCGCGGTCAGCACCATCAGCACGGCAATCACCGCCGTCGCAATACCAATCTGCAGGAAGACGCTACCGTAGATGTTCAGGGACATCAGCGGGTCGGTGACGTTCTCCGGGATCGCCATCTGGTTGGCCACGTAGCCGGCGATGATATTCGCGCCCGCGGTGGTCAGGAACCAGCTGCCCATAATAAAGCCCATCAGACGCTGCGGCACCAGCTGTGCGACCATCGCCAGGCCAAGGCCGGAGATCATCAGCTCACCAATACTCTGCAGGCCGTAGCTCGCAATCAGCCAGCTTACGGAAACAATACCGGCATCAGAGGCGAACTTGGTGCCCAGCGGCAGCACGAGGAACGCGCCGGAGCAGAGCACCATCCCGATAGCAAACTTGTGCGGCATCGGCAGGGTGTCGCCCATTTTGTTATAGATAGCGGCAAGAATCGGGCTACCGATAATGATCCAGAACGGGTTCAGCGCCTGATACTGCTCCGGCTCAAACGCGATGCCGAACAGGGTATGTTCAACGTTACGGATAGCGAAGAAGTTCAGGGAGGTCGGCATCTGGCTGTAGAGCACGAAGAAGACGATAGCCTGCACCATCAGGATAAAGGCAACGATCATCTTACGACGCGCCGCGCCCTGCAGGGTAAAGGTCTCTTTCGCGAAGATGGCGATAATGCCCAGCGCGATCACGCCCAGTACCATACGCGCGATACCCTGGTTATGCAGCAGCCAGGTGGCAATCGCGATCAGCACCGCAATACCGACGATAGTCGCCAGCAGGTAGCCGATGCGCAGCGGTTCGAAGTCCGGTTTGGAGCCGTAGTTTTTCACCCAGCGTTTGCAGAACGCAAAGTTAACGATGGTGATCAGCAGGCCAACGACGCTCAGACCAAACGCGGTGCTCCAGCCAAAGCGGGCAGCAAGCCAAGGCGTTGCCAGCATTGAGAAGAAGGAGCCAACGTTCACCGCCATGTAATACATGGTGAACGCACCGTCGAGACGCGGGTCATCCTTGTCATAGCACGTTGAGAGCAGCGAAGAGGGGTTGGCTTTAAACAGACCGTTACCGACGGCAATCGCTGCCATGCCCATATAGACGATGCTGGCATCGTGACCGGACCAGGCCACCAGCGCATAACCCAGCGCCAGCACAATCGCGCCCAGCAGGATCACACGTTTAGTACCGAGCACTTTATCGCCCAGCCAGCCGCCGATAGCCACCAGGCCATAGACCAGTGCGCTGAAGGAGGAGAAGAGCGTAATGGAGTCTGATTCCGACATTCCCAGTTGCTTAACCAGGTAAACGGCCATGATCCCTTGCAGGCCGTAGTAACCAAAACGTTCCCACAATTCGATCGAGAAGATGAGATAGAACGCTTTCGGTTGTTTGAAAGCGTTCATGCTGACGCTTTCTGTTGGTTTGTTTGCAGTTGACACGTAGACCTCTTTTTTTACATCCCATATTAACGGGGGGTGTTCAGCGCGCGATAACCAGTTTGCATCACGCTTTTAGTTATATTGGGAGGAGAAACGGCGGGTAATGTTCACTATCCTGGCCCATGAGGCAAGTCTTTTGACATATTCTGTTACATAGATCCAGCGCATAACTTTGCTCGGCAAACTGAATTGTTATTCAGAGTTTAATTTTATCATTTTGGTAAAAGTGGATTTTTCTACTGGTTCTTAACATCTCAACGCGGGGGTAAGGGATATGTTCGGCTATTTTCGCGCACAGGCAGTGCATTGGGCTGGTTTCTGAGACATATCTGGTTGGATGTCCCGCCAGAGTAGGGACGGGATGGATATCAGGGATGCGTAGATTTTAACATTTAGCCCTTTATTAACATTGCCTTAGCAAATAAGCCTCAAAGCGCCTGGCGTTGGATTTTTTTCTTCTAAAAAAAGGTTTCAACTGCCTGAAAGTGTATAAGCGGATGATTATTTGCTCAAGGTGCCATTCGACTGCCCGATCGTGTCACCGGGTGACTCTTTTGCAGAGTTGTGAGTCATATCACAATGAGTTATCTCCTAAAATCAGCCACTTTGTGGCGGCTTTTTTTACAAGCGATACGCTTACCGGAGAAATAATTAACAATTGTTGCCCGGATAAGCCGGTTGTTCATGACAGCAGGGCGCCGCAGTGGCAGACTTCGGACTTTATTTTTATGGGAGCAAAGCGATGAATTTACATCCGTGGATCAACGCAGTACATCTTGTCAGCGCAATCGTCTGGATTGGCGGCATGCTGATGACCGCCATGGTGGCGCAGTGGAGCCTGCGACAGAACGATAAAAGCACCACTCTGATTCTGCTTAACGATGTACGCAGCTGGAACCGCAGAATGACCAGCCCGGCGATGATCGTGCTGTGGATTGCCGGTATCACCATGCTGGTGGCCCACGGGCAGATGCCGCACCTGTGGTTAATCATCAAGATCGTGTTTGTGGTGCTGCTATCGGGCCTGCACGGCTTTCTCTCCGCCACGCTGCGTCGGCTGGCGAACGGTGAAACCCTGAAGCGTACAGGCGCGCTGAACAACGCTACGCTGCTGCTGGTGCTGTTTACCGCGGTGATTACGGTACTGGCGGTGGTACGCCCCTTCTGAGGCGTTAATCGGTCTTACTGTCGTATTCGCACAAATCTTCAATAATGCAGGAGCCGCAGCGGGGTTTACGGGCGATGCAGGTGTATCGCCCGTGCAGAATAAGCCAGTGATGGCAGTCGACTTTAAACTCCGCCGGCACCACTTTCAGCAGCTTTTCCTCCACCTCTTCGACATTTTTCCCCGGCGCAAAGCGCGTGCGGTTAGAGACGCGGAAAATATGGGTATCCACGGCGATAGTCGGCCAGCCAAAAGCGGTATTCAGCACCACATTGGCGGTTTTACGCCCGACGCCCGGCAGGGCTTCCAGCGCGGCGCGATCTTCCGGCACTTCGCCACCATGTTTTTCCAGCAAAATGCGGCAGGTCTTAATGACGTTCTCCGCTTTGCTGTTGTAAAGGCCGATGGTTTTGATGTACTGCTTCACGCCATCGACGCCCAGCTCCAGCATCGCCTGCGGCGTATTGGCAACCGGGTAGAGCAGCGCCGTCGCTTTATTGACACTGACATCCGTCGCCTGGGCTGAGAGCAGCACGGCGATCAGCAGTTCAAACGGCGAGGCGAAGTTCAGTTCGGTGGTCGGATGCGGGTTGTTCTCCCGCAGCCGGGTGAGGATTTCGAGGCGTTTCGCTTTGTTCATTATGCCTTCCCGGGCGAGGTCTCTGGCGCGTCGTTGGCCTTCGCGGCGGCAGCGGCTTCACGACGTTTTTTCATTTTCTGATCGATTAAGTACTTCACCGCCAGCATCATACCGAGGCCGATAAATGCGCCCGGCGGCAGCATTGCCAGCAGGAACGGCGAGTCCGTATGGAACACTTCGATGCGCAGCCCTTTCGCCCAGCTTCCCAGCAGGCCATCCGCGCCGTCAAACAGCGTGCCGTTGCCGAGCATTTCACGCATCGAGCCAAGGACAAACATCGCACAGGTCGCCCCCATGCCGATGGCAAAACCGTCCAGCGCCGATAGCGCCGGCCCTTTTTTCGCCGCGAAAGCTTCTGCGCGACCCACCACGATACAGTTAGTGACGATCAGCGGAATAAAGATCCCCAGCGACTGATAGAGGCCGAAAGCATAGGCGTTGATCAGCATCTGCACGGCGCTCACCACCGAGGCGATGATCATCACGTAGATGGGAATACGGATCTCCGACGGCGTCCAGCGCCGCAGCAGGGAGATAAACAGGTTAGTCAGGGTCAGCACCAGCGTGGTCGCCAGCCCCAGTCCGAGGGCGTTGGTAGCGGTCGACGTTACCGCCAGCAGCGGACACATGCCGAGTAACTGCACCAGCGCGGAGTTGTTTTTCCACAGCCCCTGGACAATGACCTCTTTTACTTCGCTCATCGTTTACTCTCCACACTCTGGCAAACGGGACAGCTGCTCAGGCAGCGTCATGGCGTAAATCCCGGTGCGCTTCACCGCATTCACCACCGCGCGCGGGGTGATGGTCGCACCGGTAAATTGATCGAAATTGCCGCCATCTTTTTTCACGGCAAAGTGGCTATCGGCCGGGCCGTCGATTTTCTTGCCGGCAAAGTAGGTGATCCAGTTACTGATGCGCAGCTCGATTTTATCGCCCAGACCCGGCGTTTCATGGTGTTCGGTAACACGCACGCCCAGCACCGTACCGCTAAAATCCGCGCCGACCAGCAGCTGGATAGCACCGGAGTAGCCATCCGGCGCGGTCGATTCAATCACCGCCGCCACCGGTTTATCCTCTTTCTGCGCAATCCATACGCGATGCGAACCTTTACCGAGCGCCGGGTCGCTCACCACATAACAGCTCTGCGCCAGCGCGTTAGTATAGCTCCCGGGCGGCAGCACCTGATCGAAGAGCGCTTTTTGCTGCAATACCGCCTGGTCGGCGATGGTGCTTTTGGTCATCTGGTTAATGGCGGCGGTCAGGCCGGTGGAGCCAGCGGCAAAGAGGGCCAGCGTGACGCCATGTTTACGCATTGTCTCTAGCATGACGGCTCCTTAACGATGTCCATACACACGCGGGCGCGTGTAGTAATCAATCAGCGGCACGGTGATATTCGCCAGCAGCACCGCAAAGGCGACGCCATCCGGGTAGCCGCCGAAGCTGCGAATCAGCCACACCAGCAAACCAGCCAGCGCGCCGAAAATCAGACGGCCTTTATTGGTGGTCGAGGCGGTGACCGGATCCGTAAGAATAAAGAATGCGCCGAGCATCGTCGCACCCGAAAGCAGATGCAGCTGCGGGGCTAAGAAGCTCTGCGGGGCAAAGAACCAGCCAAGGGTGGCGCAGAGGGTCAGCGAGAGCAGGAAGCTGACCGGGATATGCCAGCGAATGGTGTTTTGCGACAGCAAAAAGATCCCGCCCGCCAGATAGCCAAGGTTAACCCACTGCCAGCCTGCACCCGCCAGCACGCCGCTGTAGATCGGGTACTGCATAATCTGCTCAACGCTGTGTCCGGCATGCAGCGAGGTTTTAAAGGTGTCGAGCGGCGTCGCCTGGCTGATGCCATCCACGCCCATGCGCAGGGCATCCATCGTCGCACCCGTGGTGCTGTGACCGGTAAAGATCACCTGAAGGGCATCCAGCAAACCGGGCACCGTGCGCGCAATATCATGGGGCGGCAACCAGCTGGTCATCTGCACCGGGAAGGAGATAAGCAGCACCACATAGCCGATCATCGCCGGGTTAAAGGGGTTATGACCAAGACCACCATACAGCTGCTTGGCGATAATCACCGCAAACACGGTGCCCAGCACTACCATCCACCACGGTGCAAAAGAGGGGATACTGATGGCGAGCAGCAGGCCGGTTAACAGGGCCGAGTTATCCGCCAGAATGGTGCTGACGGACTGTTTGCGTAGTTTCAGCACCAGCCCTTCGGCCAACAGGGCACTGACGATAGCGAGAATAAGCTGGATCAACGTTCCCCAGCCAAAAAACCAGAGCTGCGCGGTGATGCCCGGTATCGTCGCCAGCGTGACCAGCAGCATAATGCGCGAGGTCTGGCGCTGGTTATGGGTGTAAGGGGAACTTGCGATTCTGAAAACCATTTAATCCTCGTTAACAGCTTGCTGCGCGGCTTTTTTAGCCTGAACTCTGGCAATGGCCGCCGCGACCGCCGCTTTACGCGGATCGTCATTGGCAGCCTGGGTGTGCGTGGAGGCCTCTTCTGCGCTGGATTGCGCGCGGGCCTGCTCTGCTTTACGGGCTTTGGCACGGGCAATCGCCGCTTCGACGGCGGCTTTGCGCGGGTCGACCGGCTCACTGCTTTCCGGCTCGGCAGCAGGCGTCTCTTTCTGCGCCTGCTCCGCTTTACGCGCTTTCGCGCGGGCAATCGCCGCTTCGACGGCGGCTTTGCGCGGGTCGACCGGTTCGCTGGCTTCCGGTTCGGCAACTGGCGTCTCTTTCTGTGCCTGCTCCGCTTTACGCGCTTTGGCGCGGGCAATCGCCGCTTCAACGGCGGCTTTGCGCGGGTCAACCGGCTCGCTGGCTTCCGGTTCGGCAGCTGGAGCCTCTTTCTGTGCCTGCTCCGCTTTACGCGCTTTCGCGCGGGCAATCGCCGCTTCAACGGCGGCTTTACGCGGATCAACCAGTTCGGTGGTTTCCGGCTCGGTAGCGGCAGCGACTTTCTGCGCATGCTCCGCTTTACGCGCTTTCGCACGGGCAATCGCTGCTTCGACCGCGGATTTGCGCGGGTCGTCGCCTTCAGCCTCTGCCTGCTGTGCTTTTTCCGCCTGACGCGCCCGCGCCTCAGCTTTGCGCGCTTCGCGGGCGGCAATTACTTCGCGGTTATCAGGCTCGGCACCAGCCTGCACCACCACCGGCTCTGCGGCAGTGGCCTGTTTCTCTTTCACGCGCGAGAGGGCGGCTTCAATTGCCTGCTTATCCTCTTCGCCAGGCTTCGCGGCGGCCTGCTTGTGACGCGCCTGGCGCGCCAGTTTCTCGCGCTCAAGACGCGCCTGACGGGCTTCAAAACGCGCCTTCGCTTCGGCGGTGCGTCGCTCTTCCTCGGCGATGGCGGAGATCTCCGCTTTCTCCTGGCGGAAATATTGCACCAGCGGAATATTGCTCGGGCAGACCCATGCGCAGGCACCGCACTCGATACAGTCAGAGAGATTGTGTGCGATGGCTTTGTCGTGCTGCTGGCCTTTGCTGAACCAGTAGAGCTGCTGCGGCAGCAAGTCCGCCGGGCAGGCATCGGCGCAGGCGCTACAACGGATGCAGCCTTTCTCTTCCTGCGTTTCGCCCATTTCGCTAGCCGAAGGGGCGAGCAGGCAGTTAGTAATTTTGACCACCGGCACATCCAGCCACGGCAGGGTAAAGCCCATCAGCGGGCCGCCCATAATCACCAGCTGTTCTGCCGAAGGCTGGAAGCCAGCGAAATCGAGCAGGTGGCGAACCGGCGTGCCGAGCCGCGCCCAGACGTTGCCCGGTCGGCTAACCGCTTCACCGGTCAGGGTCACTACGCGCTCCGTTAACGGTTCACCGTCGATCACCGCGCGCTTCACCGCGTAAGCGGTGCCGACGTTCTGCATCAGCACGCCGATATCGGACGAGCGTCCGCCGTGCGGCACCTGCTTGCCGGTGAGGATCTGCGTCAGCTGCTTTGCCCCGCCGGAGGGGTATTTGGTCGGGATCACTTTCAGCTGAATATCGTGGCTGCCCGCCAGCACCGCACGCATCATCGAGATCGCCTGCGGTTTATTATCTTCGATACCGATCAGCACCTGGCGCGGCTGAAGGATATGCGCGAGGATGCGCACCCCTTCCATAATCTGCGCGGCGCAATCCTGCATCAGGCGATCGTCGGCGGTGATATAGGGTTCGCACTCGGCGGCATTGATAATCAGCGTATCGACTTTATCGCCGGCGCCTTGCAGCTTGGCACCGGTCGGGAAGCCAGCGCCGCCCAGCCCGGCAACGCCGAACTGATGGATACGCTCAATCAGCGCCTCAACGCTCTGGGTGCGATAATCCTGCCAGCCTTCACGCGCAATCCAGCGATCTTCGCCGTCCGCTTCGATAATGACGCTCAGCTCCGGCAGGGCGGAAGGGTGCGCGGTGGCGTGAGGTGCAATCGCCACAACGGTGCCGGAGGTCGGCGCGTGCACCGGCAGCATACGACCGCGGCCGCGGGTCAGCGGCTGTCCGCGCAAAACGCTATCGCCCACGCTGACGCACAGTTCGCCTTCAGCGCCGATATGCTGCTTTAAGGGAATGACAAAACGGTTCGCCAGCGGCAGTTGACGCAGCGGCGTACCGTTAGACTGGGTTTTCATCTCCGGCGGATGAATGCCGCCGTGGAAATCCCACAGTTTCTCTTTTCGGAATGCGGAAAATAACTTAAGCATGGTGCTCCACGGGAATAGTGCGCACCGGAATGGTGTGCAGATCCCATTTCCAGTTCTGCGTGGTTGGCGCAACCGGGCGCAGGTCGATACACTGCGTCGGGCACGGATCCACACAAAGATTACAGCCTGTGCAGAGATCGCTTATCACCGTATGCATAGCGCGGGTTGCGCCGACGATGGCGTCGACCGGGCAGGCCTGAATGCATTTTGTACAGCCGATGCAGTTGCTCTCATCGATGATGGCAAGCATACGCACCGGCTCCAGCGCGTCGGCATCGCCGTCAATCGGTTGCGGGTCGACGTTTAACAGCGTGGCGATTTTCTGCATCACCGCTTCGCCGCCGGGAGCGCAGCGGTTGATCTTTTCACCCTGAGTGCCCACCGCTTCAGCGTAGGGGCGACAGCCGGGGTAGCCGCACTGCCCACACTGGCTCTGCGGCAGCAGTTCATCGATACGTTCAACAACCGGATCGTCCTCGACCGCAAAACGGCGCGAGGCGTAACCGAGGATCAGGCCGAACAGCAGCCCAAGTACGCTCAGGACTGCAACGGCGATGGTTATCGCATTCATTACAGTTTTACCAGACCACTAAAGCCCATAAAGGCCAGAGACATTAAGCCGGCGGTAACTAACGCAATCGCGTTACCGCGAAACGGCGCGGGAACATCGGCGACGGCAAGGCGTTCGCGGATTGCGGCAAACAGCACCATCACCAGTGAGAAGCCGACGGCGGCGGCGAAGCCATACAGCGCCGACTGCATAAAGTTGTGCCCAAGATTGATGTTGAGCAGGGCGACGCCAAGCACCGCGCAGTTGGTGGTGATAAGCGGCAGAAAGATACCGAGCAGGCGATAGAGCGCCGGGCTGGTTTTACGCACCACCATCTCGGTGAACTGCACCACCACGGCAATAATCAGGATAAAGGAGAGGGTGCGCAGATAGACCAGGTTCAACGGGATCAGCACCCAGTTATCGATAAGCCATGAGCAGATCGAAGCCATGGTCATCACGAAGGTGGTCGCCAGCCCCATACCCATTGCGCTTTCCAGCTTTTTGGAAACGCCCATAAACGGACACAGGCCAAGAAACTTCACCAGTACGAAGTTGTTGACCAGTACCGTTCCGATAAATAGCAGAAGATAGTCTGTCATTATGTGGCCTGAAATGAAAAAAGCCGCCTATTATCGGGCAAACTGCCCCGGGCGACAACAGGTTAACTGTAAGGTTATTTACGGGTTAATAAAGGTCTTCTTCACACGCACCGCGCGCTTGAAGTAGGGCACAAACAGCGCCGCCGCCAGCAGCGGAAAGATCAGCTGGCGAACCGCCATCGCATCGGAAACGGGTGAAAAAGCAAATGCTTTTATCGCCAGCAGCACGCAGACCAGCAGCCAGATAATGTAGTGTTTCGGCACCAGGCTGCGGCGTTTGAAAAAGGCGATAGTCAGCCAGAGCGTATAGCACCAGAGGGCGGCGGCAAAGACAAAGGATAAGATCAACAGCAGCATCGCTTTCGACGGCTGCGCCAGCAGGGCCGAGAGCGCATGCGGCGTTAACAGGGCGGTGACGTAGAGCATTAACGCCAGCGAGGTGCTTAATAACGCGACCAGCAACCAGGCCAGAGGGGCGAGTAACCAGCCTCCGATACGTTCTGCGGATGTTGTTGTCATGCCATTTCCTCTGTTAACACATTCAGTTGCGGCAAACATTGCCGGGCGACGAGTATAAAGCATCGCACGGCGATTGCCAGCGGACTCAGACCACGTAGCGCCATACCGAGCGCGGAACGCACCCAATGTCAAATAGCCGCCCGCCGGAGACCAGCTCAGCGCGGCGGTGATCGGCAGCGCGATACATATTAATGATCTCACTGCTCTCGGTCAGGGTGTAGTTAAGGTGATCAAAGAGCTTTTCCAGGCTTTCAAGCGAACTGATTTTGCGAAATTTTAATAAATAGTCCTGCACGGTCATGTCGGAGGGTGTCCATATAATGAAGAGGCAAAAAAAGAACGACTATGCGCGCAAATAATAGACGTTATTATCCGGGCGTAAATAGCTTGAGAATAATCTGCCATTAAATTAAGCATATTCTTTTCAGATAAAAACCAGGCGCCACTAAGGCGCCGGGCGAAGAAGGTTAACGTCCTTCCTCATGACGGGCAACCCGCTTCTGGCGCGATATGGGCTATCGCAGCAATAGGGAATACCTTTATTTCTTTTGCACTACCACGCTTTGCTCAGGCGGCTGGTAATTATCAATATGGCTGGCAAACACCAACAGAATGGTTGATACGCCGAGCACAATCCAGCCCATTAATTCAACAATCCGATTGAATATTGCGGTCATATTTATACTGCTCCCTGGGATTAACATCACACGCCGGTAGTCATTAACGGGTGGTGGGCGCAGATTTAAGCAGATTTTGTGACCGGAAACCAGACCAGAATAGGCTGAATTATTCATCGTAAAAATGCGTCACAACAGCGGTTGTCGGCGTCAGGCAGATAGTGTGAAATGGAGGTCCACTGAAAAGAGGCCGTGATATGAGTGATATTATTCGGGTTGGCGTGATCGGATATGGCTACGCCAGTAAAACATTTCATGCACCGCTGATTGCAGGCACCGCCGGAATGGCGCTGGCGGCTATTTCCAGCAGTGATGAGTCAAAGGTCAAAGCCGACTGGCCGAACGTCGATGTCGTTGCCGATCCCAAACGTCTGTTTAACGATCCCAATATCGACTTAATTGTCATCCCCACGCCCAACGATACCCACTTTCCGCTGGCGAAAGCCGCACTGGAAGCGGGCAAACATGTGGTGGTTGATAAACCCTTTACCGTGACACTGTCACAGGCGCGCGAGCTGGATGCACTGGCCCGCAGCTATGGTCGCCTGTTATCGGTGTTTCACAACCGCCGCTGGGATAGCGACTTCCTGACGCTGAAAGCGCTGCTTGCCGATGGCGCACTGGGTGAAGTGGCCTATTTCGAATCCCACTTCGACCGCTTCCGCCCGCAGGTGCGTAACCGCTGGCGCGAACAGGGCGGCCCGGGGAGCGGCATCTGGTACGATTTAGCCCCGCACTTGCTCGACCAGGCGGTCAATCTGTTTGGTCTGCCGGTCTCATTAACCGTCGATCTGGCCCAGTTGCGCCCGGGCGCGCAATCCACCGACTATTTCCATGCGGTATTGACCTATCCCCAGCGCCGCGTGGTGCTGCACGGCACACTGCTGGCGGCGGCGGAATCCGCGCGTTATATCGTCCACGGCACGCGCGGCAGTTATGTGAAATACGGTCTTGATCCGCAGGAGGAGCGCTTAAAAAGCGGGGCGCGCTTACCGCAGGAGGATTGGGGCTATGACATGCGTGATGGCGTGTTGACCCGCATCGACGGCGAAACGCGGAAAGAGGAGACCTGGCTGACGCTGCCGGGCAACTATCCGGCCTATTATGCGGCAATTCGTGATGCGCTGATGGGCGGCGGTGAGAACCCCGTTCCGGCAAGCCAGGCGATCCGCATTATGGAGCTGATTGAGCTTGGTATTGAGTCAGCAAAACACCGCGCAACCCTCAGCCTCACCTGAGTGAATGGCTCACGGCCTGCCGTGAGCCACGCTCATCAGGCCTGCGCGACGCGCTCGCGCAGCGCCTGTTTCTCTTCGGCAGTGATAAAGGCCATCTCCAGCCCGTTAATCTGCGCCTGGCGGATCTGCTCAGCGCTCAGGCCGGCTGCCGGGGCGGCGACTTCATATTCGTGACCAATGTCGATCCCCTGAACCGCCGGATCGTCCGTATTAATGCTGGCCAGAATGCCGTGATCGAGGAAGGCTTTCAGCGGGTGGCGATCGAGAGAGGCCACGGTGCTGGTCTGAATGTTGGAGGTGAGGCAGGATTCAATACCAATGCGCTGTTCGGCGAGGAAGTCCATCAGCGCGGCATCTTCAATCGCTTTTACCCCGTGACCGATGCGCACGGCACCCAGTTCACGGATCGCCTGCCAGATGCTCTCGGGACCCGCGGCTTCACCGGCATGCACGGTGATCTGCCAGCCGGCATCGCGGGCGCGGGTAAAGTGGGAGAGGAACAGGCTTCCCGGAAAACCAAGTTCATCGCCCGCCAGATCGAGCGCGGTAATGCCGTCGCGATGGGCGAGCAGGGCGTCCAGCTCCTGTTCGCAGGCGGCTTCGCCGAAGGTGCGGCTCAGAATACCGATTAAGCGCGCCTGCACATTAAAATCGCGGCTTCCTTCGCGTACCCCGGCAATCACCGCTTCCACTACGCCCGCCACCGGCAGATTGTGGGTCATCGCCATATAGCCCGGCGAGAAGCGCAGCTCAACATAGTGCAGGCCATTTCGCGCCGCATCTTCCATGTTTTCGTAAGCGACGCGACGGCAGGCATCCAGCGAGGCCAGCACCTTTACGCCCCAGTCGAGTTTGGCGAGAAAGCTCACCAGATCCGGTTCGTTCGAGGTGACCTGCACATGCGGGCGCAGCGCGTCGAGGGTTTGCGCGGGGAGGGTTAAATTATACTGGCGGCCAAGATCGAGGATGGTTTGGGCACGGATATTGCCGTCAAGATGACGATGGATATCGGTTAAAGGCAGTTTTAAATCAATCATGATCGCACTCATCTTTTTGTAAAAGTGCAAAGCATTATACAACACTTCGTTAACTTATTAAAAATAGTAATAAAATGAGCAGGATGGAAAAGGAGGGCGTGCAAAGATGAGGGAAAAATACGCACCTGCGGATGCCAGCGCAAGCCGGGCTGGCATCGATCACGCCCTCAGAAGAAGACGTTGAAAATTACTGTGACGATCAGCAGCCAGCAGGGGAGTGAAAAGTAGAGCGTGCCCTTTTTGTCCGGGCTACGTTTAAGCAACAGGAGCGTGATAAAGGTCACCGCCAGCACGGCGAGATAGAGGATCACCAGCAAGTGGCTCTGCAACACATTGTGCAGCGCGATGGCCAGCAGCAGGCTCGACACCAGCGCATAGAGGCGGAACGTGCGGGTAAAAAAGATCCAGCCGAGAACAAAGTAAACCAGCGACACGCCCCAGACCATCATTCACTCCCTTGATAAATTTCGCCACAGGCTAACATGAACGCAGCGCGGCAATCAGCCTTTTTACTCCCTCTTCCAGCTTTACACGCGGGCAGCCGACGTTGAGGCGAATAAACCCGCGCCCCTGTGGCCCGTAGACATCGCCGCGCATAATTGCCACCTGCTGCTCCTCAATCAGCATTTTTTGCAGCCCGTCATCATCAATCTCCAGCGCTCGCAGATCGATCCACGCCAGATAGGTCGACTCCGGCGGCTGCCAGCGCAGCTGCGGGAAGGCGTCGTTGAGGGTTGTGGCGAGGTAAGCCAGGTTAGCGCGCAGATAGCTGCGCAGAGCCTCAAGCCACGGCCCGCCTTCGCGGTAAGCGGCAACATGCGCCGCTACTGCCAGCACCGCGGGGGAGGATAAGCCGTTAGCGTTTTTTAACGCGTCGAGATAGCCGTTGCGCGACGCCTTGTCGCCAAACAGACCCCATGCGCCGGTTAATGCCGGGATATTGAAACTTTTAGATGCCGAGGAGAAGAGCGCCCACGTTGAGCGCGCAACATTGCACCACGGAATGTGCTGCTGCGCGCCCCAGACCATATCCATATGGATCTCGTCGCTGATCACTTTCACCTGGTGGCGCTCGCACAGCAGTGCCATCGCGGTCAGCTCTTCATGCGTCCACACTTTGCCGGTCGGGTTATGCGGGCTGCAGAGCAGCAGAACCTTGCTTTCCGGCCGTGCCAGCACCGCTTCGAGCTGCGTCATGTCACACACCCAGCCGCCGTGATACTGATGCAGCGGTACCGTCAGCAGCTTGCGCTGATTATGGCTTATCATTTTCGGGAAGGCATCATAGGCGGGCGTGTGAACCACAACGGCATCGCCGGGCTGCGTCCACTGGCGGATGGTCTCGGCAATCATCCAGATAACCGACGGCCCATAGACCAGAGCGTCGCAGTCGATTCGGGTGTCGAACCGGCTGGCGAGCCAGTATTCGATAGCGCCGAGAAAGTCATCGTTCTGCCAGCGGCTGTAGCCGAAAACACCGTGCGCAAGGCGCTTTTGCATGGCGTCGAGAATGCAGGGCGCGGTGGCGACATCCATATCCGAGATGGTAAAGGGCAGCAGGTCGGCGCGGCCAAAACGATCGCTCACGTAGTCCCACTGGGTGCACCAGGTGCCGTGGCGATCGACAGGGGTGGAAAAATCAAAGGAAACGTCGCGCTTCATCTACTTGCCTCTGGGGTTATCTGTACCTGCGCGGCCGTAATGAGCTGCGCCATTTCATCTTTTACTGACTGCACCTGCGGCCCAATCACCACCTGCAGGTTGTGGTCGTTGACCTTCACCACGCCGAGCGCGCGATGGGATTTCAGCGCGGCGGCATCGACCTGCGCCATGCTGCCCACCGACAGGCACAGGCGGGTAATGCAGTTATCCAGGCTCTGCACATTTTGCGCTCCGCCAAGGGCGGCAAGCAAGGCCGGGACATCATAGCCGGAGCGACCTCTCGCTTCTGGCGTCGTGCTTTGCTCGCTCTCAACCGTCTGCGGTTCGCGGCCGGGCGTTTTCAGATCAAAACGGGTAATAGCAAAGCGGAACAGCGCGTAGTAGACGATAAACCACACCGCGGCGACCAGCGGCACCAGATACCATTTGGTCGCCAGCCCGTGCAGCACGCCGAAGACGATAAAATCAATCACATTGCCGTCGGTATTACCAATCGTCACCCCAAGCACCGCCATCACGGTAAAACCCAGTCCCGTGAGGAGGGAGTGGATTAGATAGAGCGCCGGGGCGACAAAAAGAAACAGAAACTCAACGGGCTCGGTGGTGCCACCGACGACGCAGGCGATAACACCGGAAATGAGCAGCCCCTTAATCTTATGGCGGTTTTCCGGGCGCGCGCAGTGGTACATCGCCAGCGCTGCGCCGGGCAGCCCACCCAGGAACGCAGGCATTTTCCCCTGCGAGAGAAAACGCGTCGCGCTCTCAGAAAAGCCGTGCGTCTGCGGGCAGCCAAGCTGGGCCTGGAAGATGGTCAGCGCGCCGCTTACCTGATGACCACACACCTCCATGGTGCCGCCCGCATCAGTAAAGCGGATCAGCGCCACCAGAATATGTTGTAAGCCGAAGGGGAGCAGCAGCCGCTCGCCGGTGCCGAAGATCATCGGCCCGAAGTCGCCCGCGCGATCGATAAGTTGCCCGAGGCCGCTAATGCCGAGCGCAAACCAGGGCCAGATAAGCGGGATCAGCAGGCCAGCAATGCCCATCACCACGCTTGTGACAATCGGGACGGAACGCGTGCCGCCAAAAAAGGCCAGTGCGTCCGGCAGGCGCAGGGTGTGAAAGCGCTCGTGCAGTCGCCAGACGATCACCCCCGCAATCACCGCGCCGAGGATGCCGGTATCAATCGACTGAATGCCAAGCACGCTCTGAATGTTATGCGCCTTGAGCACGGCTGCGTCGTTAGTCGGTAAAATGCCCTGCGCGGTGAGCCAGAAGTTGACCGCCAGGTTCATCACCGCATAGCCGACAAAGCCAGAAAAGGCGGCGACGCCTTTATCTTCCCGCGCAAGGCCCAGCGGGATGGCAATACAGAACATGACCGGTAAGAAGGTGAAGGCAAATGCGCCGATTTTGCTCATCCAGATAAAGATTGCCTGCGGTAACGGATGGCCTAACAGCGGCAGCAGCGTAATTACATCACGGCTACTTAGCGAGCTGCCAATGCCCAGCATAATCCCGCAGAATGAGAGCAGCGCGACCGGCAGCATAAAGGTGCGGCCAAGCTGCTGAAAAAACTCCCACACGGCATTACCCGATCTCTTTTTCCCCGTCATAACAACTCCTCATAAAAGTAAGCGAACGGCAGGCTTCCTGTCTCTGCGTATAGGGTTTTATCAGCTTTCTGCCGCTGGCGGCACCGCTAATCATCCTGACGATCTTAATTAGGAATTCAACTAGATAGAGGGGGATTTGCGAGCTGTTTTCCAGCTTTACTAAATGGATGAGAAAATTTCATATACCCGGTTGCGAAGGCCGAAAACCGCGACTATTTTTAGGGGCGAAATTAAGATCCTCCAGCCATGACGCGGAGGCCCGCTATTGGTATCTCTATTCAGGATGACTATGCAGACGACAACCACAGAAGAGCAGCTCAACGCTTATTTTGGCGCGAGTGCCGGTGATAATGAGGCTGAAAAGCAGGTTATTAGCACGATCCTTGCTAACCTGCGTTTGCAACAGCGTGATATCACCCATAAACATCTCATCCTCGCGCTGGTTGGGCTGCTGGAAACGGAAGACGATCCCGCAACGCTGGAGATTTATCGCCGCGCCTTAGAGCGGGTAGTGCAGAAAACGCCGGACGATATGTAAAACGGCACGATTGATCAACGAAGACGCCTTCATTGAGGACGAAGGCGTTTTTTACGCCAGTCAGGCGGAGTAGGTTACCCGTTCGAGGATGAGCTGCCGGGCGGCATCAAGCACGCGCTTCTGTCTGGGGTCGGTGGTTATACTGCTCTGTGCACGCAGCACCATTACAAGGTTGCTGGGTTTCACAGGCCGTTGAGAGTGCATAAGGTAGGTAGCGGCTATGCCGATGACCTCATGGATCTCTTCAGGTTCAACTTGCACATCGTCGTTCAATGACTCTCCCTTGTTGCACTGTTGATTCTCTCTTCCAGGCTCGCCGGCCAGATCAAATCCACTGTGCATTCGTCGGAACATGCGAAGCAAGTCTGAATAGAAGGGTGAAAAGTAAGGGTCCGGTAGGGAACGCCAGACCTGATGATGAGTTGTTGCTGGAAAATCAGTGCTTGCGGGCTTTGTTATCGATGCCCGGGCCTGATAAAGGCAACCGGCTCTTTAAGCGGCTGACCTGTAAACTGCTTTTGCGCCCGCGTGAGGCCGGCTGGGTTTTATAGTGGTGAATACCGCTGATCGCACTTTGCAGCGCTTCGCGTCGCGTGCTGTCGGCTTCGCTCATCAGGGACTCTTGCAGTTGCCCAATCAGCGCATCGAAAGAGACATCATCATCTGAATCAAGCAGGGCCAGTACCGCCTCGCCCATTACCGTATCTACAAGCTTATCTGACTCATTTTTACTCATTCTGCCTCACACATTTGCTGCACCGTACAAAGGTTTCCCGGTCATGCATCTTAGTAACGTTATGCTGAACGTTATAGCGCATTCATTAAAATTATGGAAATGACGAGCCCATTTTTCTGGTGAAAATCAGCTTCAGCAGATCGCCATAGCGCGCTTCTGTTAACGGATCGTTGGCGTTATCGAGACGCGCTGCCAGTTTGATACAGAGACTCTGTCGGCTGACCTGGCCTTTTTCACGCAAAAGCTCGATCACGATTTCGCCTAACAACTCCTCTTGCGAGGGCGTGCAACCCGGCGGGAAGAACGCACTCTCATCCGGACCTTTATCCTGGAAACCTTTCACGACTGTCCTCTCTTCAACGGGCTAAATGCCAAAAGAATGATTTTGCATCAACGGACTGATTCGGTTATCAGCCTCGCGCTACAAAGCATTCAGCAGCCCCGAATTTTGCTGGCTAATAATAACTGAAAGAAATAGATAGGGAAGGGAAAAGGGGCTTACGGAGGATATATCTTCCAGGGGAAAGCAAAAAAATGCCCCTCATGTGAGGGGCGTTTTGCTTACTGCTGCGGTATTGCCGGCGGAGCGGGAGGAACCGCTTCACCCGGCACGGCTGGCTGCAGTGACGGCAGGCCAAACATGCCGACAAACTGCTCCAGCGGCATCTTCTCGCCGTTCAGCGTCACCTGGCCGTTGGCATACTGCAGGCTGGTGAGAATGGTGTTGTTCTCAAGGGTAGTGATGCGGAACATCTGGCCCATTGCCGCCAGGCCTTTCACCTGCTGGTTAGCCAGTTTCGCCGCATCCTCTTGCTGATACCCTTGCAGCTTCGCCACCTGGGTCATCAGTTCGGTCGCCATATCTACCGGAATGGAGAGCTTGCCGTCGAGAGATTTCACATTGCGATCGACCTGCTGCGCCAGCGTCTGCGGGGCGTCAGCGGTTTTTGCCGGATCTTTCAGGAACAGCGAGAGGTTAAAGGTCGATTCGCCTTTCGCATTTTTCCAGCTCAGCGGAGCAACGGTAATCACCGGCTCGCCTTTCAGCAGCAGCGGTACGACACTGAGAAACGCTTCGGTCGCTTTCTGCTGGTACAGCTCAGGATTCTGGGCGATATCAGGCTGCGCCATCAGCGCGCGGATCTGCGCATCATACTGCTGCGTGGCCTGATGCCAGGCGTTGCCATCAACCTGGCCGACTTTCAGCGTCAGTTTGCCGTTGCCGAGATCCTGGCCCTGGACTTTCAGGCTGTTGAGGGTGTAATCGACCTGGCTGTTGATATTTTTCTTATCATCCGCCACGTCCGATTTCGCCGTAAGCTCCATCCCTTCAAGAATCGCCATCTCTTTGTTTTCAATGGAGATAGCAAGTTTATCAAGGCTCATCTTCTGGCTGCCGGTGCGCTCATTGAAAGCACTCATTTCGCTCGAGCCATCGGTTTTGAAGTTATTAAAGGAGAGCTGCACTTTCTGGCCAAACTCGTTAACCGTATCGACCAGGCCGCTTTGCGCTTCGCCGCTCACCGCGACCGCATTGCCCTCTTTATCAGCGCTGACGCGGAAATTACCGCCGCCGAAAGCGACTTTCTCACCCTCTTTTTCGAAATTCAGCGCGCGCAGGTTGATGTCGCTGCGGGTATCACCGGCGTAGCCAATACGCGTTTCGGCGACGAACGGCGACTCACCCTTCGCCATCTCAAACAGCGCTTTGGTGACGTCATTATTGACCAGTTGCGTATGGACGGAGGCCATTGCCGGCGTCAGGCTGAAGGATTTTAGCTGCGCCAGCGGGAAGGGGCCATGATCGACATTTTCATGCAGAACCACGCTCTGACCCGGCTTCAGCCACGGGCTGGTGGTGCCGGCAATCGGCTTGACCTGCAGGGTAAAGGTACTGGAGAAGAGGCTGCGTTTGTAATCCTGCGCCGAAAGCTCAACATTGGCGTCCGGCGCGCTGCGTTTGATCTGGGCATTTGCCTGGCTCACCATCTCGCCCAGACGACCTTCCAGCTGTTTCCCGGTATACCAGGCTCCGCCTGCCCAGACGACACCTAATGCAACAATAACCCCGACGGCAACCAACGTTTTTTTCATAGCGCTTATCCCTGAAAAAGAAACCAGGCGGTGTAAACCGCCTGGACTGTCAATGAAGTTCGCTAAAGCTTAGCAATAGTTGCTTAAAACTTCAGTAACTTAGTCGATTTTATTAAACACGCGTGCCACCCGTCCGGTGCCGCTCGCGGCGACCGGCGACTCATCCGCGCCGATAAACGCCGATTCACCCGCTTTCAGCACCAGCGTTTGTTCACCTTTGCTGAGCACCGCTTCACCTTCGACACAGAAGATAATCGCCGCGCTCTGCTGCGCCAGCGGCGTTTCGTGGGTGGAGAGATCGTGCAGCGAGAAGGCAAAGTCAGCGACCGGGATCGGGAAATCGAGGGCGGCATCGTCACGAACCGGCTGCGTCAGCAGATCATCTGCCGCTTTCGGCGTGAATTTGACGTTCGCCACCAGTTCCGGGATATCAATATATTTCGGCGTCAACCCGGCGCGCAGCACGTTATCGGAGTTGGCCATCACCTCCAGCGCCACGCCTTGAAGGTAAGCGTGCGGGGTTTCCGCGAACAGGAACATCGCTTCGCCGGGGTTAAGTTTGACCACGTTAAGCAGCAGGGGTGAGAAGAGGCCGCTGTCGTCCGGGTAGAATTCGGCGATGGTGCGGATAGTGTTCCACGGCTCGCCATGCTCTTTATCAAGCACCGATTTCAGCACCGCCAGCGCGCGGGACTTCTCTTCGTTCTGCATATTGAGCAGCGCGGCAAAAAGCTCGCTCAGGCGCTCGGCACCGGGTGCCTGCAGGAAGTGGGCGATGGCGGGATGTGCACCGGCGACAGGTTGCAGCAGAGAGACGATATCAGAGAACTCGCGGAACGCGTTCATCGCCAGGAAAGGGGTGAGGGCAAAGACCAGTTCCGGCTTGTGGTTAGGATCTTTGTAGTTGCGCTCCGCGGCATCCAGCGGGATACCGGCCGCGTTCTCTTTCGCAAAGCCCAGCTCTGAGTTTTTCTTGTTCGGGTGAACCTGGATTGAGAGCGGTTGGTCAGCGCAGAGCACTTTAAACAGGAACGGCAGTTCGCCAAAGCGTTCAGCCACGGCATCGCCGAGCAGGCGGCGCTTATCGGCCTCAATCACCTCGCGCAGCGCGCGGGTTTGCCCCTGTTCGTCCTGCACTTTTGAGCTGCTCTTCGGGTGGGCACCCATCCATAACTCGGCCATTGGCAGATTATCCGGATTGGCGATGCCGTAGAGATCCGTTAACGCACTTTTACTACCCCAGGCATAGTTCTGCACGGAGTTGATGAGTTTTTGCATTATCAAGCCCTTTTTGATTAGGAAAATTATCGCGCCATTAAAGCAACAAACCCGGCGGAAGTAATCAGTGAGGGTAAAAAGTCGTACTAGTCTCAGTTTTTGTTAAAAATTTGTGTAGGATATGGCGACTCGCTTTAACACAGGCTGAGGGATCTCCTGCCTGAACAATAACCAAATCTTGCCGTAAGTGAGAGAACAATGTCGAACAAACCCTTCTGTTATCAGGATCCTTTCCCCCTCGGAGAGGATGACACCGAATACTATCTGCTAAGCCGCGACCACGTCTCCGTTGCCCAGTTCGAGGGGCAGGATATTCTCAAAGTCGATCCGCAGGCGCTGACGCTGCTGGCACAGCATGCCTTCCATGATGCGTCGTTTCTCCTGCGCCCGGCGCATCAGCAGCAGGTTGCCGATATTCTGAGCGACCCCGAAGCGAGCGAGAACGATAAATATGTCGCACTGCAGTTCCTGCGCAACTCGGAAATCGCCGCTAAAGGCATTCTGCCGACCTGCCAGGATACCGGCACGGCGATCATTATGGGTAAAAAAGGGCAGCGCGTCTGGACCGGCGGCGGCGATGAAGCCGCACTGGCGCAGGGCGTTTACAACACCTATACCGAAGATAACCTGCGCTACTCGCAAAACGCGCCGCTGGATATGTATAAAGAGGTCAACACCGGCACCAACTTGCCTGCGCAGATCGATCTCTACAGCGTGGACGGCGAGGCGTATAAATTCCTGTTTATCGCCAAAGGCGGCGGCTCGGCAAACAAAACCTATCTCTACCAGGAGACAAAAGCGCTGATCACCCCGGCGAAGCTGAAAAACTATCTGGTAGAAAAAATGCGCACCCTCGGCACCGCGGCCTGCCCGCCGTACCACATCGCTTTTGTCATTGGCGGGACCTCTGCGGAAGCGACGCTGAAAACCGTGAAACTGGCTTCGACCAAATATTATGACGCGCTACCAACCCAGGGTAACGAGCACGGCCAGGCGTTTCGCGACGTGCAGCTTGAGCAGGAGTTACTGCAGGAAGCACGCAACCTCGGCCTCGGCGCGCAGTTCGGCGGCAAATACTTCGCCCACGATATCCGCGTGATCCGTCTCCCGCGCCACGGCGCATCCTGCCCGGTCGGCATGGGCGTGTCGTGCTCCGCAGACCGCAATATTAAAGGCAAAATTACCCGCGACGGTATCTGGCTTGAGCGCCTTGAGCAGAATCCTGGCAAATACATCCCGGAAGCTCTGCGGCAGGCGGGCGAGGGCGAGGCGGTAAAAGTCGATCTTAACCGCCCGATGAGCGAGATCCTGGCTCAGTTGTCGAAGTATCCGGTCTCCACGCGCCTGTCGCTCACCGGGACGATTATCGTCGCCCGCGACATTGCCCACGCCAAACTGAAAGAGCTGATGGACAGCGGTGAGCATCTGCCGCAGTACGTAAAAGATCACCCGATCTACTACGCCGGACCGGCGAAAACGCCGGAAGGGTACGCGTCGGGATCGCTCGGCCCAACCACTGCCGGACGTATGGACTCCTACGTCGATCAGCTGCAATCCCAGGGTGGCAGCATGATTATGCTGGCGAAGGGCAACCGCAGCAAACAGGTGACGGACGCCTGCGCGAAACACGGTGGCTTCTACCTCGGCAGCATCGGCGGCCCGGCGGCGATCCTCGCGCAGAACAGCATTAAACATCTCGAGTGCGTCGCCTACCCGGAGCTGGGTATGGAGGCTATCTGGAAAATTGAGGTGGAGGATTTCCCGGCGTTTATCCTCGTGGATGACAAAGGCAATGACTTCTTCCAGCAGATCCAGTCTGGCCAGTGCGCCAACTGCCTGAAATAGTACCTGCCGCCCTGCGGGGCGGCTTTTCCCCGTTTTGGCGGTTATAAAGCACGAACTTCACAACAACATTCTAAAAAGCATCAATACTTTTACCTGTTTGCAAGTGAGCCAGTCGAAAACCCTATCACTTTGTACCCAAGGAGAGAGTAATGACAACGCATCGCAGTGAGAAAGATTCGATGGGCGCGATTGACGTCCCGGCAGATAAACTGTGGGGCGCGCAGACCCAGCGGTCGCTTGAGCATTTCCGTATCTCAACAGAGAAGATGCCGGTCTCGCTGATCCACGCCCTGGCGCTGACCAAACGCGCGGCGGCAAAAGTGAATCAGGATCTGGGGCTGCTGCCGGAAGAGAAGGCGCGCGCGATTATGGCGGCGGCCGATGAGGTGCTGGCCGGAAAACACCCTGACGAGTTTCCGCTGGCGATCTGGCAGACCGGATCGGGCACCCAAAGCAACATGAACATAAATGAGGTGCTGGCAAACCGCGCCAGCGAGATCCTCGGCGGCGAGCGCGGTATGGCGCGTAAAATTCACCCCAATGATGACGTCAACAAGAGCCAGAGCTCCAACGATGTCTTCCCGACGGCGATGCACGTCGCGGCGGTGATTGGCGTGCGCGAGCAGCTTATCCCGCAGCTTCAGGTGCTGAAAAAGACCCTCAGTGAAAAGGCCACCGCCTTTGCCGATATCGTCAAAATTGGCCGTACCCATCTGCAGGATGCAACGCCGCTGACCCTCGGCCAGGAGATCTCCGGCTGGGTGGCGATGCTGGAGCACAATCTTAAACATATCGAACAGAGCCTGCCGCATCTCGGCGAACTGGCGCTGGGCGGCACCGCAGTAGGTACCGGGCTGAATACCCATCCGGAATATGCCGAACGGGTGGCAAAAGAGCTGGCAAGCTTTACGCAGCAGCCGTTCATTACCGCGCCGAACAAGTTTGAAGCGCTGGCGACCTGCGATGCGCTGGTGCATGCCCACGGCGCGTTAAAAGGGCTTGCCGCGTCGCTGATGAAAATCGCCAACGATGTGCGCTGGCTCGCCTCCGGCCCGCGCTGCGGCATTGGCGAAATTTCGATCCCGGAAAACGAGCCGGGCAGCTCCATCATGCCGGGCAAAGTTAACCCGACCCAGTGCGAAGCGATGACCATGCTCTGCTGCCAGGTGCTGGGCAATGACGTGGCGGTGAATATGGGCGGCGCGTCGGGTAACTTCGAGCTTAACGTCTTCCGCCCGATGGTGATCCATAACTTCCTGCAGTCGATTCGCCTGCTGGCGGATGGCATGGAGAGCTTCAATGAGCACTGTGCGGTTGGCATTGAGCCAAACCGGGAGCGAATCGATCAGTTGCTGAATGAGTCGCTGATGCTGGTGACCGCCCTCAATACCCATATTGGCTATGACAAAGCGGCGGAGATTGCCAAGAAGGCGCATAAAGAGGGGCTGACGCTGAAAGCCTCGGCGCTGGCGCTCGGCTACCTGACGGAAGCCGAGTTTGACAGCTGGGTGCGGCCGGAATCGATGGTCGGCAGCATGAAGCCTGCCTAATCCGCCACGTAGAGGTGCAGCCGGGGAATAATCGGGGTTAACGGCTGCGCCTGCGGTTTGTAGCGGTGCTGAATATTATCGGCGTTGTAGTCCAGCAGTTCGCCGACGTCCGGCACCGCGCCGCCATTCTCCTCCGATATCAGCGTGATAATCGGCGTCGGGCAGGCGTGCTGCACCTGTTTTTGCGAGCCGGCGTACCAGACGCGGGCGATAGGTTGTACCTTCACCGGGCGTTTGATCTTCAATCGCGCTTTTTGCGGCAGGGCGGCGACATCGTTGTACTCCTGCTGAACGCGCGCCAGCCACTCATCTCTGCTCCAGCCTGCCACCGCGCGCGGTGATTTCAGGCTCTTCTCCAGCTGCGCCAGCACCTCATCGCGGGTGAAATTTTTAATAATGTGCTTATTGGCCCAGCCGAAACGGATGGTCGCCGGTGCGCGCAGCAGTGTTAATGTGCGGTAAGCATTGAGGGTAATCAGCCCCGGCAGATGGCGATGCACCCACTCGAAGCGGGCCGTGGGCGCCAGGCCGGACTCAACCGTGACGATCTTTTCAAACGCCTGCTTGAGCGAATTAATCGTGTTAATGCGCGCCTCCAGCGCCTGCAACATCGCGTCACTTGCCTGATAACAGACCACGCCCGGCAGCCGCACGGCGGCTTTACTGCTGCGGTTTTCCGACTGCTGCTGAATAAAGAGGTGGGTGTAGTGGTTGAGCGCGAGGCCGGCCGCCGCTTTGCCGATATGCTGCTTCACCGCGATGGTCGGGAGCGGATCATGCTCGGTCCCTTTGGCAATCTCTGGCAGGGTAAAGACGCGGGCGACCATCAGGCGGCACTCGCTCAGTTCAGCCTTCAGCGCCGCCAGCTCACGCTCCAGTTGGCGAAAGGTGCTGTTCAGGCGGTCAATCAGATCTAACGCGACCATTTTGCACTCCTGTAGTTACAACATACTAATGGTTTATAGCACAGGAGCCGGGCATTAGCCACTGTGCGTTGAAGGGTTAAACAGGAAGCGGAAGGTTATGGTAGATCGGCCACTGGAAGGTAAATTTCGCGCCGCCAAGCTCGCTCTCGCCGCAGCTGACGCTGCCGCCAAAGGCCTGGGCGATGGAGTGGACAATCGCCAGCCCTAAGCCGCAACCGCCGGTGGCGCGATCGCGGCTCGGATCGAGGCGCACAAAGGGTTCGAAAATACGCTCCCGTTCCGCCGGTGCGATACCTGGGCCATCATCTTCCACCGTCATGCTGGCAAGCGATCCCTGACGCTGCAACGTTACCTTAATCGTCCCTTCGCTGTAGCGCAGGGCATTGTTGACCAGATTATCCAGCACGCGCTCCATCAGGCGCATATCGAGCGCGCCATATTCGTCGCCTGCCTGGCAGTCGAGCAGTAAGCTGTGCTGCGGGTTCATGCTGCGCGCATCGTCGAGATAACTGCTAAACCAGGCGGGCAGATCCGGCGTCGTCAGCTGCAACTCGGTCTGTGGGCGATCGAGTCTGGCGTAAGTCAGCAGCTCTTCAATCAACCCCTCCAGTTGCCCGATATCGCGGTTCAGCGCGGTGTGTTCCGCCTCGCTGAGGTTATCGCTCATCTCCAGCCGGTAACGCAGCCTGACCAGCGGGGTACGCAACTCATGGGCGATGCCATCAATCAGCTGCTTTTTACTGGCGATTAAGGCGTTGATATTGTCCGCCATCTGGTTAAAAGCGATACCGAGCCGCTCGAAACTGGAGGCGCTGTCAAAATGAATGCGCTCCTCAAGATGTCCTTCGCCGAAGCGCTGTGCGGCAGACTCCAGCCGCAGCATCTCTTGCCAGTGCGGTCGCATCCAGATAAAGACCGGGAAGGCCAGAGAGATGGCAATCAGTGCCATTAACCCCATATCCAGCAGCCGCGTTTCATGCAGGAAAAAGAGATAGGGCACCGGGCCGACCGCCAGCACATAGTGGCTGCGCGGAATGCGCTGGATAAACGTGTATTCCGAATCAATCGCGACAATATCGCCCTCGCGCAGACGCTGGGCAGCCGCCGGATCGAGGTTGAACTTGTTCATCGGCTCGACCTGCAGATCGAACGAGAGGTTGAGATCGAGCTCTTTTAAGGTCTTTGCCCACTCGTGAGGCGGGATTTCGCGCAGCTCGCTGCGCATCAGGTAGAGCGAGCTCTTCATCAGGTCATCAAGCGACTGGCGGCCAGCGCGCTCGGCGGTAAATTTGTAGACCAGACCGACCAGCATCGTCATTACCAGAAAGCAGACGAACAGCAGAAGGTAAAACTGGACGAACAGCTTTTTCATCGTGACACCTGGTTACGGATTTCAGTTGTCCCACGCATGGGGAGCAAACAGATAGCCTTTGTTACGGACGGTTTTAATACGATAGGGCTCAGTGGCGCTGTCGAGCAGCTTTTTACGCAGGCGCGAAATCGCCACATCAACACTGCGATCCATCCCGTCGTAGCTTACGCCGCGCAGGTTTTTCAGCAGCGCATCACGATCCATAATTTGTCCCGCGTGGGTGGCAAGCTCCCACAGCAGATCGAAGTCAGCGGTTGAGAGCGCCACCTCAACGCCTGCCAGCAGCACCTGGCGGTTAACGGGGTCAATCGACAGTGTGCCGAAGGTAATGGTTTTATGCTGTTTCAGCGATGGCACCGCAGGCTCGGCGGCCGCTGCGCTGCGCTGGCGCAGATGGAGACGCAACCGTGCCAGCAGCACGGCGGGCGGGGTGGTTTTCAGAATATAGTCGTTAGCGCCCATCTCCAGCGACAGGATATGGTTCATATCGCTATCAAGGGAGGTCAGCAGCACAATCGGCCCGTTCCACTCTTTGCGCAGATCGCGACACAGGGTCATGCCATCTTTGCCTGGCAGCATAATATCGAGCAGCACCAGCTCCGGGTTCTCCCGCGCGATCACCTCTTCCGCGCGATCGCCTCTCGGCTCGACAATCACATCCATATCGTGCTTGCCAAGGTATGCGGCAATCAGGGCACCCACATCCGGGTCGTCTTCTACAAAAACGATCTTATTCATAAGCCATCATAATGAGCAAAAACGTCAACATACACCGCCTTGATAGAACCTGCCATTACTCTTTTCTAAACGAACGCGCTTCCGCTATGCTGGCGCTCTATGTTGTTGAAGTGTTAACAGGAAAAATGATGGGCTTGCTGATGAAAGCGGCGATTGGCGCACTGGTGGTAGTGCTGATTGGTCTGCTGGCGAAAACAAAAAACTACTATATAGCCGGGTTAATCCCGCTATTTCCTACCTTTGCCATGATTGCGCACTATATTGTCGCCACCGAGCGCGGTGTCGAGGCGCTGCGCACCACCATTATCTTTGGCATGTGGGCGATCATCCCTTACTTTCTCTATCTGCTTTCACTCTGGTACTTCACCGCTTTTATGCGGCTAGGGCCGGCGCTGGGCTGTGCGGTGATCTGCTGGAGCCTCAGCGCCTGGCTGTTAATCTACTGCTGGAGTCGCCTGCACTGATTTCAGCGCACCAGCATCCAGGTGGCGGGCAGGGCGGCAACCAGCAGCAGGAAAATCAGCACTTTTTCGCGCTGCATCAGCGAGATGGTTTCGCTATGGGTGCTGCGGGCGTAGATAAAGACCAGCAGACCTGGGGCATAAAGCACCACTGAGAGCAGCAGGTGCATCGGGCCGGAGGCGTAGAGCAGCCATAAACCGTAGAGGCAAGCCCCAACGGCGACCATGCGGTGCAGCGGACGACGCGCGATTTTCAGCAGGAAAGCGCCAACCAGCAGGTAGGGCACGAGTATCATCTCTGAGGCAATGGTCAGCAGAGTGTTGTAATCCGAGCCGGTAAGCCAGATCAGCACCAGGCAGATCTGCACGCTGGCGTTGGTCAGCCACAGCGAGGCCGCAGGGGCGCTCTGTTTGTTCTGATGCGCGAAGATACGCGGGAAGGCTTTGTGCGTTGCCGCCAGCAGCGGCACTTCCGCCGCCATAATGGTCCAGCTCAGGTAGGCACCGCACACGGAGATAATTAACCCCGTCGCGATCACCACTTCGCCCCAACTGCCCAGCAGTTTCACCATCAGCCCGGCCATCGACGGGTTACGCATTTCTGCAAGCTCCGGACGCGCGACCACGCCGAGAGAGAGCAGTGTTACCAGCAGATAGACCGTCAGTGCCGCCAGCACCGCCAGCAGCGTCGCGCGGCCGACATCCTGTTTATTACGCGCACGGGCAGAGACCACCACCGCGCCCTCCACGCCGATAAACACCCACAGGGTGATCAGCATGGTGTTTTTCACCTGCTCCCACACCGGCACGCCAAGCGCTACGCCGCTGAAGTCGAGGGAGAATTTATCGAGGTTAAAGGCCAGCGCCGCCAGCACGACAAACAGCCCGAGCGGGACCAGTTTCGCCAGCGTTGCCGCCAGGTTGATGCTCGCTGCGGTTTGCACGCCGCGCAGCACCAGTGCATGCACAATCCACAGCAGCGCAGAAGCTCCGACGATCGACTGCCAGGTGTTGCCATCGCCAAACAGCCGTAATGACGGGCTGTCAGTGAAGAAACTGAGGGCGGAGAAGACGATCACCAGATAGGAGACATTGGCGATCACCGCACATAGCCAGTAGCCCCAGGCGGAGCAGAAACCAATCAGCTCGCCAAAGCCTTCACGGGCGTAGGTGAAGATGCCGCCATCGAGATCGGGGCGGATGCGGGTCAGGATCAGCATGGCGAAGGCGAGAAGGATGATGCCGACGCCGGTGATCAGCCAGCCGATAATCAGCGCGGCAGGGCTGGCGACTTCCGCCATATTTTGCGGCAGGCTGAAGACGCCCGCACCAAGCATTGAGCTCAGGACCAGCGCAGTTAAAGCGCTAAGGCCAAGTTTCTTTTCCATTGTTATCCTGTCAAAAAAGCAACTCATCCAGAATAATTATTTTGCCGGAGCGCATAAATATGGTGGATATCACTAAGGCGCGGAATTTTACGGAGAGTCGTCAGGGCATGCAATGAGGGCGAGGGGAATTTTGTGAAAAAGTAGATAAAACTGAAAAAAAAGGCGGCTTTCTGCGCCGCCTTTTCCCTGAGCGTCGCCTTATTTATAGAGGTCGGCGCTGATGGTCATGTTGTTGCCGCTTTCAGACCACTGACGCGTGATGTGATAGTACTTCGCGCCTTTTGCGGCGGCACGTTTGGCGACCTGATAAGAGATTTCAGTCATGTTGCCATAGTTGCCGGTGAACTTAACGCTGTCGAAAGGCACCATCTGCGCGGCGGTGATTTTATTCAGCTCTTCAATCTTTTTACCGTCCGGAAGCGTGACACTGTAACGACCACCGGTAGAGGATTGCGTTTCAAAGAAACGGCCGACGCCGACGCCTGCGGTGGCATCTGACGCTACGCCCGGAATTTCAACACGCTTCGCTTCTTCACCGCCTTTTGCCAGCGCGGCACGGCCCGCTTCGGAGTCGCGTGGGATGGCGTCTGCGCTCTGAATCACGCGTTTTTTCGCATTGGCTTTATAGATGAAGGCTGTAATCAGTTGGTTGCCGCCCTGGTTGGCATCAACCTGGCGCACGATATAGAACGCATCAGCGCCCTTCGCTTTCGCCGCTTTACTGATAGCGTCGTTAACTTCCGGCTGGGTGCGGTAGAAACCCTGCACCGTCACGGTATCGTAAGGCTCGAGCGCAATGGCTTTATCTTTTGGATATTCGGTTACGCCATTGATCTCGCGATAGGTCGGCTTGTCTGCTTTCGCCGCATCAGCTTTATAGAGATCGGCGGTGACGCGCTGGTTGCCGCTGTTATTGGCATCAGAGGTGTCAACAACATAAAAAGAGGCCGCGCCTTCTTTATCTGCGCGTTTGGAGACGGCGTTAACCGCATCGCCAATCGCGTTAAAACGTCCGGTAATCACGATGCGATCGTAAGGCTTCACCGCAGCGGCTTGCTCCGGTGTTAACTCTGTCGCGGCGTTAGCAGTAAACGCGGTTGCGGACAGAAGTGCTGACGCCAGGAGGGTGTACTTGAGCTTCATAAAAATAATCCTTCGCCTTGCGCAAACCATAAGTTGTTATTAATAAAACGTCGGTGATTATTGCATTTAAACCGCGCAACTGTCTGCGTCATTTTTTACAGAGTGTGCGCGGCCAGGGGGATAAACCATAACCTTTAGTGATATGTTGAAAAAATAGCCCCTTGACCAGCAAAAGTGATAAAGGTTATGAGTTTTTAAAGTTAATGTAATGTTAAAAGGGATGGTGGGGCGGAGATAAATCATGTTTTGCCGCTTCGCTTAAGCGGAATATCAGCCTTTCCACGTTAATTTAAGTCAAATAACCCTGTCAGCCCGCTTCAGCGCTTAATTTTCGCGGATTAGTGCAGCATTTCGCTTTTCTGACGGTGGATCGCAGGCGTTATTTTCAGTAGGTTATAGAAAGTTTGTTACTGTTTTATTTTCCGCACGGCGTTAATTAGCCACCGCGAAAAACGGACAAACCATCAACTAAAACCGATGGAAGGGAAAACTATGCGTATTGGTGTACCTAAAGAGAGGTTGGCCAATGAAACCCGCGTGGCCGCGACGCCGAAAACGGTCGAGCAGCTACTAAAATTGGGTTTCACCGTCGCGATTGAGAGCGGCGCGGGCAAGCTGGCAAGTTTTGACGACGAGGCGTTTGCCCAGGCGGGCGCGACCATTGTCGATAGCGATAATGTCTGGCATTCGGATGTGATCCTGAAAGTGAATGCGCCGCTGGAGGAGGAGATTGCACTGCTCAATCCGGGCACAACGCTGGTGAGCTTTATCTGGCCTGCGCAAAACCCGGCGCTGATTGAGACGCTGGCGGCACGCAACGTCACGGTGATGGCGATGGACTCCGTTCCGCGCATCTCGCGCGCTCAGTCGCTGGATGCGCTGAGCTCGATGGCGAATATCGCCGGTTATCGCGCGATTGTTGAAGCCGCCCATGAGTTTGGCCGCTTCTTCACCGGGCAGATCACCGCCGCCGGTAAAGTGCCACCAGCCAAAGTGATGGTGATTGGCGCAGGCGTTGCTGGTCTGGCCGCCATCGGTGCGGCTAACAGCCTTGGCGCGATTGTCCGCGCATTCGATACCCGCCCGGAAGTGAAGGAGCAGGTGCAAAGTATGGGCGCCGAGTTCCTCGAACTTGATTTTGAAGAGGAAGCGGGCAGCGGCGATGGCTATGCGAAGGTGATGTCTGAAGCCTTTATCAAAGCGGAGATGGAGCTCTTTGCTGCGCAAGCGAAAGAGGTCGACATCATCGTCACTACGGCACTCATTCCGGGCAAACCGGCGCCGAAACTGATCACCCGCGAGATGGTTGACGCCATGCAGCCGGGCAGCGTGATTGTCGATCTGGCAGCGCAAAACGGCGGTAACTGTGAATATACCGTGCCGAACCAGGTCACCACCACTGCCAACGGCGTCAAAGTGATTGGCTACACCGATCTCCCGGGCCGCCTGCCGACCCAGTCGTCACAACTCTATGGCACCAACCTGGTTAACCTGCTGAAACTGCTCTGCGTTGAGAAAGATGGCAACGTGGTGGTTAATTTTGACGATGTGGTGGTGCGCGGCGTAACGGTGGTGCGTGAAGGCGAAGTGACCTGGCCGGCACCGCCGATTCAGGTCTCTGCCCAACCGCAGGCCGCACCAAAAGCTGCCCCCGCTGCGCCGAAAGAGGAGCCGGCACCGGCATCACCGTGGCGTAAATATGCGCTGATGGCGCTGGCGATTGTGCTGTTTGGCTGGCTTGCTGATGTCGCACCGAAAGATTTCCTTGGTCACTTCACCGTGTTTGCGCTCTCCTGCGTCGTCGGTTTCTACGTCGTGTGGAACGTCTCCCATGCGCTGCATACGCCGCTGATGTCGGTCACCAATGCCATCTCCGGCATTATTGTCGTCGGTGCGCTGCTACAGATGGGGCACGGCGGCTGGGTCAGCTTCTTCAGCTTTATCGCGGTGCTGATTGCCAGTATCAATATTTTTGGTGGTTTCACCGTCACTCAGCGCATGCTGAAAATGTTCCGGAAGAACTAAGGGGTAACAAATGTCTGGTGGATTAGTTACAGCTGCATACATTGTTGCCGCGATCCTGTTTATTTTCAGCCTGGCGGGGCTTTCAAAGCACGAAACCTCCCAGCAGGGTAACAACTTCGGTATCGCCGGGATGGCGATCGCGCTGGTGGCGACAATCTTTGGTCCGGATGCTGGCAACGTCGCGTGGATCCTGCTGGCGATGATCATCGGTGGCGCAATCGGTATGCGTCTGGCGAAGCGCGTCGAAATGACCGAAATGCCGGAGCTCGTCGCAGTGCTGCATAGCTTTGTTGGCCTGGCGGCGGTGCTGGTGGGCTTCAACAGCTATCTCGACCACAACCCGGGTATGGATCCGGTGCTGGTCAATATTCATCTCACCGAAGTGTTTATCGGTATCTTTATCGGTGCCGTCACCTTTACCGGGTCGATTGTCGCGTTTGGTAAGCTGCGTGGGAAAATCTCCTCGAAGCCGCTGATGCTGCCGAATCGTCACAAGATGAACCTCGCCGCGCTGGTGGTCTCTTTTGTGCTGCTGCTGGTGTTTGTACGCACCGAAAGCGTTGGCCTGCAGGTGCTGGCGCTGCTGCTGATGACCATCATTGCGCTGGTGTTCGGCTGGCATCTGGTGGCGTCGATTGGCGGCGCGGATATGCCGGTGGTGGTCTCGATGCTTAACTCCTACTCCGGTTGGGCGGCGGCAGCGGCGGGCTTTATGCTCAGCAACGACCTGCTGATCGTCACCGGCGCGCTGGTTGGTTCGTCCGGGGCAATCCTCTCCTACATTATGTGTAAGGCGATGAACCGCTCCTTTATCAGCGTGATTGCCGGTGGGTTTGGCACCGACGGCGCCTCCAGCGGTAGCGAAGAGGAGGCGGGCGAGCACCGCGAAATCAACGCTGAAGAGACGGCGGAGCTGCTGAAAAACTCCCACTCGGTGATCATCACCCCGGGCTACGGGATGGCGGTGGCGCAGGCGCAGTACCCGGTAGCGGAAATTACCGAAAGACTGCGCGCCCGCGGCGTGAAAGTGCGTTTCGGTATTCACCCGGTTGCCGGGCGTTTGCCGGGCCATATGAACGTGCTGCTGGCGGAAGCGAAAGTGCCGTATGACATCGTGCTGGAGATGGATGAGATCAACGATGATTTCGCCGATACCGACACGGTGCTGGTGATTGGCGCGAACGACACCGTTAACCCGGCGGCGCAGGACGATCCGCGCAGCCCCATCGCCGGTATGCCGGTGCTGGAAGTGTGGAAGGCGCAGAATGTGATTGTCTTTAAACGTTCAATGAACACCGGTTACGCCGGCGTGCAGAACCCGCTCTTCTTTAAAGAGAATACGCAGATGCTGTTTGGCGATGCCAAAGCCAGCGTCGATGCCATTCTCAAAGCGCTGTAAGGTTTACTGCTTAACGATACCGCTCTTCGGAGCGGTATTTTTTTGCCCGCAGTAAGGCTTGTCAGAGCGTCTATACTTCTTGCTTGATCTTTTTATAAGGAGGAAGGATGACGTTTTTGTCACGTTTTGACTTTATATCCATCTTGATGATGCCCTCATTCTGGATTGGTCTTGGTACGGTGGTGATTGTGACGCTGGTAGTCTACTGGCTCTTCACCCACTTACTGAAAATGGTGCTGAAAGGCGCGCGTAGCTGGAGTGAAAAGCAGGGCGGCGTCGGCACATTGCAGCATGTGGTGGTGGATATGCTCAGCCGCACCAGCAGATTCCTGCTCTTTGTCGCGGCGTTACTCTTCAGCCTGCGCTTCGTCGACCTTCCCGATCACCTCTTTAACACCCTCGGGCATGCCTGGTTTTTAGTGCTGGCGATCCAGATCGCGCTCTGGCTTGATCAGGGCGTAGTATCGTGGATGCGCCACCTGATGTACTCACCTAATACCAGCAAAAACCCGGTCACTATGGTGATTGCCGGTCTGCTGCTGCGCATGATGCTCTGGACGATGATGCTGCTGTCGATCCTGGCAAACGTCGGCGTCAATATTACCGCGCTGGTGGCAAGCCTCGGGGTAGGCGGTATCGCCATTGCGCTGGCGGTGCAAACCATTCTGAGCGACGTTTTTGCCTCGCTCTCCATCGGCTTCGATAAGCCCTTTGAGATCGGCGACTTTGTGGTGTTCGGCGACGTTGCCGGTACCATTGAGCATATTGGTCTTAAAACCACCCGTATTCGCAGCCTGAGCGGGGAGCAGATTGTCTGCGGCAACGCCATCCTGTTGCAGCAAACGCTGCATAACTACAAGCGTATGCAGACGCGCCGTATCGTCTTCACTTTTGGCCTGGCGCTCACCACGCCGCCGGATAAGCTGCGCAAAGTGGGCGAGATGGTAAAAACCATCATCACCGACGTGGGCAATACGCGTTTCGATCGCGCTCACTTCCTCGGCTTTGGTACCGATCGGCTGAACTTTGAAGTGGTGCACATTGTTAACTCGGCGGATTACAACACCTACATGGATATTCAGCAGGAGATCAATATCCGCATCATGGAGCAGCTGGCGGCAGAAGGGATTGAGCTGGCGATACCGTGCGTGGTGGTGAAAGGAGGGCTGGCGGTAGAAACGCCGTCGGCAGAGCCGCAGAGTGAACAACCGGCAGTATAAAAAAACCCGCCTCGCGGCGGGTTGTTTGCTTAGTCGTCTTCGTCGTCATCCAGCTCAACGGGCGACTGGTAATCATCCGGTTTGATAACCAGCAAATCGCAGCGCAGGTGATCGATCACCTGCTCTGCGGTGTTGCCGAGAAATGCGGCGGAGATACCGGTGCGGCCAATGGTGCCAAGCACCACAATGCCAGCCTGCAGATGTTCCGCCAGGTCCGGGATCACCTCTTCCGGCAACCCTTTCTCGACATGGGTCATTTTCTCATCGATACCAAACTTTTGCCGCAGCGCTTTCATCGCCAGCAGGTGCTGGCCGCGAATGGCGTCGTTATAGACGCTCGGATCAAACTCCGGCAGCTCAATCGCAATATTGATGGGGGTGACAGGATAGGCACCGACGAGGTGCACTTCAGTATGGTTGACCTGCTCAGCCAGATGCTGGGTCTCTTTCACCAGCTTCTCATTCAGCGCGTTGTGATAGATCTCTTCGCTGGCAAGGTTAACAGCAACGACAGCGCGACCGCCTTCCGGCCACGGCTGATCTTTTACCATCCACACCGGGCAGGGGCATTTACGCAGCAGATGCCAGTCGGTCGGGGTAAAAATTACTGATTCCAGTTTGTCGTGCTGGTGGGTCATCTTCAGCAGCAGATCGTGGCCGCCGGAGAGCACTTCCTGAATAATCGCTTCGAAGGGACGGTTATGCCACACCACTTTGATGTCGATTGGCACACCCGCGTCGATATAGTATTTCGCCTGTTCGCGGATCCATGCGGTGCGCTGGCTGATAACGCCCTGGCGCATCGCCGTTCGCTCATCGGGGGACAGAAGGGTGGTCATCTCGTATGAGAAGTCATAAATCGGCAAAAATGCTTTGATCCGACCGCCAATCCGTTGATGCAAATACACGGCACGTCGTAATGCGGGTTGATCGTCCTGATTAGGATCGATGGCGACCAACATATTCTGATACTTAGCCATACAGGGTCTCCTTACATCTGTCACCACTCTCTGACAGTAAAAGATAACCCATATAAGCTGAATGAAACAGCGGAAACCTTTTGCCGGATCAATAAATCAGAAAAATGTAATGACCCGGCAAAAAGGCAAAAGGTGGGGGTAAAACTCAGGCAACGTTACGGGCGTGGCCCGCCAGCTCAGAGAGCAGATCGCCATTTTCGATGGTGATATATTTCCCTTTTACCGCCAGCATACCGCTCTTCTGGAAACGACCCAGCAGACGGCTGATGGTCTCAACGGTCAGGCCCAGATAGTTGCCAATGTCGCCACGGGTCATGGTCAGACGGAATTCACGCGGCGAGAAACCACGCTGCGCAAAACGACGGGAGAGGTTATAGATAAACGCCGCCAGGCGCTCTTCCGCGTTTTTCTTCGACAGCAGCAGGATCATATCCTGATCGCCTTTGATCTCACCGCTCATCAGACGCATCATCTGCTGGCGCAGGCTCGGCATTTTACCGGAGAGATCGTCCAGCGTTTCGAACGGGATCTCACACACCATTGAGGTTTCCAGCGCCTGAGCAAAGCTCGGGTGATGACCGGTACCGATGGCATCAAAGCCCACCAGATCGCCCGCCAGATGGAACCCGGTGATCTGCTCATCACCCTGTTCGGTGATGGTATAGCTTTTAATGGTGCCAGAACGGATAGCGTAGAGCGATTTCAGCTCATCGCCTGCTTTAAACAGGGTCTGACCTTTCTGGATGGGCTTTTTACGCTCAATGATATTGTCGAGCTGATCCAGCTCATGCTCATTAAGAGTAAAGGGGATGCAAAGCTGGCTGATACTGCAATCCTGACAATGGATAGCACAACCGCCAGACTGAATGCGTCGAATAATTCGCTTTTCCGGGATCATAGGTCTGCTCTACGCCGTAATTGATATTGGTCAATTTTAACATCTTTTTATGGCGCACGTAAGCCTGGCAAAACGTCAATTCACCATAAATGAAACAGTGGAGCGAAACGGTAAAGACTTACTTTGTCTCATGTTATTGAATTTCCACCAATTCACTAAGGCTTTAGCGAGCGAAGTACATGAAATGCATACTAAACAGACCTGTTTTCTCACAATAGTAAGTAACGTTCATGGCGCAGCAGCCACTCTTTACGGGCCACGCCGCCCGCATAGCCGGTGAGCATGCCATTACTGCCGATCACGCGGTGGCAGGGGACGACAATGCTGATCGGATTGGCACCGTTCGCTGCACCCACGGCACGCGCCGCGCCCGCACGCCCAAGAATTGTCGCCAGTTGACCATAATGCATCACCTGACCACAGGGAATGGTGCGCAGCATCTGCCACACTTCACGTTGAAAAGGGGTACCGCCCGTCGCGGTCGGCAGGGTATCAATCACCGCCAGATCGCCGTCGAAATAGTCCTGCAGTTTTTGGCTCAACCCGCCAGGATTCTGCGAAGCCACGCGCTGATACCCTTCACGACGATAGTGAATATTAAGCAGTTCAACCATCCGGGCATCATGTTCTTCCCACTCGACGGCGCGCAGCTGAAACTGCTCATCGCAGAGGATCCACAGCGGGCCAAGCGGGGTGGAGATTTTATCTTCAAGCAGGGTGAGCATCGGGCGTCCTTATCACTAAATAGCGGCGATAATTTAGCAAACAAAAAAGCGCCTCACCATACCCTGAAAGGGTGGTAGCTTGAGTCTTCAATAAGGGAATAACACGTAAGAGTTAAATGGCGGAGAAAATATAAGGTTACTAACGTTTATTAATTAAAAAAAATAGAGCCTGCCGACATCCGTCAGGCTCCAGAGTACACACAAACTTAGCATCCGATCTTTATTTTTTGCACGCGATCCTTGCGCCTTCTTTATATTTATAGCGGCCTTAATAATTATTGCCAGTTTTAATTGGTGATTAATTTCACGATTATTTAACAGAGGTGCAGGGTATAAAGAAACGCCTCGTTATACCGTTTTTATAACACCTTGAGCCTACGCATAATTTGCCCGCAGCATTGAGAAGCGCTCCTGCGCCAGCTATAGTACTTCAGCAGATGTTGCTGGAGGACTGCCCCATGAACCCGGATGAAAAATCGCTGTTTCTTGACGCCATGGAGGATGTCCAACCCCTGAAACGCAGTGCCGACGTGCACTGGCACCCGAGCCATAAATCCCGACCCTTGCAGCGCATTGACACCCTGCAACTCGATAATTTTTTGACCACCGGCTTTCTTGACCCGGTAGCGCTTGATACGCCGCTGGAGTTTCGCCGCGAAGGGCTGCAAATCGGCGTGCTCGATAAGCTGCGGCTGGGCAAATATACCCAGCAGGCGAGCCTGAACCTGCTGCGCCAGCCCGTCGAGCAGTGCCGGCAGATGCTGTTTAGCTTTATGCATCAGAGCCGTAAAGATGGGCTACGCAATGTGCTGATCATTCACGGAAAAGGGCGCGATGAGACCTCGCACGCCAATATCATCCGCAGCTACCTGGCGCGCTGGCTGCCGGAGTTTGAGGATGTTCAGGCGTTCTGCCCGGCGTTACCGCACCACGGCGGCAGCGGCGCATGCTATGTCGCCCTGCGCAAATCCGAGCAGGCAAAGCAGGAGAACTGGGAGCGGCACGCCAAGCGCAGCCGCTAGCCGACAAGCGGAACATCCGCTAAGCGTGTGGTCCAGGCGGGGGAGAGCAGGGAGCGCTTCATCTTCCAGCCTGGCGCAACGCCCTGGCCGGCAAACCATAATTTATTTCCCTTCTTATTAAGCGTGTCTAAAACATTCATTAGCGATTCGCTATTTTCGCGCGGAGTAAATTCATCGAATAAATTAAGTTGCGCGACGCCTTTACTAAAAAAATCCCCCAGCATAACGCCCGCTTTTTGATATCTCGGCCCTTGCTTCCAGATAATATCCAGGCTACGCGTTGCCGCTGCAATAATATCGCGGGTGTCATGGGTTGGCGTCAGTAAACGAATGCCTGCGCTGTTGCTGTAATAAGGTTCATCATCATCGTGCGGGCTACTCTTAATAAAAGCCCCGACATAGCGGCAATATTGACGATCCGCGCGTAGCTTTTCAGCGGCCCGCGCCGCCCAGGTGCAGATGCCTTCGCGCACCGATGCGTAGTCGCTGACGCGCTCGCCAAAGGAGCGCGAACTGATGATTTCATGCTTCGCCGGTGCGAATTCGGCAAATCCAAGACAGGGCTCGCCGCGCAGTTCACGTACCGTTCGCTCCAGCACCACGCTGAAGTTTTTACGGATAAGCCATAAATCGCTTTGCGCCAGCTTGAGCACGGTATCAATACCCATCGCCTCCAGCCGCTTGCTCAGACGGCGACCAATCCCCCACACTTCGCCTACCGGCAGGGCAGCCATCAGCTTTAGCTGCTGCGCCTGGCGCGACAGATCGACCACGCCGCCCGATGCCTCCGGCCACTTTTTCGCGGCGTTATTCGCCAGCTTGGCCAGCGTTTTCGTCGGCGCAATGCCGACGCCGACGGTGAGCATGGTGCGCTGATAAATGGCGTTACGCAGGGTGCGCCCAAACTCGCGCAGCTGTGGAATGCCGGTTAAATCTACAAACGCTTCATCGATACTGTAGATATCTACCGCCGGACAAAGCTCCTCCAGCAGCGTCATCACCCGATGGCTCATATCGCCATACAGTGCGTAGTTACTGCTGAATACCGCCACATTGTGACGCTCCATTAGCGCCTTCTGCTTGAAGTAGGGGTCAGCCATCGTAATGCCGAGCGCTTTGGCTTCAGCCGAGCGGGAGATGACGCAGCCATCGTTATTGGATAAGACTACTACCGGCTTACCGGTTAAATCGGGCCGGAAGACGGTCTCGCAACTGGTGTAGAACGAATTAACATCAACGAGCGCGTACATGATGGCGGGGCGGCAAAGTGATCACGGTCGTCACGACGCCAACAATATGCGCGCCTTCCTCTTCTTCGATCCTGATCGCAGGATAAGCGGGGTTATCCGCCACCAGCTGCGGATAAGGCCGCAGCCTCAGCCGCTTTACCATAAAACCGCTTAACAGGCGGGCGACAACAATATCCCCATCGCCCGGTTGCAGGCTGGTATCGACCAGTAACAGCGAACCCGGCAGGATCGCCGCCCCGCACATGGCGTCACTGGACGCCCGCATTACATAGGTGGCCGACGGGTGGGCGATCAGGCTGCTCACCAGGTCGATCGCATCTTCAATGTAGTCCGCAGCCGGACTCGGAAAAGCGCTGGTAGTCATAATGGGTGTCGATCTTTTATTATTACTGTATATAAATACAGTATCGTTGTTCGCACGAAAGGATCAACCCCCTGGAGGCAGGATCGTTGAAAGATCCTGATGATATTGGCAATTTTTTGCACAATCATTTTCAGCGTTTGCGCGGCGAGCTGCGTGTTTTGACGGTTAATGCTTTTGCAATCAAAGGGTAAGACACTACACTTAGTGAGAATCTTTCCATTGGACGGTCCGCATGACAACGCTCAAGAGCAACAACTTCTTTTTTACCATTTTGTTATTACTGGTCAGCGTGGCGTTTTTCACCCTGATCCAGCCTTACTACTCCGCCATTATCTGGGCGGTGATCCTGGCATTGATCTTCTATCCGCTGCGCACAAAGCTCACTATGCTCCTGCGCGGGCGGAACGGTATCGCCTCGCTGATTACCGTGCTGCTGATCTGCATCCTCGTCTTTATCCCGATGATGATCGTGCTCTCGTCGCTGGCGGTAGAGATCAACGCGCTCTACCAGCGTCTGCAAACTAACGCGACGGATCTGCCGCAGCTGTTAAGTAACGGCATTGCGCACCTGCCGGAGTGGGCAAAACATGCGCTGCGCGAAAACAATTTCGATTCGGTGGACGCCATCCGCGAAAAACTCTCGGGTGTTGCGCTCAGCGTCGGGCGTTATCTGGCGGGTAGCGCGGTGATTATCGGTAAGGGGACACTGGGATTAACCATCAGCTTCTCGCTGATGGTCTATCTGCTCTTTTTCCTGCTGAAAGATGGCGCCGCGCTGGTGAAAAAAATCTACGAGGTGATGCCGCTGTCGGCCAAAATCAAACGCCGTCTGTTCCTGAAATTTGCCGGTGTGGCGCGCGCGACGGTAAAAGGGACGCTGGTGGTAGCGATTGCGCAGGGCGCGCTGGGCGGGATTGGCTTCTGGTTCGCTGGTCTGAGCGGCAGCCTGCTGTGGGGTGCGCTGATGGCGTTCCTGTCGCTGATCCCAGCGGTCGGTACCGCACTTATCTGGATCCCGGCAGTGATCTTCCTCTACTCCACGGGCGAGCTGCTCACCGCCACGCTGCTGACCCTCTACTTTGTGATTGTGGTCGGGCTGGCAGACAACCTGCTGCGTCCGCTGCTGGTAGGGAAAGATACCCGCATGCCGGACTACCTGATCCTGCTGACCACCCTTGGCGGTCTGCAATTCTTTGGCATCAATGGCTTTGTGCTCGGGCCACTCATTGCAGGGTTGTTTATCTCCTCCTGGAACTTGCTGGCAGAAGCGCGTGCCAATGCGCTTAATACGCAGCAGGAATAAAACGTAACAGGCTGCCGGAAATAAACCGGCAGCCGTTCGTTTAGCCTGCGTTTAATTAATTCGACGAGCGGTAAAGAATTGCAAATACTTTGAGTAAAATCTTAGCTTGTGCTAAATATAAGGCATGTACAACAACTGAGGACAATTTTTAACCGCCACGAAGAGAAGCAACGCGCGGTAAATTGTAAAAATATGGACATTCGGTTCAGTAGTCTTATCCCCTGTTTTTCACTTCCTGCCTCCTTCTGCTGCCCGCCTGCGGGCGAACAATACTGGCGCACTGCGCTGTAGTCCTCTCCTGCCCGATCCGGCGCCCTGTGCGCAACTGTTAATTTTTTTACGGTTTTCCGCTATGCGGTAAATCGCAAGGATCTCTATTCTCAAGCAGGAGAAAAAATATGATTTACTGGATTTTATTAGCGTTGGCGATTGCCTCGGAAATAACCGGCACGCTATCTATGAAATGGGCAAGTATTAACGACAGCCACAGCGGTTTTATTTTAATGCTGGTGATGATCGCCTGTTCCTATATTTTCCTGGCGTTTGCGGTGAAAAAAATCGCCCTCGGCGTGGCCTACGCATTATGGGAAGGTATTGGTATTGCCATTATTACGCTGTTTAGCGTGCTGCTGTTTGATGAACCCCTCTCACCGTTGAAAGCGGCGGGTCTGGTGACGCTGGCGCTCGGTATTGTGCTGATCAAGTCCGGCACGCGTAAAGCCCCACGTCAGGAGCAGGGTCATGTTACTGCTTGAGTGGGTGCACGCGTTATGGCTGGCGATGGCCATTATTCTGGAAATTATCGCCAATATCTTTTTAAAACTTTCTGACGGCTTTCGTCGCAAACTCTATGGCTGCGGATCGTTAGTGGCAGTGCTGGCGGCGTTCAGCGCGCTGTCGCAGGCGGTAAAGGGGATCGATCTCTCCGTCGCCTACGCCCTGTGGGGCGGGTTTGGTATCGTGGCGACGCTCGCCGCCGGCTGGATCCTCTTCGGCCAGCGCCTCAATGGCAAAGGCTGGATCGGCCTGGCGCTGCTGCTTATCGGGATGATGCTGATAAAACTTGCCTGATGTGATATTGCCCGCGTTTGCGGGCAACGAAATTTGTGGGCTGTATTACGCTTAGAGGACAATAACAAACGTTACGGGACACCAGTAAGGGTCGTCGATGCTCAATCCGCTAAGCTGGCGCAATATCCCCACAGCAAGAACGCTCTTTGTGATGATTTTTCTGGCGGGAGCTGGGCTCATCATCTCCGTCGTTGCGCTCCTCTATCTCTCACTGCACCTGATTAGCAGTAAAGCGAATGAAATCGATGAGCACCGCGCGGCACTCGCCGTGCAGGGGGCGATTCAGACTTCGGTCAACAGGATGCGATCTCTCGGCCTCGATAATGCGGTGTGGGATGAGGCGGTGCGCGTCGTCTACCGCACCCCGATGGACACCGGCTGGCTCTACAACACCTGGGGCGCGGGCTTTAAAGTCGACAATCTCTATGACGGCACCTTTGTGCTGGATGAGCACTTTGCAGTGGTCTGGGGCGCGTTTCGCAGTCAGCCTTTTACCGAGCGCAATCTCGCCTTTTTTGGCGACGGGCTGGCGGCGCTTATTCGCAACCATGCCGCGGCCCTACAGCAGGGCAAGGACATTTTCGCCGGTATCACCCGCACGCACCGGGGAGTAGCGTTTGTCAGCATTGGCCTGATCCGCCCGGTGTCGGGGCGGCTTGATAAGCAGGGCAGCGCGCGGCGTTACTTAGTGATGACCCGTCATCTTGATGATGAACTGCTCAGCGAACTGGGCAGCACCTTTCAGATCCAGAACCTGCGCCTGTCGCCGCAAAACGCGCAGGGCAGCAGCATGCCGTTGCACGGCTCCGCCGATGAATTCCTTGGTTATATGAGCTGGAAGCCGCACTTTCCGGGTGCGGAAGCGGCAGACGCGGCGGCAGCCGATATCCGCCAGATCGCGATGCTCGCCTCGGGTCTTATCCTGCTGTTTATCGTGCTCAGCAGCGCCGGGCTTTATAAGCTGGCAAAAGGGGAGAAGCTGGCGCGCAGCATTGCGCTAACCGACTGGCTCAGCCGTCTGCCTAACCGACGCGCGCTGATTGAGCAGTTAGATCAGTGGAGCGAGTGGGGCAACAGCGATCTGATAAGCGTGGTGTTTATCGATCTTGATGGCTTTAAAGATGTGAACGATATCTACGGTCATGACGTGGGTGACCGGCTGATCGTCACCATTGCGCAGACGTTGCAGGAAAAAGTGCCGACCGACGGCATGCTGGCGCGCATGGGCGGGGATGAGTTCGCCATGACCCTGAGCGGGCCGTGGTCGGTTGAAAAAGCCACCGACTTTGCGCAAACGGTGCTCGACTACTTCTGCGCGCCGGTGCGCATTGGCAAACGTTCGCTGCATATCAGCGCCAGCATCGGCATCGCCAGCGGAACGCTGGTGGAGTGCTCAAGCTCCGAGCTGTTCCGCCGGGCTGATATCGCCATGTACCATTCGAAAATGTGCGGCAAAGCGCGGATGACGCACTATGACGCCGCGCTAAACAGCGCCCGCGAGCGGCAGTTGATGATTGAAAACGATATTCGCGACGGGCTGGAGCGGGAGGAGTTTGACGTCTGGTATCAGCCGATTATCGATGCCCGCAGCGGCAAGATGAGCGGCGTTGAAGCGCTGGCGCGCTGGCCGCGGCGTCCGGATGGCGAGCTGAAACCGGACGAGTTTATCCCGATTGCTGAAACCAGTGGCCTGATTTACGCGCTGGGGCAGTTTGTCCTGCGTCGCGCCTGCCGCGATCTCTATCCGCACGCGGGGCTCAAACTGTCGGTCAATATCTCTCCCGCGCAGTTTCGCGACCCGGAGTTTGAAGACAAAGTCGCTCAGGTGCTGGAGACCTGCCGCTTTCCGGCGCAGCGCCTGCAACTGGAGGTGACGGAAACGTACGTGCTGGAGAACCCGGAGCGCGCGCAGGCGGCGATTGCCAACTTAAAAGCGCTGGGCACGGCGGTCGCGCTCGATGATTTCGGCACCGGTTACTCCAGCATCGGCTACCTGCGGCGCTTTAATTTCGACACCATCAAAATTGATAAATCCCTCGCCGGATTAGTGGATAACGATGAGCAGGCGTCAGCATTAGTAAGCGGCACCATCCGCATTGCCAGCGCGCTGGGGATGCAGGTCGTAGCGGAAGGGGTGGAAAACGAAACGCAAATGGCGCTGCTGCGTGATGCAGGCTGCGATCAGTTGCAGGGCTTCTACTTTAGCGCGCCGATGCCGCTGGAGAAGCTGTTACAACAGCCTCTCCAGCGGCAGGAGTGAGTTACTGCACCGTATCGCTGGCCAGTGCGTCCAGCTTGTCACGAAAACCGGTCACCGCAATCGCGCGGTTATCGGCGCGCCAGCGATCTTTTGCCGCCGGGGCGGAGCTTTGCACGGCGATCAGCTGCCAGCCCTCATCGGTTTTTAACATCAGCGGTGAACCGCTATCGCCCGGTAGCGTATCGCACTGATGCGACAGCACGCTGCTCTGCGCCCAGCCCGTCACAATACAATCCTGGTGGCTGAAGAGATTATCCAGATGATCTTGCGGATAACCTGCCTGCGTCACTTTGCGGTTGACGGCTTTCAGCGCGGCAGTAAGCGCATCTTTATCGCCGCTAAACAGCGGCAGCGGCGTAATGCCGGAGGGGGGATAGCGCAAAACGATCAGCCCAAAATCCCATGAGGCGGCCGAGGAGGGGACAATCCACCCTTCGCCGTCGGCCTTCAGGCGTCGACCTAATGAGGCATCAACCCGCCCTTCAATACCGTGGATCTCATAGCGCCAGATCCCTTTTTGCGACACAAAGCGCAGCGCTATCGTTTTATCAATTTTGCCGCGCGGCGGCGTCAGCAGACAGTGCCCGGCGGTTAAGGCGAGATGCGGGGAGATAAGTGTGGCGGTGCAGAGATTGCCGCTGGCGGTCTCGAGCTGGCCTATCGCATCCCACGGTGCGGTGGTCGGCGACGCGACGCGGACACGATCGTCATGCCCAAAAAAGAGGGTTTTTATATCCCTGGCGCTAACCGCGTCCTCATCGCCATCATCAGCATGTCCAACAGCGGAAAACAAAAGCAGCGGTCCCAGCAACAGCACAACGGTTCTTCGCATAGTACTCTCAGGTGGGGAAATTATGATTATTAAGGTCGAGCCATGAGTAATAAATATAGACGGGACGCATAGAAAGCGGGAGTAAAATCAGCGTGCTACATCAATAAAGATAGAAACGGAGGGCGATAAGCGCGCAGAGAATTAACATCATCAGGATAACTTCAAAACGATAACGTCGCAGCATGCTCAGGCCTCCAGAGAAAAACGGCGCTTCACCCGAAGGGCTCAGCGCCGCGTTTTAGCACGGCGCTCATGGGGAGCGCCGGTTACAGACACGTGGCTTATGCAGCCGGCTGTGCAGCCGGTTTAGCAGCAGTGTGTTTTACGTGTTTGTGGTGTTTTTTAGCAGCCTGGGCTTTCTGCTCTACAGCCGGTTTAGCAGCTGCTTTTTTGTGGTGCTTTTTAGCAGCCTGGGCTTTCTGCTCAGCAGCCGGTTTAGCGGCGGCTTTCTTGTGCTGTTTTTTAGCAGCCTGAGCTTTCTGCTCAGCGGCTTTTTTGTGTTTCTTGTGGTGAACTTTCTTCGCCGGAGCTGCTTTGGTGTCAGCAGCAGCCGGAGCTGCGGTGGTAGTGGTCGGCGCAGCAGCCGGAGCCTGAGAGGTGGCAGCGGTGTCAGCAGCGAAAGCAGCAGAAGACAGACCCATTGCAGCGGCAACAACCAGAGCTAATACTTTTTTCATTTTGATATCCTCGAATTGGTTTCTTCATTCAACCCCACTGCGGGGCCGTTGAAAGAACTATATCCCTGTTATCGAAGCGTTTCCGTGAGTGATTGGTATCGGCGTGTAACGGAATGTACAGCGGGGGAAAACGCGCCGGAAAGCGGATCCGGCGCGGGGTGATCAGAGGTAACGGCGGGTAAGGTGCTGGCGGAAATAGTCCGCATTCAGCGGCTCGCCGGTGGCGTTGGCAATCAGCTGGGCAGTGCTAAAGCGGCTGCCGTGCTGCCAGATGTTCTGGCGCAGCCACTCAAACAGCGCGCTGAAATCACCGGCGGCGATAGCGTCATCCAGACCCGGCAGCGCACGGCGCGCGGCGTGGAACAGCTGTGCGGCGTACATTGCGCCCAGGGTGTAAGAGGGGAAGTAACCAAAGCCACCGTCGGTCCAGTGGATATCCTGCATACAGCCGTTGCGGTAGTTGCCTTCAGTCGAAAGTCCAAGCCAGGCCTGCATCTTTTCATTCCACAGTGCCGGAATATCGTCGACCTCAATCTCACCGTCGATCAGCGCCCGCTCGATCTCATAGCGCAGAATAACGTGTGCCGGATAACTCACCTCGTCGGCGTCAACGCGAATATAGCCCGGCTTCACGCGCTGGTTCCAGGCGATAAAATTGTGCTCTTCAAAGGCAGGCTGCATACCGAACCGCTCAATAATCGCCGGCTGCAGACGGCGCAGGAAGGCTTCGCTGCGGCCAAGCTGCATCTCAAAGAAGAGGCTCTGTGACTCGTGGATCGCCGTCGAGCGCGCCAGCGCAATCGGCTGACCCGGCCAGCTACGCGGCAGGTTCTGCTCATAGCGGGCATGACCGGTTTCATGCACCACGCCGAACAGAGCACTCAGCAACTCATTTTCGTCGTAACGGGTGGTGATGCGCACATCTTCCGGCACGCCGCCGCAGAAGGGGTGGGCGCTGACATCAAGGCGTCCGCCGTTAAAATCGAAACCGAGCGTCTTCATCGCCTGCAAACCCAACTCGCGCTGATCGGCAATCGGGAACGGCCCTTGCGGGGCGATAAGCGTCTGCTGCGCCTGTTTCTCTACCGCCTGTTTCAGCAGATCCGGCAGCCAGCTTTTGACCTCGCCAAACAGCTCATCAAGGCGGGCGCTGGTCATATCCGGCTCGAACTTATCCAGCAGGGCATCATAGGGCGAGCAGCCTTTCGCCGCCGCGCGCAGCTTCGCCTCTTCGCGGGTGAGTTTCACCACCTCTTTCAGATTGGCGGAGAAGCCCGCCCAGTCATTGGCCGGGCGCTGGGTACGCCAGGCGTGTTCACATTTACTGCCCGCCAGCGAAAGGGCTTCCACCAGCGCTTCCGGCAGCAGGGCTGCTTCATCGTAGTGGCGCTGCATTTCACGCAGGTTAGCCTGTTCAACGTCGTTGAGATCTTCCTGACCGGCGCTGGAGAGCCACTGGCCGACCTGCGGATTGGTTAAAATCTGGTGGCGTAGCACGCTCAGCTCGGCCAGCGCTTCACCGCGCGCGGCGCTGCCGCCCGGCGGCATCATGGCGAACATATCCCAGCCGGCAACGGCGGCAAGATGTGAGAAACGTGACAGGCGAAGGAAGGTACGGGTGAGTTGTTGATAGTTCTGCTTATCCATAATGCCTCTGATTTTTTTGCATTTTATTAACCCGAACGCCCAAAAATAGTAGTTCTGCGGCTAATGTTAAAATCTGTACCATAATAGAGAACACATTCATTTAACCAATAAACGCATAACACAGCAAAAAACCATGAATCCTTTCATTTGGGTGATCTGCAGTTTAATGGCGCTTGACGCTGTGCGGGAGTTGATGGGCGCAAGCTCCGTCTTTGCGCTTTTCTAGCCCTTTTCCGCACTACATTGCAATAAAAAAGCCCCGCTTGCGCAGGGCCTGTCTTCCTTATACGCGCTAGTGCAGACGCGCGTGCAGCCTTGTGCCGACCAGCAGGGCGAGCACCAGCATCGCCGCGATAAACCCGCCGACGCCGTTCCAGCCATAGCTGTGCCAGAAGACGCCGCCTAAGGTTCCTGCCACGCTCGATCCAAGATAGTAGCTGAAGAGATAGAGCGACGAGGCCTGGCCTCTGGCGCGCTTAGCGCGTGGGCCAATCCAGCTGCTGGCAACGGAGTGTGCGGCAAAAAAACCGCTGGTAAAGAGCAGCATGCCGATAAAGATCGCCCACAGCGACGAGAAGAGCGTCAGCAGTAAACCGAGCAGCATGATTGAGGTAAAGGCGATCATCACCGGGCCGCGGCCATATTTGCTGGTCATCGCGCCCGCTTTTGGCGAACTCCAGGTGCCGGTCAGATAGGCCACCGAAAGCAGGCCAACCACCGCCTGGCTCAGCATCCACGGGGATTGCATCAGGCGATAACCAATATAGTTAAACAGCGTGACAAACGACCCCATCAGCAAAAAGCCTTCGAGAAAGAGCAGCGGCAGGCCGCGATCGCGCCAGTGCAGACGGAAGTTAATCAGCAGCGTTTTTGGCCGCAGCGAAGAGGGGCGAAAGTGGCGCGAGGGGGGCAAAATCTTCCAGAACATCAGCGCCGAAGCCAGCGCAAAGCAGCCAATCACCGCTACTGCCACCCGCCAGTTAAAGAAGTCGGTAAAAACACCGCTCAGCAGGCGGCCGCTCATGCCGCCGATGGAGTTCCCGCTGATATAGAGCCCCATCGAGAAGGCGACAAAACTGGGGTGGATCTCTTCACTCAGGTAGGTCATACCGACCGCCGCCACGCCGCTGAGGGAGAGCCCCACCAGCGCGCGCATCACCAGAATGCCGTGCCAGCTGGTCATCATCGTTGAAAGCAGCGTGCAGCACGACGCCAGAAGCAGCGCGGTAACCATCACATTTTTGCGCCCGATTGCATCTGATAACGGCCCGGTAAAGAGCAGGCCAATCGCCAGCATGGCGGTAGAAATAGAGAGGGAGATACTGCTGCTGGCGGGCGAAACACCGAACTCATGGGAGAGCACCGGCAAAATGGGCTGAACGCAGTAGAGCAGGGCGAAGGTCGCAAGCCCGGCGGAGAAGAGCGCCAGCGTGACGCGCATAAATTGGGGAGTACCACGTTTAATAAACTGCCCGGACTGAGCGACGGGTTTTTCGTTAACGATGTGTGTCGGTTCGCTATCAACCGTTGTTGTACGACTCACTTGGGATCCTTACCTTTTTGGCCCGTCATTACGGGGACAGGCTTACCACGGCGTAAGGGTATGAAAGCGGCAATATTCTGTCTAATATATTAATAATCTCAAATAATACTTTAAAAATATGAATATCGAACTGCGCCACCTGCGTTACTTTATCGCCGTGGCGGAAGAGCTCCATTTTGGTCATGCCGCCGCGCGGCTGAACATCTCGCAGCCGCCCCTGAGCCAGCAAATTCAGATCCTCGAACAGCAGGTCGGCGCGCGGTTGCTGGCCCGCACAAATCGTAGCGTCTCATTGACCCCGGCCGGCCGCCAGTTTCTGGCCGACAGCCGGCAGATCTTAAACCAGGTGGATGAAGCCGCCGCCCGTGCGCTACGTTTGCACCAGGGCGAAACAGGCGAGTTACGCATTGGCTTTACCTCCTCCGCACCCTTTATTAAAGCGGTCTCAGATACCCTCTCTTCCTTTCGCCAGCGCTACCCGGATGTGCATATCCAGACGCGAGAGATCAATACCCGCGAACAGATAGCGCCACTTAATGAGGGAACGCTGGATCTCGGTTTGATGCGCAACACCCCGCTGCCGGAGACGCTGGCGTGGGAGGTGATCCTGCGCGAGCCGCTGCTGGCGATGGTTCCGCGTAACCACCCGCTGGCAACACGCACGGCCGTCTCGCTGCACGAGCTGGCGCAGGAGCCATTTGTCTTTTTCGATCCCCATGTCGGTACCGGCCTGTATGACGATATCCTCAGCCTGATGCGGCGCTACCAGCTGACGCCTCGCATCGCGCAGGAGGTGGGCGAGGCGATGACCATTATCGGCCTGGTGGCCGCAGGGCTTGGCGTGTCGATTTTGCCCGCCTCGTTTCACCGCGTTCAGCTCAGCGAGATGTGCTGGATACCGATTGTGGAAGAGGATGCCGTCTCGGAGATGTGGCTGGTGTGGTCAAAACACCAGGAGCAGGGGGCAGGGGCGGCGCGTTTCAAACAGCAGCTCCTTGACGCGGCAAACGGCTGAATTTCGCCCATAACGGCGGGCAAAATGTGCGTTAAATCACAAGCATGGGTAAATATTTGACGACAGCCGTTAAGTGTTTCACCATAGCCGAATGTTTATTTCGAAGCGCGAAAATAAGGGAGTATGAGGTGGTCGCTGATAGCCAGCCGGGGCATATTGATCAAATAAAGCAGACCAATGCGGGCGCAGTCTATCGCCTCATCGACCAGCTTGGCCCGGTCTCGCGTATCGACCTCTCCCGGTTAGCGCAGCTGGCCCCGGCAAGCATCACCAAAATTGTGCGCGAAATGCTGGAAGCCCATCTGGTGCAGGAGACGGAGATCCAGGAGCCGGGCAGCCGCGGGCGTCCGGCGGTCGGGCTGGTGGTCGAAACCGAAGCCTGGCACTACCTCTCGCTGCGTATTAGTCGTGGCGAAATTTTTCTCTCCCTGCGCGATTTAAGCAGCAAGCTGGTGGTCGAGGATCGTCTCGATCTTCCTTTAACCGCCGCCGAACCCTTGCTCATCCGCATCATTACCCATATCGATCAATTTTTTACCCGCCATCAGCACAAGCTTGAGCGGCTGACGGCAATCGCTATCACGCTGCCGGGCATTATTGATACGGAAAATGGCATTATCCACCGCATGCCTTTCTATGAGGACGTGAAGGAGATGCCGCTCGGCGAAGCGCTGGAGGCCCATACCGGCGTGCCGGTCTATGTGCAGCATGACATCAGTGCCTGGACGATGGCGGAAGCGCTGTTTGGCGCCTCTCGCGGCGCGCGGGATGTGATTCAGGTGGTGATCGATCATAACGTCGGTGCCGGGGTGATCACCGATGGACGCCTGCTCCATGCGGGCAGCAGCAGCCTGGTGGAGATTGGCCATACGCAGGTCGATCCCTACGGCAAGCGCTGCTACTGCGGCAACCACGGCTGCCTGGAGACCATCGCCAGCGTGGAGAGTGTGCTGGAGCTGGCGCAGCTGCGCATGAGCCAGTCGATGAGTTCGATGCTGCACCAGCAGCCCTTAACAGTGGAGTGGCTCTGCCAGGCGGCACAGCAGGGCGATCTGCTGGCAAAAGATATCATCAGCGGCGTCGGAGCGAATATCGGGCGCATTCTGGCCATCATGGTCAATTTGTTCAATCCGCAAAAAATATTGATTGGCTCGCCGCTAAGCCTTGCGGCAGAAGTGCTGTTTCCTACCATTACCGACTGCATTCGCCAGCAGGCGCTACCCGCGTACAGCCAACATATCTCCGTTGAGAGTACGCAGTTCACCAATCAGGGCACCATGGCGGGTGCCGCGCTGGTAAAAGACGCGATGTATAACGGATCGCTGCTGATTCGTTTGTTACAGGGGTAACATTTTTACCCAGTCGCGATAAAAATTGCGCTATCTCAAATTGAGCCTCCACCACTTCCCGTAGACTTTCTGCTCTGAATTATATTTCCGGTTTATATTTTCGTTGCTTAACGGTGGAGTTACTTATGCTTAAGCGTTTCTTTGTTACGGGTACAGACACTTCTGTCGGGAAGACAGTGGCGTCCCGCGCGCTGCTCCAGGCGCTGGCTGCCAGCGGCAAAACGGTGGCAGGTTATAAGCCTGTTGCAAAAGGAAGTCAGGCAACGCCGGAAGGGCTGCGTAATAAAGACGCGCTGGTGCTGCAAAGTGTCTCCTCCCTCGAACTGCCTTACAGCGCCATCAATCCGATTGCGCTGAGCGAAGAGGAGAGCAGCGTGGCGCACAGCTGCCCCATCAACTACACCCTGCTGTCGAACGGGCTGGCCGATTTGTGTAAGCAGGTCGATCACGTCGTTGTCGAAGGCACCGGCGGCTGGCGCAGCCTGATGAACGATCTGCGCCCGCTCTCCGAGTGGGTGGTGCAGGAACAGATGGCGGTGGTGATGGTGGTAGGGATTCAGGAAGGGTGCCTCAACCATGCACTGCTTACCGCGCAGGCGATCGCCAGCGATGGCCTGCCGCTGATTGGCTGGGTAGCAAACCGCATCAACCCGGGCCTTGCGCACTATGCCGAGATCATCAACGTGCTGAGCAAAAAACTGCCCGCGCCGCTGGTGGGCGAGCTGCCTTACCTGCCGCGCCCGGAACAGCGCGACCTCGCCCACTATATCAACCTGCAGATGGCCACCGGCATGCTGATCGCCGATCGCGTGCTGGCCTGAGCCCATTTTTGATCGTTCGCCGGACAGGGCTAATGCCTGTCCGGTCTATGTGACCCCCTGTGCTCATTTACCCATGAAACTTCTGAAAGCGCGCTTCACACACTCAGGCCATAGCTACGCTTAACGGAAAATCACTTCCGGAGATGAAGCTTATGTATGCTTATGCAAAAGAGAAAACCAAGCCTCAATATCCTGCACAAACTGCCGCGCCTTCAGAAGAGGAAATCCTCGAACAACTCCGGTTTAATAATTTCCCTAAGGATGATCTCAAAACCATCCTCGATAAAATAAAGCAGCTTAATCCCAAATTAAAACAGCCCCACCTGCTGGTTGCGAAATATCGCTCAGGTGCCGCTGCAAACAGCCAGGGTAGCGCAAATGCTGCCTCATCCAAAAGTGCGTCATCAGCAACGACTGGGGGATACAAATTTTCCAGCGATATTGTGGATGGCGCGCTCTACTTATATGCCATTAACAAAGGTGCTCTGTTTATAAACTCGCTTATCAGAAAGGCAAAAGGACAGGATATTGATATTCCTGACTCGACAAAACTGGCGCGAGAAGCCAAAAGAGAGTTTGAAGTCGGCACAAATCCTGCGGCTTTTGCGCCCGGGATAGATATAAAGCGCGTCATCAAAACGTTAAGTGAAAAAAGCAATGCCGTAGCCATCATGAACCAGGCCGCAGAGGAGGCGAAATCCAGCGGTATGAATACCTATTACAGAGGGACAAAACACCGCCCCGTTCTCAACGCCATCGGGCCTGGTGTGTTAGTCAGCGCCAATTTTCTTATGTCGGTCACTCAGGATAAGAAAACGGCAGAAAAATTCTCCTCGGGTAAATATAACTCACTTGCAGATTTGGATGAGTTTGGTGTGATATACGACATCACGGGCAATCCAAAAGATTTTAAATATGGCGATGCCATTGAAAAAGAGAGTATTTTCCCCGTTGGCACGAAGTTTAAATATATTGGTCGTACCGGCGCCACTTATCGCTTTGTTGAGCAGTCGGCGGCGGAGGTGAAAAAATATAAGGGTGATATTTACAGGCTGTACAGATAACAATCCTGGCGGTTGTTCAGCGGGGCGAACGGGTAAATTAAAGCGCCGGGAGAGAAACTGATGTATGCCTATGCAAAAGAGAAAGCCAGGCCGCAAAATCAAGGCAGCGCCGGGTCATCTTCTGAAGACGAAGCGGAAGATACCGCGCGCAACCTTATTGCAAAACAGGCGCGGCGCGCTGGCCTCGCAAAATCTCTCCAGACCTACCAGCAAGTATTTCAGGCGATCTACAACGTTCATGGCGGCACGGTATACAAAGAGATCTGGTACGCGCTTGGCGACACCGTCCCCTTAAACAGTACGGCGATGATAACCGCTGAACATATGGCGGCGATTGCGGATTTTATTGTCGCCCGGGAAAAGATTGTGCACTCCATCTATACCAGCACGACGCCGGACAATATTCCGATGGATGTGACGAAGGTGAAAGATGCGCTGCAAAAAATCCCCTTTCCGGTGCTTAATAAGGCCATCTCTCTGGGGCAGTTTATAACCGCGACAAACGACAATATTACCAACCATGCTGGCCGTCGCAGTTTGAAAAACGTTACGCCAAGAGGCTGGGCGCAGGGGCAGACGTGGTCGTCCGTGCCGGGTATCGGCGCTATCGGGAAAATGGCGGCGCAGGGTATTCATCCTGACGAAACCATTGTGTCATTGAGTAAAGACAAATACGGTGAGTGGGTGCCAGCAACGAACCACAGCTCGACTAACTTAGTGCTGCATGAATATGCCCACGCGATTGATCGTAGCTTTGGCGAAAAAGCGTTAATGGGGCCAAAGGGCACGGGCGAAGCGGGCGATTATTTAAGTAAACGAGCCAGTTTTATTGCTGCCTGGGAAAAAGATCTGGGCAACACAACGCCGGAGTCATTCGAGAACTACTACTGGCAGGGCGGCACCAGCGGCGGGGCGGAAGAGGCGTTTGCCGAAGGCTTCAGCGATTTGTACGGTAAGACGGAGTACCGGAAGTGGCCGAATATCAAAGCTTATCTTGCACGCAAAATGAAATCGGTGACCTGAAGGCGCTAACCGGGGCTTATCCGGCCTGCGGTTAACGCCATTTGGCAAATTTGCTTAACTCTCGCTATGGATCGCCAGCGCCCGGCGCGTTTTCCCGGAGCTTAAATACTCGGCGATGTAATCCTGCGAAATCTCGCCGTTATAGCGACCCTCTTCATCCACGATGGGCATCCAGCTGGTGTTACTCTCATAGAGCCGAGAAAGCACCACGCGCAGGTTATCCTCCGCTTTACCGGTGATACGGAACGGGTGCAGCAGCGCAGCGCAGTCGCGGGCATCATGTCGCGCTTCGCGGCGTTTGACGAAGCCGAGCGGTTTACCCGCGCCGTCGACCACCGTTACGGCACGCATATCGTTATCATCCATAATGGCGAACGCCTCAGCGGCCGGGGTCGATTCCCGCACGGTGATGGTCGGTTGCTGATCGGTCACGTCCCCGGCTGATACCAGCAGCAGGCGCTTGAGCGTCCGGTCCTGGCCAACAAACGAGCCGACAAACTCATTCGCCGGCTTTGCCAGCAGCTCATCAGGGCTGGCGCACTGCACAATGCGTCCCTGGCGGAACACCGCAATGCGGTCGCCGAGCTTTAACGCTTCGTCGATATCGTGGCTCACCAGCAGCACCGTCTTTTTCAGCGCGCGCTGCATTTCAAGAAACTGGTTCTGGATCACTTCGCGGTTGATCGGGTCGACCGCGCCGAAGGGTTCATCCATCAGCAATACCGGCGGATCGGCCGCCAGCGCGCGGATCACGCCAATACGCTGCTGCTGGCCGCCGGACATCTCGCGCGGGTAGCGGTGAAGGAACTTTTTCGCATCAAGCGCCACCATCTCCATCAGCTCTTCTGCGCGGCTTTTACAGCGCGCTTTATCCCAGCCCAGCATGCGCGGCACCACGGTAATGTTCTCTTCGATGGTCATATTGGGAAACAGGCCAATCTGCTGGATCACATAGCCGATATTGCGCCGCAGGGTCACGGTATCCATGCCGCTGGTGTCTTCACCGTTAATCAGGATCTTGCCGCTGCTTGGCGTAATCAGGCGGTTAATCATCTTCAGCGTCGTGGTTTTGCCGCAGCCAGAGGGGCCGAGCAGCACGCACATTTCGCCTTCCGGCACCATCAGGTTGACATTGTCGACGGCATTCACACTCTGGCCGTTCTTCTGCGTAAATTGTTTGGTCAGATTTTCCAGTTTAATCATTATCGAATCCCCTTCGGCGTCAGCACGATTTGTAAGCGGTGCAGTAACCAGTCGAGCACAACGGCCAGTAAACAGATCATCACCGCGCCGGCAATCAGCATGCGAATATCACTCCCGCCGATGCCGTTCAGCAACAGCAGCCCCAGCCCGCCCGCGCCAATGACGGCGGCGATGGCCATTACGCCAATATTCATCACCACGGCGGTACGGATCCCGCCGAAAATCACCGGCAGCGCCATCGGGATCTCCACCCAGCGCAAACGTTGCCAGAAGGTCATGCCAATCCCGCGCCCCGCTTCACGCAGCCCCGGCGGCAGGCTGTCGAGAGCGGTGTGGGTGTTACGCACAATCGGCAGCAGCGAGTAGAGAAATACGGCGGTAATGGCCGGTAGTGCGCCAATCCCCTGGCCGACCAGTGAAAAGAGCGGGATCATCAGGCCAAACAGGGCAATGGACGGAATGGTCAGCACCAGCGTCGCCAGGCCAAGCACCGGCGTTGCCAGCCATTTGTGGCGCACAATCAAAACCCCCAGCGGCACACCAATAATTATCGCCATACCCACCGCCAGCAGTACCAGCCAGAGGTGCTGGAAGGTGAGGGTGGCGAGGTAGCCGGCGTTGTCCATCATGTAGTGAATCGTGTCCATAGGCTCTCCTTACAGCAACCCTTTCTCGCGCAGGAAGTCGCGGGCGACCTGCTGCGGCGTCTGGTGATCAATATCGACTTTCGCGTTGAGGGAGATAATCACCTCGTTGTTCAGCAGGCCGGAGAGGGTATTGAGCGCCTCTTCTAAGCCTGGGTTGGCTTCAAGGGTGTCTTTACGCACCACCGGCGTAACCGCATAGCTCGGGAAGAAGCCTTTATCATCCTCCAGCGTTTTCAGGTCGAAGCCCTTCAGGCGGCCATCGGTGGTGTAGACCAGCCCGGCATCGACGAAACCGTCGCGGATGGCGTTATAGACGAGGCCAGGATCCATCTGGCGGATTTGCGGGCGATCCAGCTCCATGCCATAAGCCTGCTGCAACGGCTTCATGCCGTCGCTGCGCCCGGCGAACTCCAGGTCGAGACCCAGCAGCCAGTTCTTTTTCGGGTTGGTTTTGCGGATCGCTTCAATCTTCGCCACCATCTGCGACATGGTGGTGATGTGCTCAGCCTCGGCGCGTTTACGCTGCATGGCGAAGGCATAGGTATTGTTCATATTGGCCGGGTTAAGCCACACCAGGCCGTGTTTCGCATCGAGGCGTTTAACGGTGTCGTAGGTCTCCTGTGCCGACATCCGTTTGTTGATGTGGTTAAAAATAATCAGCGAGGTGCCGGTATACTCCCAGGTCATATCAACCTGCTTATTGATCATCGCGTTGCGTGAAATCACCGTTGCGATATTGGTCTGCGGCTGCACCTGAAAGCCTTTTTTCTGCAAATACTGCACGGTAAGGGCCGACAAAATATGCTGCTCGGTAAAGCTTTTGGTCGCCACAACCAGCGGTGCCGCATGGGCGCTGGCGGTGAGCAGCGCCGTTGCTGCCAGCCAGCCCAGCGTATGAAAAAGTCGTTTCATCACTCTTCCTCTTATTGTTATCACGCCGTGTGCGGGCTAAGAAGACGGCCCAGCGCCGCCAGCAGGGTATCGAGGATCAGGGCGAACAGCGCCGTGGCGGCTGCGCCTAAAATCAGCGTCGGGAAATCGTTGAGGTAGATGCCGGGGAAGATCAGTTCGCCATAGCTGCTGGCGCCAATCAGAAATGCCAGCGGTGCAGTACCGACGTTAATTGCCGTCGCAATTCGCACTCCGGAGAGGATCACCGGCAGGGCATTCGGCAGCTCCACCTGGCGTAAACGCTGCCATTTGGTCATGCCAATTCCGTTCGCCGCTTCGATTAACGAGGCGGGTACCGAGCAGAGCCCGGCATAGGTGTTGCGCACAATCGGCAGCAGCGAAGCAAGAAACAGCGCGATGATCGCTGGCGTATCGCCAATGCCAATCACCACCATCGCCAGAGCCAGCACCGCCAGCGGCGGCAGCGTGTTGCCGACGTTAAAGATCTGCATCACATACTCGGCAACCCCGCGTGCGGCGGGGCGGCTAAGGGCGATACCGCTGGGAATACCGACTAAGAGTGCAAAAAACATTGAGCTGAACACCAGAATCAGGTGCTGTTGCCCGAGGTAAATCAAATCCACCTGGCGGGCTTTTATCGTCTCCAGCCCGACGCCCCAGGTAATCAGCGCCAGTATGGCGACAATCCCGGCGATGAAAAGCAGTGCGCGGGTAAGCATGGAAGTCTGCATTGCAGTGTCTCTCCCTGTTTGCATGCGTTATGGCAACGGCAAGTTGCATGTTGTTATGCCATGTTCGGCAGGGTGCTTTGAGCTATAGCAAGCGTGCGGGAATGCTTCCAGTTCTGAGGCTGCTTTTTAAAACCCAGCGGCAGGCGGCTTTTGCACACTAAGCCTTACCGCGTACAGGCCGAACGGAATATTAAAGAATTGTCTTAAAAGCGAAGCGGCAGAGGTGACGGTGTCACTAATGTGATTGCCGGGATAAACTATTCCGGCGCGTGAAAGGGCGCAAAATCACCGTAACAGCCGGTTTAACGCAGCGGCGAATAAAAACAGGTTGATGAGAACTCTTAAAAAATAAGCTCTGTTTATACCGGGCACATATCCTTAAACCAACCCGGTTATCGTCATAAAACCTTGCGAGGAGGCAACAGCATGTATGCTTCAGCGACAAAAAAGCCACTCAGCTCCTGGGCAGGAAAAGGGAGTCAGGGATCCTATGCAGAATCATCGCCGCTTTCATCACTGCATCAGGTTTCAGGTAAACACTCAGCCGCGTCGTTCAATGAGAACAAATCACAAAAAATCGCTGAAGTGGTGAATAAAATCACCTCATCGCATGCCGCTCCTGGCAGAAAAACGTCGCCCAATAGGGCATTAAACTCAGATGTCGTAAACAGCTTTGAGTCGCGCGGCCACCATGAAGCAGTGCGGATCTTCACCTTGCCGGACAGCCAGCTTGGTCGGCAATTACCTGCACTACCTTCCTCGGCGGAGCTAGGTTTAACGGAGAGCGAAATTTCGGCCATCAAGGTCTACACATCAAGTAACTACACCCTGCTTAATAAATATGAAAGAAGCAGGAACATGGAAAACTATGAAGTCGAAAAGCTTGTTAACACACTGATAAAAAATGGATTTTTAAAATCCGGCTTTGTGGGGAAAGAGTCTCTGGAAAGCGGAGTGAAAAATTTTAACCAGGTGCTGGATAGATCCAGAAAAAAACACCCCTCAAATGAAAGTTTCGGCAATGTGGTTGTGCGCGGTATTGGTTTCGATTATCCCTTTGGCGAAAAAGAGGCGAGGCAATACGCCACTGTCGGGGCTGTCATTGGGCAAAAAAGTTACACCAGCACCAGCGTCAGCACACCCTATTTAAATACCCATCTTCTGATCCTTGAAGCGCCGCCAGAAGCCGAAGGGCACTGGATTGCGCCAACCTCTGTGTTGCCCCAGGAGGATGAGATACTGTTTGCCCCCGGCGTGAAAATCAAAATCAAAGATGTGGTTGACGTTAATGAGTTTGGCAGTGCTGATGTGATGAGTTCCGTTTTCAAGCGGTTTCATATATCGGGCGAAATCAGGCAGTCACCTGTGTTTAAGAGCCTCAAGGAACCGCATCACTACATTAAAAAATATATCTATGGTGAGCTGCTGCCGCAAAAGTCCAGATGAGCAGCTGTTTCAGAAGCGTTTCTTAAAAAAATCCGGCCTGAGCGGCCGGAAAAGGTGTTAACGGAAGAGCGCTTTTTGCGCTATCGGCATCAGCAAGTTTGCCCGCCACTCTGCCAGCGTAAGCTGTGCCAGCCGGGCGAGCGCCTGCCAGAAAGGGTGCTGCGCCTGCTCCTCCAGCACGGCAAGAAAGCGGCCCGACCACGGCAGCAGATGCCACGCCAGAAGCTCATCGCAGGCCTGCGTCTTTCCCTGCTCCGCCAGCCAGGCCGCCAGCATCAGCAGGGTGCCGATATGATCCTCCGGCTCGTTTTGCTGCATCTCGAAAGCAATATTGTTGTCGCGCAGCCACTGGCGCAGGGCCAGCGTCGAGTCGCCAAACAGCACGCACTCTTTATCCAGCCATACCGATCCCCACGGCGGTGCTGGCAGCGCCCACGGGCCGATAAACAGCCGTTGCCAGGCATCGGTTAACGGCTCTTCGCCATCCGCTGAAAATTGTTCAGCCAGCGGGAGCAGCAGGCTTTGCGCCAGCGGCCATGACGCCATCCACGCATTGTGCGTAAAGGCGCTGACCAGCGGCGCAGCAGGTTCGCTCTCCGGCGGATAGTAAAAGAGGGCGCCGAGCACGCGGGCGGTGAAAATAAACGATTCACGCTTCTCAACTGTCATGGTATTTCCCAAAAAGTGCCGAAGGCCGGACAAGCGTTCACCGCTATCCGGCTCCGTAATCGATCACCCGGCAACGGCGACGCCAACGGTCATATGCAGCCCGTAAAAGAGGCCGCGGCCAATCAGTTCCCCGGCAACCACCAGCACAAACCCAACCAGCAGGCTACTGACGCGCGGCTGCCTGCGCAGCACCAGCGGGCAGATCCAGCAGCCCAGCCCAAGCGCTAAAAGCAGCAGTCGCAGCGCCTGGAGTAAGCCGTAATCCGGGATCAGCGCTGTAGCCTGCTGCACGGAAGAGTGGGTTTCGCCAAGCTGCATGCTCTGCATCATCACCACCGCTGCGCTTGCCAGCAGCGCGATCGCGCTTATCGCCGCAAAACGGGAGGCCGGAAAGCGTATGCCGACAAGGCGCAGCAGCAGTGCGGCGAGCAGCGGGCCGCCAATCAGCATGGTGAGGAAGAAGCTGGCGGTGGTGTAGCCGTTATGCCAGGTCGGCACGGTTTCAATCTGATAGACCCGCGTCATCGCCCAGACAAACAGCACGCCAGAGACCATGCTGATCAGCAGCCAGATGCGCCCAAGGCCAGCAGGCATTTTGCCCAGCCAGTTCAGCAGCCACCAGATGCCGCCGATGGCAAAAAAGAGCGATCCAGCGGCAATCTCATTACTCAACGCAGAGGCGCCAATACGGTTTAGGGAGTTAAAGGCGCGCAGCGGCGAGCCGAGGTGCATCATCGAGGCGACAAAGCCGATGCCCATCAGCAGCCAGAGGAAAAACTGGCTGCGGACAATATGCAACTGACCGCGGCGATCGCCCTCATTGGCCATCCATACCAGGCCGGTGCCAATCACACCGCCCGCCACGCACTGACCGAGCACCGTAAAGAGCACCAGCGGCCATTCATGCCATCCGTTTCCCATTTCATACCTCCTGTGGATTAGCCAGATAGCCGCTTGTGTCCCCGGTCGGGCGGCTGTTGGCGTTGGGTTTGATGACAATATTTGGCCGGGTAAAGTGCGCCGCCGGAATGGGCGCGACCGCCGCCAGCGTGCCGTGCTTTTTACGCAGTGTCTCAATCGGACCAAAATCAAGGGCGCGCAGCGGGCAGGACTCGACGCAGATCGGCTTTTTGCCCTCCGCCACGCGCTCATGGCAACCGTCGCACTTGGTCATGTGACCTTTCGCCGCATTGTATTGCGGCGCGCCGTACGGGCAGGCCATATGGCAGTAGCGACAGCCGATACAGACCTCTTCGTCGACCACCACAAAGCCATCTTCGCGTTTATGCATCGCGCCGCTGGGGCAGACTTTGGTGCAGGCCGGATCCTCACAATGGTTACAGGAGAGGGAGAGATAGTAGGCAAAGACGTTTTGCTGCCAGACGCCGTTATCCTCCTGCCAGTTGCCGCCCGCGTACTCATAGACGCGGCGGAAACTGACGTCCGGGGTTAAATCTTTGTAATCTTTACAGGCCAGTTCGCAGGTTTTACAACCGGTGCAGCGGGCAGAATCAATAAAAAATCCATACTGGGTGCTCATCGGCTACTCCTCAAACCTTTTGAATGTCGACCAGATTGGTGTGCTGCGGGTTGCCTTTCGCCAGCGGCGAAGGGCGGTGCGTGGTCAGCGTATTGACGCAGCCGCCGTGATCGACGCGATCGCCCGCCATATCCGCCTGGTGCCACGCACCCTGACCCATGGCGCTGACGCCCGGCATAATGCGCGGCGTCACTTTCGCCGCAATCCGCACTTCGCCACGGTCGTTAAACACGCGCACCAGATCGCCGTTCTTAATCCCGCGCCGTTCGGCATCAAGCGGGTTGATCCACACCTCCTGGCGGCAGGCCTCTTTCAGCACATCAATGTTGCCGTAGCTGGAGTGGGTACGCGCTTTGTAGTGAAAGCCGAAGAGTTGCAGCGGGAAGGTGGCGCGTGCCGGATCGTCCCAGCCTTCAAAGGTGGAGGCATAGACCGGCAGCGGGCTTATCACCTCATCCTTTTGCAGTTCCCAATGGGTTGCGATCTCCGCCAGCTTGCTGGAGTAGATCTCAATTTTGCCCGACGGCGTATTCAGCGGGTTGGCCTGCGGGTCATCACGGAATTTTTTATAGGCAACGAAGTGGCCGTTCGGATCCTTGCGCTTGTAGATCCCCATCTCTTTCAACGCCTCGTAGGAGGGCAGCGCGGGATCTTTCTCTACCATTCTGGCGTAGAGATATTTCAGCCACTCCTCCTGCGTGCGCCCTTCGGTGAAGCGCTGGTGGATATCCGGCCCAAGGCGGCGGGCGATCTCGCTGGTGATCCAGTAGATGCCTTTGCGCTCGAACTTTGGCGCGGTGACCGGCTGCAGGAAGATGAGATAGCCCATGTTACCGGCGTAGTCGTTGGGGATAATATCCTCCTGCTCAACGGTCATCAGATCCGGCAGCAGGATGTCGGCGTACATCGCTGACGAGGTCATAAAGTTCTCAATCACCACGATCGTCTCGCACTTGCTCTCATCCTGCAGCACATCGTGAGTGCGGTTGATGTCGCCGTGCTGGTTGACGAGCGTGTTACCGGCATAGTTCCAGATGAACTAGGGTTGAGGGGGACTTGAAGCATTGACTCAACGATGCTTAAGGTTCTGATATGATTGATATTAATGACAATACCACTGGATGGACATGCAGTCCTTTACCTGTGTCTCCCTATCTGTATTGCCACCAGTCCTCACCTGAGGCTGACACAAAGCTGACACAAGTTAGCAGACCAGCCAAACAGCTTCTCGCTAAGCCACAGCTAGTCCGTAGAGCCAACGGTCGCTACACTATTCGTTTCAGACTCAAAGGGGACACCAAGCCCTTTCTTTCAGTCTCAACCCGCAGCACAGACAGGAGAGTCGCCACGATGCGTCAGAGAGAGCTAGCCGCCACAGCTAAGGCATTCATGCTGGATAGACCTGAAGTCTCGCTACAGGAGCTTACAGAGCACCTGAGGTCTATGGCTGAGCAGTTCCTCACAGACGCCAGTGATGACTACTGGAATGGGGTAGAGGTTGCGACTCTTGTTGACGAGAAGGCCAACCTTAAGGAGCTGGCTGCTACACAGGCCTTGAGTCTCGACCAGCAGAAGGGCATACGGTTAGCGCTTGAAGTCCTGACCGCAGCACAGCAGAGAGTCGACACTGGTGATACCTCTGGTCTGATTGAGCTGATTGATGATGGTGAGGGTAATAACCCTCCTAATCACTCAACTATAGGCGACGCTGTGTCGATTCTGGAGGAAGAGCAGGAGGTCAGCCAGCCAGAATTAACAGAGAGTCATCAACCTGAAGTCGCTATCTGTAGTTTTCTGAGCTTGTGTCCTCACTGCTGGCTGAGAAGGTGCAGACCCTGAAGTCGTCCAGCTACAGAGACCTCTCGGCCTCGCTAAACAGTGTCTCCCGCTTCCTGACTGCGGAGATGGACATCATGTCCCGATCTGACTGGCTGGCTGTGAGAGACGCTATGCTGGCTGCTGAGGTGAGACCATCGACGATTAACAAGCTGCTGACCAAGGCCAAGATGTGTCTGGACTATGGGCTGATGAATGGACAGCTTGAAGGTCGCAACCCGATAGAGCGACTGAAGCTGACCAAGGACACCGACTCCAAGCGCAGAGCGTTCACAGACGAGGAGCTGGAGAGACTTCTGGCAAGAGTTGAGGCTGAGTATCAGTACACGAGACACACGGCTCACACGACATCTGATGCCCGTAGATGGGCGACTCTGGTCTCTGTGGTCACTGGCGCTCGGGCTGCTGAGGTCTGCCACCTGACTAAGCGTGACATTGTAACCTTGGACAATGGGCTGATCTGTATCGACATCAACGAGAATGGCGACGGTAAGTCTGTGAAGAACAAACATTCAGTACGACTCGTGCCGCTGACCGATGGTGCCTGTGGTCTAGACCTCCAGTCCTTCCTGACGTGGGTAGACACCCGTCCTGACGATGGTTCGCTTTTTGGTATGACATCCAGTGCCTACTCCAGCTGGTTCAACTCTAGGGTCTTGACTGAAGCTCTACCAGACTCCAGTAACGTGTCTCTGCATAGTCTGAGGCATTGGCTGGCGACACGAATGAAAGAGTGTGGAGTCAATCTGGTAGACGCTCAGGGCATCTTAGGTCATAGCTCACAGTCCATCACCTATGACCTCTATGGGAAAGGACATGCGGTTGGGCGGTTGGCTGATGCGTTGAAGCTGGCACTGGTGGAAATGTGAGTATGGAAATCTTCTTCGGTGTCTTCGTGACCGTAGCCGTCATGATCGCAGGGGTTATATGTTCCAGTTTACGCAGGCAGCAGCGGACCAAAGAGGCTATTAGAATCTTACGTGAGTCCTGCGGCTGGAAAATCGTGATGCTGGCAGACAATGAGTTTTACATAGCGGTTTTAGATGAGGTGGTAGACGCTAAACGGCTACAGAGACTAGCGGGTACGTTGGCTCCAGTGAAGCGCTGATAGCGCAACGATGAGTCCGAAGTGGCGACTTTATGCAGCTTGTGAGAGACCGTAGAAAGACTGAGGGTGTTAATGCTATGGTATCCAATAGATGATAATTAGGAGGAGACTGGAGTAAATGGCAATACCGTTTGAGGCACCTGAGTTTGAAAAAGAAGCTTTTAACTGCCCGTATTGTAATGCTTTCGCTCAACAACGATGGCAACAGCTTTATTATTACAGCAGTGGTTCAAGTGTTCCTATGTACACAGCAACATGCAACCATTGCCAGCATAAAAGTTACTGGTTTGAGGAAAGGTTAATCATTCCTGCCGCGAGTGGAGTAGAGTTACCAAATCCGGATATGCCTGACGACTGCAAGTCCGACTACATGGAAGCCAGAAGCATTGTTAACCTGTCTCCTAAAGGCGCTGCCGCGCTTCTGCGTTTATGTCTTCAGAAGCTTATGGTCCATCTCAAGGAGCCGGGTGAAAACATCAATACTGATATTCGGTCCCTCGTTAAGAAAGGGCTACCTGTACGCATCCAGCAGGCCGCAGACATTTGCCGAATCGTTGGAAATCAGGCAGTCCATCCGGGAGAGATAAATCTTGATGATGACCCGAAGTTAGCCCATGGTCTCTTTAAGTTACTGAACATTATTGTCGATGATCAAATTACGAGACCGAAAGAGCTTGAAGATATGTTTCTAAGCATGCCTGAAGGCCCGCGCCAAGGTATTGAGAATCAGGATAAGAAGGCGAGGGAGCAGCAGCAGGCCGCTAAAAAGTAAGATTAGGTTCTGCTAGGAGGCTTCATACGCTCGGAAGACAAGCCCTACCTAACTCGTTGAAAGTAATGCTTTTTCGATTAAAATATCACTATAGGGACATACCCACATTCATTTAGTCTCAGGCTTCCGGTAGCGGACCGATTGGAAACCATCCGCAGACGCCTAGTGTTAAATCACCTTGGCCTGAGACCATTATCTTTTAACGTAAGTTATCTTCCCTTTTGACAGGCAGGGAGCAGGAGACCACATCCGACTTTAAGTTGGCTCTGTGATAATCGCTGCGCGGATAACTGAAGAACCAAGACACAGTAGTGAGCAAGCTACAACTCATTACTGAGGTCTGCCATCCATTGTGGACAGGCGGAAACTCAAAGAGGTTAGACCAGTGGTGTCTGAGGTTGGACCTTTGAGTTCTGACCAGCAGGCTTAAGGAGACCATGGGTTTGTCTTGTTATGGGTTGTGTTATCACAATCCCAATCAGAATAACTTTAAGTCCAGCCTCCAGTCCTGCTAACCCGAAGTAAACTATGGTCGCTATGATTTGGTCTCCATACTTCGGGTCTCTCTCAGGAGGTTCTAAAAGCGTTCGCGTCAAGTTCTCCGAAGTTCATTTCTGTTTGATTAAACTATCACTATAGGGACCATAACCTCGCACCTTTCCACTTTCGAAAGTGCATCACCTCTGGTCATCGCAGACCATCGCTAGTTAGCTAGCCATCCTCAATCACCTCAAGTCATTCTGTTTGCGTCCTGTTGCCTGCTGGTCTCCCTTTGCGTGGGGTCTTGAGTAGGTCAGTAGGGTGCGACTTCAGGGTGCAAACAAAAGGAGTTCACGTAAATGTCTCAACAAGAATACACCATCCATATCTTCGGACAGGACATCACCAGTCAGAACGCATTGTTCCGACTGGATGAGATACGCCGGGTAGGCATTCAGATTGGTAAAGTAGCCGACAACCGTAGTACCGAGGTCGCTCGCTTCATGAGGACTAAGGCTGGCAAGCATATGATAAACCCAAAAAGTGGGTTAATCCGGTTAATCCGAATGGGTGAACTAGGTTCTGCATGGCTGGCTACCCCGGTCGCTGCTGTAGAGTTCGGGCGCTGGCTAGACTTCGAGTACGGACTGGCAGTCTCTGAAGCCTTCGTGTCTATGACCTCCAGCGCCACTGTGCAGGCTGCTGTAGCGTCTGCTGAGGACATAAAGTCCGAGACTAAAGCATTAATCCAGCTTCACCGCACAGGCCTCTACATCGCCGGACGTGAGGTCTCAAGGGCTGAATATACCGACTATCAAGCTGTGACCGCTGGTCGCTGCAAATGGGGAGGACTCTAAGATGAACTTTAAGCCGAACGAAGAAGACCGCCAGCATAGCCAGATTCTCGGTCAGCATTATGACGATATGGCTGAGGACTGGAGACTGGACGCCCTCATGGATGAGACCAACGAAGCTGAAGACTCCAGGCTCATGGAGCTGGAGGGTCTCACCGATGACGACTAAACAGATGATTGACCCTCGCACACCTATCGGCAGGGCGACCCTACGCTACCGTGGTCTGCCTACTCGGCACCTCCTGTCACTCCTCCACCTTGGACTCGATGATACTGAGCGTCCTTACTACAGCCGTGACGAGCTGATAGCAATGCTGGTCGACCGTGATTTGAATAATCAGTTACGTCGAGCCTTTGCAAAACTGGACCCTGCCAGCCCTGAGTCGCTAGCAAGCTAGCAGTCCTAAACCGTTAGTAGCTCGCCTACTCACTACCCTAATTTAAACCCTTTGAGATGACCGATGCGGGGAGACGCCGCAGGACTAAACACGCCTGTGGTCGACCGATAGTCTCAACACTCAAAGGAGTAAAATTTATGTTATTCAATAACCAAGACTGGAAACTGTCAGTCACCGACATCAATCTCTACGAGAACACTGTGTCTTTAGATGGTCAGTCCTATCCGCTGTCATTCGCGCTTAAGACCCTCATTCCGGGCTACCTGTCCGGCCTGCCTGTTACCAGCCGTGAGTCTATGGAGCTGCTGGAGCTGCTGGAGCTGCTGGCTGAAGCTGGTGTGACCCTCTCCAACTTCTTCAGTAATGACCTGCTGACAGCCTATCAGCGCCGTCAGATGAACAAGCGGGCAGCAGAGGAACGCGTTGCTAAAGAGCTGGCTTCTCAGGAAGAGCGTACCCGTGAAATGTTCATGACCGAGGCCGAGTGGCAGAAAGAGCTACAGCGCCGCGAGAAGGTCAAGGCTGAGCGTCGGGCATATGGTGAGAGCCTCCGCACTGCTACTCAGTCCGCTGGTCGCTCCCGTGCTGCTATCGTCGCTGACCTTGAGTCCGGCGGTAACTGGATGGACAGCCTTTAAGACAACCACACACAGTCTCTGACCAAGTGCTGGGGACTTCAAGTATTTAAACTAATTCAGGAGATTGATTATTATGACTATGACTATGACTATGACTAAAGACGCTTTCCAGTTTGGCATTGAGCCAGCCCGCATCACCGACACTGACAACCTTCAGGTTAACGAGGGTCTCCCGACTAACGCAGACCCGCAAGTCTATGCCTATACGCTGGCTAAGACTGTTAAGGCCATGCTGAATGGTGTGCTGAAATCCGCTCAGGATAACATTCCGTTCCCGGTTGAGATTCTGCCAACCAGAAATAGCTTACCGACCCCAATCATTGCTCACACTCTGGCTGACCGCTCTGTGCTGGTCCCTGTCCGTGGTGGTGAGAGACCTCAGGTCGTGACCGCTCCGTCTGGTCAGGAGATTACCGTAGAGCCTATTGAGCAGGCTATCCTCGTGTCCCACCAGACCAAGCTATGGGACGCCAAGTCCTCTACTGGTTTCACCTCTGGTACGCTCCAGCAAGACGCCATGAACATCTGCGAGAATGTTGTCCGTACTATCAACTCTCGTATGGTCGATGTGCTGGAGTCCTCTAAGCTATTGAAGACCGTAGAGCTGGAAGTCCTGACGGGCAGTCTGACCGCTAAGGCAGACTCCATCATGGACGCCCTGTACGAGAACACTGAGTCTTCTTTCGGTTCTGAGGTTAGCGACTATGGAATCCTCGCTCATGAGTCTCAACTTAAGGCTCTCTCTCGTCTGGCTGCAAAGCAGGGCTACAACGGTGAGGACGCTATCGTCGATATGCTGGGGACGGACATAGCCTATTACAACGGTGAAGACCGAGGCGTCTTTATGCTGGCTAAGCGTTTTACCTGCCTGAGCTTCGGTTGCTTCCGTCATGATGGGGAAAACATTACTGCGGTCTTATCCAGAGATGGTGACTCTCAGTCCCACGACCTTGAAATCTTCGGTAAGGTCTTCGTTGTCGCTGAGGCTGCTACGACCATCAAGATGGGGACTGGTAGCGCGACCGCTGTCCTGCCTGTAGTCAAACGCCTGAGCTTTACCAAGGCCAGTAGCTGAGCGGTGGCTGAGGAGCAGCAATGGGTAAGAGTATTAGTAAAGGCCTGAAGTCCATCGCTAAGAGTGTGACTGGAGGTTTTAGCGCTGGTGGTGGGGCTTCGGCTCCGCTTCCTGTTGCAGCGCCTCCGGTCGCTTTGCCGGACGACACACAGCAGCCTGTAGTCGAGACTCTGGGTGAGGACTCCGAGAAGACTCCAGGCCGTGCCATTGGCAAGTCTGGTCTGAATATCAGCAGGACTTCAGGTGGTGGCTTATCAATATGATTAACTAACTTTGGTCTGGACTTCCGTAACTGGAGGTCTAGGCCTTATTTTGTACTAGTTATCTAGTTCGTGAGTACATAACATATGAGGAGGACTTTATGTCTATGACCACATCAGACCTGAAGTCCTTCCTGCTTCTCGTCTATAAACTCGTATTCCTCTCTGTAGGCCTCTATCTGGTTCTCTCCGGGCGACTCAGTGTAAGTGTATTCGACACTCTGTCCAAGGCCGTAGGGACGCTTCTCGGGGTCTAGATTCAAGTCTAAGACCGATGGCTGGTTGACCAGCGATGGTTTTTTGACTGAAAAATGTGAGACCTCCCTTCAATACATTAAGCCAGCAGACTTCCCCGTAGCCCACCTCCAGTCCTGACAGAAAGGCCCTGGGTCATATAGATGTCTGAATGTCTATATCTCTGGACTTCTGGGTGTCTGGACGTCTAAACTCTGACACAAAGCTGACACAAGGATGACACAAAGTCTTGACTCAATGTCCGACCTGAGGCCTACTGTAGCCTCTCTTCAAGTCTTCCCGACCTCTAACCGACCTCTTGTAGTTCCAGATGAACTTAATCGGCACATCGAGCTTCTCTTTACCGCGCACGCCGTCGCGCGTCGCCGTCATCTCCGGCCCGCGGGCGATGGCGTCGGTCCAGCTAAAGCAGGAGATGGCGGTTTTTACCGGGTTCTCCGGCATCGGCATCCGCTCGATGGTGATGGTATAGGTTGACTCCCGCGCGCCGCTGTTGCCGCCGTTAATGCCGACATTGCCGGTGAGGATCGGCAGCATGGCGATCGCACGGGCGGTCAGCTCGCCGTTGGCCTGCCGCTGCGGGCCCCAGCCCTGGCAGATATAGGCCGGTTTGGTGCTGCCAATCTCTCTGGCGAGCTTAATGATTTTGTCTGCCGGAATGCCGGTAATGCGCGATGCCCACTGCGGCGTTTTTGCTACGCCGTCATCGCCCTGACCGAGAATATAGGCTTTGTAGTGGCCGTTTGCCGGTGCACTGGCGGGCAGGGTTTTCTCGTCGTAGCCGACGCAGTAGTTATCGAGGAAGGGCTGATCGACCAGGTTTTCGCTGATCAGCACCCAGGCCATACCGGCGACCAGCGCGGCGTCGGTGCCGGGACGGATCGGCACCCACTCATCTTCGCGTCCGGCGGCGGTATCGGTATAGCGCGGGTCAATCACCACCATTCGCGCATTGGAGCGTTCGCGCGCCTGCTCGAGAAAGTAGGTAATGCCGCCGCCGCTCATGCGGGTCTCCGCCGGGTTGTTGCCGAACATCACCACCAGCTTGCTGTTTTCAATATCGGAGGTGCTGTTCCCTTCGTTGGAGCCGTAGGTGTAGGGCATCGCGCAGGCGATCTGCGCCGTGCTGTAGGTGCCATACTGGTTGAGAAAGCCGCCGTACATCGCCATCAGGCGGGCGACGAGCGAGGCGGACGGGGATGAGCGGGTAATGTTGCCGCCGACGATGCCGGAGGAGTAGTTGATATAGACCGCTTCGTTGCCATATTTGTCCACCACCCCTTTCAGGCGGCTGGCGATGGTGTCGAGGGCTTCGTCCCAGCTGATGCGCTGAAACTTGCCTTCGCCGCGTTTGCCGACGCGTTTCATCGGATAGTTGAGGCGATCCGGGTGATTGATACGCCGCCGGATAGAGCGGCCGCGCAGGCAGGCGCGCACCTGATGGTTGCCATACTGATCTTCGCCGGTGTTATCGGTTTCGACCCAGTAGACCTCCTCATCGCGCACATGCAGACGCAGGGCGCAGCGGCTGCCGCAGTTGACCGAGCAGGCTCCCCAGACCACTTTATCCGGCGCGGGTTGCATCGCCTGTTGCACCGCGGCAGCGGCGGAGCGCATACCAAACGGAAGAGAAAAACTGCTTGCTGCCAGCGCTAACGATCCGAGGGCGGTCGACTTTACCAGCGTTCGTCGGCTGATACCCCCGGCATATTCCGTCTTCGACATGACTCACTCCATTATTATTTTTTAAATAAAAACTTACCCGCGCAAATTAAAAGCAGGCTAATGATGGAGGTATGGTAATCATTAAGGAGTAGGGGAATGTTATGCACGATCAAAGAGAGGGGAGTCCCCCTGGAAATCAGGGGGATTAGATTTTACTGATTGCTGTTACTGTTTTCGTTTTGCGATGACGCGCCGCCATTACGGGCGTAGATAATTTTGTAGGTATCATTGGCGCAGTGACCAACTACCTGTCCGCCCGCCTGTTCAGCTTGATCGTTTGGCACCACGGTCAATTCGAACCCGGACTCCGGGACGCCATTATTAATAATCTTTTGCTGGATATCCGTTTTTACGCGTTCGCATGAATCCGGCGCGGCGAAAGCAGGAACAGAACCTACCAGCAGTGCTGCGCACAGCCAACGTGAATAGTGCATGCTTGTCTCCTTATTTATTGTGCGCTTTAAGCTTAGCACTTCTCTTTTCGACAAAAGGTAAATCTCTGAATCATCTTAGCTGTATGTGAAATTCCGCAGATACCCGATAAGGAAGTCGCTAACTCATTACGCTATCGGCTAAATGTTTTGCTAATATAAGCGCCATTCTAAAGAAAACTGTGGTGGAACCTTTGAAAAAACAGTTATTACTTATCTCTCTGGCCCTGGTTTTGGCCGGATGTGATGAGGAAAAAGGCCCGGTGGCATTCACGCCGGAGATGGCAAGTTTTTCGAATGAATTCGATTTTGATCCTCTGCGCGGTGCGGTAAAAAACTTTAGTCAGACCCTGCTTAACGATAAGGGTGAAGTGACGAAGCGCGTCAGCGGAACGCTGTCGAAAGAGGGCTGTTTCGATACGCTCGAACTTCACGATCTGGAGAACAATAGCGGCGTATCGCTGGTGCTGGATGCCAACTACTATATCGAAGCCGAAACCCAGGAGAAGCGTCTGCGGCTGCAGGGGAAATGCCAGCTGGCAGAGTTCCCGTCGGCGGGTGTCACCTGGGACACCGACGATAACGGCTTTGTGGTGCGCGCATCAGGCAAAGATATGGAAGTGAAGTATCGCTACGATGACGAAGGCTATCCGCTGGGCAAATCAACCACTTCAAAAGATGTGCATCTCGATGTCGCCTCCACGCCGGCGAAAGATAAGCGCAAAAAGCTCGATTATGCCGCGGTAAGTACGCTCAATGATAAGCCGCTGAGTAAAGTGCAGCAGACCTGCGACTACGACAAACATGATAATCCGCTGAGTTGTAGCCTCGAGATTGTTGATGAGAGCGTAACGCCGCAGGTGACGCATAAATACAGCATCAAAAACACCATCGAGTATTATTGATGCTGTCCGCTCACCGCGCTTATTGCGCGGTGGGTTTTAACAGCGTGCTGCCGCTGGTTTTATGTTCCTGCAGATAGTGCTGCTGAAAAATACACATACGGATGGTGTTGCGGTATTCGCCATTAATAAAGAACTCATCTATACGTTCTACCTCTAAAAGAAGGGGATGGCGCATTTAAAAGCCTCAGCTATGGTGAATGGCAGAAAAGTATGTTACTTCCCTATGATTACGGTTAATAACTATTGATGGTCAACAGGGGCTGTCATCAGAAAAGTTCCTGCTTTTTTTAAAATTGACTGTTAAATGAAAAAGATAGATTAAGTTGGTTGATGGCTGTAGCTGATACTCTAGATAGTCCAAAACAGGGAGGAGGATATGAGTAATAAGCAATACTTCAAACCGCATTTTTTGAGGATCCATGATACGGTTGGAGAAAGCGGAAGTAATCATTGTGATGATGTTGTGTGGTTTCAAACAATGCTCAATGAGTCCGGCTATAAAGAGGTTACAGGGCGTAGGGTTAACGTCGATGGAAAATGTGGCATAGATACCGTTGACGGCTCCGATGGTATCAGAATATGCTTTCTATGAAGCCGACAGGGATGATACATCCGGGTGATGTCTGGCTTCAGGAAGCTATCAGTAATGTTGTATTGCAACCGTGGCGAAAAAAAATTGGTCCAGTACAATTAACTGTGCCTGAGGGACAAGTAACGTTTGATGCAGAAGGGAACGATTATATTTTTCCTGATTATGCACCAAAGAAAGCTCCTAAAAATCCGTATTATTTCTCAAGGATATTGCATTGGCCTGGAGATGTTTCAGGTGTAACGATAGGACGCGGTTATGACATGAAACTGCGAACCGCTGGAGAGATTTTTACAACGCTTCGTCGCCTGGGTATTGAAGAATACCGCGCTGTCCTCGCTTCAAATGCTGCTTATCTAAGTGGAAGACAAGCCAAGTTATTTGTCGATACCACATGGAAAATATTCGGGGAAATCAGTTATTTTCAGCAAATCGAATTATTTAAAGCGTCCTATTTAGAGAAAAAGAATTATGCAAAGCATTTTTATGTTAAAAGGGCAAAAGATTATCCTCATGCACCTTCTTGGGAGCAATTAGAACTGCGCATTAGAGATGTGGTTGTTGATATATTTTTCCAGGGTATAAGACATCCAGCAAGTCTAATAGATGCAGCCATTGAAGGTAGGGTTTCCCTGATAAGTTTCATAAGAGGTAATGCGGCGCTGATGCGTTATGAGTCCTCAAGACACAGAATAAGGTATTTACAATGAAAAAAATGGCATTTTTTTTCCTTATCATGATGGCATCACCAGCTGTTTTCAGTGCTGATAACCATGATATTTCTGAAGGGCCAGAAATAGACAGTTGTTGGCGTAATCAGCAAGATCGTGGTCAAGCCGCTACGTGTCTGCACGAGTTGAATGATAAAAGTAATAAGAGTCTTGATCTGCTAATTGAAAAAACAGTAAAGCAGATAAAGAAAAATAACACGGGACCGGTCTACAAAAGCAATAATGCAGAACTGACTATTGGTGATGTTTTTAGTAAGCACTTTCTGGAATCCCAACAGTCATGGAAAAGTTATCGTAATGATTTTTGCCTGGGCGTGGGTTCGCAAATTGGTGAAGATGCCTATGACTACTGGCCTTCTATCTACCAATGCCAGATCAACCTTAATCGAAGGCACGCTGAAGAGATAAAAATGCTTCATGCAGATGAAGAATAACGGAGCAATCGCGTGACGCATAAATACAGCATCAAAAACACCATCGAGTATTATTGATGCTGCCTGCTCACCGCGCTTATTGCGCGGTGGGTTTTAACAGCGTGCTGCCGCTGGTTTTATGCTCTTGCAGATAGTGCTGCTGAAAAATACACATGCGGATGGTGTTGCGGTATTCGCCATTAATAAAGAACTCATGAATTAATTCCCCCTCCACCTGAAAACCCAGCTTGCGGTAGATGTGAATCGCTTTCTCATTCTCTTTATCAACGATGAGATAGAGCTTATAGAGGTTTAATACCGTAAAACCATAATCCATCGCCAGCTTGGCGGCTTTGGACGCCAGCCCTTTGCCCTGGAATTCCGGCGAGATAATGATTTGAAACTCCGCGCGGCGGTGCACATGGTTAATTTCAACCAGTTCCACCAGACCGGCGTTGGTGCCATTACACTCGACGACGAAACGGCGCTCGCTCTGATCGTGGATATGTTTGTCGTAAAGATCGGAGAGTTCAACGAAGGCTTCATAGGGCTCTTCAAACCAGTAGCGCATTACGCTGGCGTTGTTGTCGAGCTGATGAACAAAACGAAGGTCTTCGCGCTCAAGCGGGCGAAGACGAACGGGATAGTCGTCACTCATAAAAATCCTTTCTCTGAGATGAAGGCGGGCGCAGCGCGCCCGACGAGATTAACGAACTTCACGCCCGGTGCGACGATCCAGGCAGCGCAGGGTATTAGGTTCCCAGTACGCATTCAGGTTGCTGCTTTTCTGGCAGTTGTCGCGCGCATCGAAGGCGACATCATCTTTGTCCCACTCTTTCTCGACGCGTTTATTGACTTTGTGGCGCAGGCTGCGGGTGTCGTTCCACTGCTCTTTTTCCATCGCGGCGGATTGACGGGACTGCGCATTGTCGCCCGATTCGATCACCAGACGGTTGGTTTCAGCCAGTGCGGAAGTGGTGTACACAATGGCACCCAGCGTCAGCATTGCGGTCAGGCACAGGCGTTTGCTAAGTGTAGAAGTCATGGCAATGGTCCTTAAGTGAGGAAAAACGTCTCTATTCTAAGCGATCTCCGCCTGCCAGCATACCGGGGCGAAACCGACTGTAAGAGCATTATCAGGTAAGATGGTTCAACCTATTTTCAATAAACGACCTGACTATGCTGAAAATTACGCTGCTCTTTTTTGTCACCGCTCTGTGTGAAATTGTAGGCTGTTTCTTGCCCTGGCTGTGGCTAAAACGCGACGGCTCACCACTGCTGCTGATTCCTGCCGCCATCGTACTGGCGCTTTTTGTCTGGCTGCTGACGCTCCATCCGGTTGCCAGCGGGCGTGTCTATGCCGCTTACGGCGGGGTTTACGTCTGTACCGCGCTTCTCTGGCTGCGGGTGGTCGAAGGGGTAAAGCTAACCGTTTATGACTGGCTGGGCGCAGGGGTTGCGCTGTGCGGCATGTTGATCATCGTTGCGGGATGGTCGCGAAGCTAACAACTGCGTGGTGATTTCCCTCCCCATTGACCTGGCTGGGGAGTGGAGCCTCTTATCTTTCTGCACAACCTTTTCTTTCTTCACATCATGATGAGCAGATCTATGACACATTTGGTTACCATTCTAGTTGGTGTAGTCAGCAAATCCTGTCGCAAATCATAGTCGGGTTTTGGCGACGCCTTAATCTAGTGAACCACTGTTTCATTTAATAAGACGAGTCTCACCATGGAAAACAGGCTGTTAACGGCGAAAGCTACGCTACCTCAGTACGATCGCAGCAAGCTGGTTGCGCGCATCGTGCATCTTGGTTTTGGCGCATTCCACCGCGCGCATCAGTCGGTCTATACCGATATCCTCGCCGCAGAGCACGGCAGCGACTGGGGTTACTGCGAAGTTAATCTTATCGGCGGCGAGCAGCAGATTGCCGATCTGAAACAGCAGGATAATCTCTACACCGTGGCGGAGATGTCCGCCGATGCGTGGACCGCGCGCGTGGTTGGCGTGGCGACACGTGCGCTGCATGCGCAGGTGGACGGGCTGGAAACGGTGCTGGATGCTATGTGTGAGCCGCAGGTCGCCATTGTTTCGCTGACCATCACCGAGAAAGGTTACTGCCACTCACCGGCGACTGGGGAGCTGATGCTCGATCACCCGTTGATCGCAGCCGATCTGCAAAACCCGCATCAGCCACAATCCGCCGCCGGCGTGATTGTCGAAGCGCTTTCGCGTCGCAAAGCCGCAGGTTTACCGCCGTTCAGCGTGATGTCCTGCGACAACATGCCAGAAAATGGCCACGTGACGCGCAACGTTGTCTGCGCCTATGCCCGCACGGTGGACGCCGCGCTGGCGCGCTGGATTGAAGAGAACGTCACTTTCCCCTCCACGATGGTCGATCGTATCGTCCCGGCCGTGACGGCGGACACCCTTGAGAAGATCGAACAGCTTACCGGTGTGCGCGATCCGGCGGGCGTCGCCTGTGAACCGTTCCGCCAGTGGGTTATTGAAGATAATTTCGTCGCAGGCCGCCCGGCCTGGGAGAAAGCTGGCGCAGAGCTGGTGAGCGATGTGGTGCCCTTTGAAGAGATGAAGCTGCGTATGCTGAACGGCAGCCACTCCTTCCTCGCTTATCTCGGCTATCTGGCGGGTTATCAGCACATCAACGAATGCATGGAAGATGAAAACTACCGCCGTGCAGCACATGCGCTTATGCTGCGCGAACAGGCGCCGACGCTGAAAGTTGAAGGTGTCGATCTGGCACACTACGCCGATCTGCTGATCGCGCGTTACAGCAACACCGCGCTGCGCCATCGTACCTGGCAGATCGCCATGGACGGCAGTCAGAAACTGCCGCAGCGTATGCTCGATTCTGTGCGCTGGCATCTGGCGCAGGGCAGCAATTTCTCACTGCTGGCGTTAGGCGTCGCGGGCTGGATGCGCTACGTTGGCGGCGTTGACGAGCAGGGGCAGGCGATTGATGTATGCGATCCGCTGCTGGCTGTGATTCAGCAGGCAGTCAACAGCAGTGCAGAAGGGGAAGCGCGCGTAGAGGCGTTGCTGGGCATTGAGGCGATCTTTGGCCGTGAATTGCCGAAAGAGATAGCGTTTGTCGCGCAGGTGCAAAAGGCGTATCAGATGCTGCTGGCGAAAGGGGCAAAAGCGACGGTCGCGCAATTTGCTGCCGGGCTGTAACTAAGCGACGAGTGCCGCAGCGGCGGCACTCATCTTCATCATGTTTTGCCGATCAGTGCAGGCCGAGGCGGATCAGCTCTACCGGCTCGAATTTGCCTTCACACCCTTCCACTTCCACCGTTTTGTTACGCCGCACTTTTTCAGCGCTTAACCCCTCGGCGTGAATAGCGACGATTTTGCCGATACGGCCTGTGCCGTTAATCATCACGCGTGAGCCGGTGGTGATAGGGTTACGGTTACGGTCATAAGTCATCATGATGGTTTCTCCTTGATAATATCCATAAAGCGAACCGGGGCAGAAGATGGCCCCAAAACGGACGCCCTATAAATACGCCACTGAGATGATGAGTTTTTGCTTTTGATCAAGGTCACACTTTTTTCTGGCAAAAAAGGTGACCTGATAAGGGAAAAAGAGGGGGATTACTCTTCGCTGAACCAGTCGCGATTTTCCTGGCGAATGGTTTTAACCGACTCGCTGATCTCCTGCAAATGCAACGTCATCGCATGCTCAACCGCATCGGCGTCGCGTTTTTCCAGCGCGTCGAAAATCGCCTGGTGCTGGCGCAGCAGCATCTCCGGCGGCGAAACATGATCGAGGCTCATATAGCGCACACGATCGATAGTTGCCTTGATGTTTTCAATCGTATCCCACGCCAGCTGGCAGTCTGCGATCAGCGCCAGCTTGTGGTGAAAATCATCATCCAGTTCAAAGAAATCATTCAGTTGCTTACGCTCAATGGCGATCCGCTGCTGGTGGAGATTCTGCTCAAGCTGATAACAGGCGCTGTCATCTATCATCTGCGCAGCGCGGCGGGCCACGGCGCACTCTATCGCCTGGCGAACAAAACAACCGTTACGCACGTGGGTGAGGGAGATTTTGTTAACGTAGCTTCCACGCTGGGGACGGATCTGAATCAACCCGTTTTCCGCGAGCTTGATAAAAGCTTCACGCACCGGCTGGCGGGAGACGTCAAAACGCACCGACACCTCTTTTTCAGAGAGCGGCGTGCCCGGTGGGATCAGGCAGTGGACAATATCCCGTCGCAGGATGGTATAGATCTGTTGATTAACGGGTTGCGTAGGGTTGAGTTGCGTTTCGGCGGCCATTCGCTCTTACTTTTTAAAGGGTTAACCCGGCTACCATACCATTGTTTCTGCGCACATCCCATACCCGGCCCGCAGGCCGGGCGGGAAGCATCAGCTCTGGCGGTGCACGCTCAGACCGGCATAGCTCTGGCTGACCGGCATCATCTCAAGTGTGTTGATATTGACATGCTTCGGCAGTGTCGCCACCCACCACACCGCTTCGGTCACATCTTCCGCGCTCAGCGCGGTGGTGTTTTCGTAGGTTTTCGTCGCTTTATCGTCATCGCCTTTAAAGCGCACGTTGGAGAACTCGGTGCCGCCAACCAGACCCGGCTCAATATTGGTGACACGCACTGCGGTACCGCTCAGATCGGTGCGCAGGTTGAGGCTGAACTGGCGTACAAAAGCTTTGCTCGCGCCATAGACGTTACCGCCCGCGTAAGGCCAGCTACCGGCCGTTGAGCCAAGGTTGATAATATGACCGCGATTGCGCTCGACCATGCCTGGCAGCACGGCGCGGGTCATATAGACCAGCCCTTTATTGTTGGTGTCGATCATCGTTTCCCAGTCATCCACATTGGCTTTGTGGGCAGGCTCCATGCCCAGCGCCAGCCCGGCGTTATTGACCAGTACGTCAATCTCGCGCCACTGCGCGGGCAGGGCAGCAATAAACTCGTCGATCGCCGCGCGGTTACGCACATCCAGCTGCGCGGTGTAGAGATTCTCGCCCAGCTCCTCTTTCAGCTCCTGCAAACGCTCCTGGCGGCGGCCGGTGGCGATCACGTGGTGACCATTTTGAATAAAACGGCGGGTAATGCTCTCGCCGAACCCTGCGGTTGCCCCGGTAACAAGAATAATCATGTCATTGTTCCTCAACGATTTTTGTGATGTCGTGACATAGCATGCACCGCACAGAGGCGGCAATACAAGTTTTGACTGTTAAAGAGTGTGGCAAAAAATGGTGGCTTGTGCAGGGATGAGAAAGGATTGCGCCGCGCGCGGTGGATGCCTACTCTGAGGAGACTTACCGCATTCAGGAGCAAACTATGTCGGTCTCTAATCCCTTTTTTACTGCCAGCCCGCTGCCATATCAGGCGCCACCTTTCGATCTTATTGAGCAGGAGCACTATCGCCCGGCCTTTGATGAAGGGGTGCGGCAAAAACGCGACGAGATCGCGGCAATCGCGCAAAACAGCAAGCCTGCGGACTTCGACAACACCATCCTGGCGCTGGAGCAGAGCGGTGCTTTGCTCACTTATGTGACCAGCGTCTTTTTTGCCATGACCTCGGCGGATACCAATGATTTCCTCCAGCAACTGGATGAAGCCTTCTCCACGGAGTTAGCGGGGCTGGCGAACGACATTTATCTTGATGCGCAGCTTTTTGACCGCGTTGAAGCGGTATGGAAAAGCCTTGATACTGCTAACCTCGACGCTGAATCGGCGCGTCTGGTAGAAGTGACCTATCAGCGTTTTGTGCTGGCGGGCGCGATGCTGGATGAGCAGGATAAAGCGACGCTGAAAGCGCTTAATACCGAAGCGGCGTCCCTGATTAGCCAGTTTAACCAGCGCCTGCTGGCCGCGGATAAAGCGGGCGGCCTGGTGGTGGATGATGTACGCCAGCTCGATGGCATGAGTGCTGAAGAGATTGAGCATGCCGCCGAAGCGGCGAGGGCTAAAGGGCTGGAAAACCGCTGGCTGTTAACGCTGCTTAACACCACTCAGCAACCGGCGCTGGCCGTACTGCGCGATCGTCAGACGCGAGAGAACCTGTTCAAAGCCAGCTGGCTGCGTACCGAGCGCAATGATGCTAACGATACGCGTGCGCTGGTGCTGCGCCTTGCCAGCCTGCGTGCCGAGCAGGCGCATCTGCTCGGCTTTGATGATTTCGCCAGCTGGAAGATCGCCGATCAGATGGCCGGTACGCCCCAGGCGGCGCTGGAGTTTATGCGCAACATCGCACCGGCTGCCCGTGCGCGTGCTGAGCGTGAGCTGGCAGATATTCAGCAGGTTATTGATAACCAGCAGGGCGGGTTCACCGCGCAGGCCTGGGACTGGGCTTTCTACGCAGAACAGGTCCGCATGGCGAAGTACGATCTCGACGAGACGCAGATTAAACCCTACTTCGCGTTGAACACGGTATTAACGGAGGGGGTATTCTGGGCGGCAAGCCAGCTGTTCGGCATCCGCTTTCAGGAGCGGTTTGATATCCCCGTTTATCACCCGGATGTGCGGGTATGGGAAATTTTTGATGCCGACGATCGCGGGCTGGCGCTCTTCTATGGCGATTTCTTTGCCCGCGACTCGAAAAGCGGCGGCGCCTGGATGGGGAACTTTATCGAGCAGTCGACGCTTAACGGCACGCAGCCGGTTATCTACAACGTCTGCAACTACCAGAAACCGGCCAATGGCCAGCCTGCGCTGCTCTCCTGGGATGAGGTGATTACGACTTTCCACGAGTTTGGTCATACGTTGCACGGGCTATTCGCCAGCCAGCGCTACGCCAGCCTCTCCGGCACCAACACGCCGCGCGATTTTGTTGAGTTCCCGTCGCAGATCAACGAGCACTGGGCCAGCCAGCCGCAGGTGTTTGCCCACTACGCCCGCCACTACCAAAGCGGCGAGCCGATGCCGGATACCCTGCGCGACAAGATGCTGCGCGCCACGCAGTTTAATAAAGGCTATGACATGACCGAACTGCTGAGCGCGGCGTTGCTGGATATGAACTGGCATGGGCTGGCGGCGAATGCGGACGTCAACGATGTGGCAAGCTTCGAAGCGCAGGCCATTGCCAAAGAGAAGCTCGACCTGGCCGCCGTACCACCGCGCTATCGCAGCAGCTATTTTTCCCATATCTTCGGCGGCGGTTATGCCGCAGGGTATTACGCCTATTTATGGACGCAAATGCTCGCCGATGACGGTTATCAGTGGTTCGTTGAGCAGGGCGGGTTAAGCCGTGAAAACGGGCAGAAATTCCGCGACGCCATTCTGTCGCGCGGCAACAGCACGGATTTAGCTGAACTCTACCGCCAGTGGCGCGGACACGATCCGCAGATCGAGCCGATGCTGAAAAACCGGGGCCTGAGCGAATAAGCCTTTGTGGGATGGGAAAAGAGCCGGGCGAGATGCCCGGTTTTTTTATACTCAAGCGGTCCCGTCGCTAGCAGATGCAACTGACAGCCTTAAATTAAGAGCATTGTTTCAAACCGCACGACGTCAAAGCACCATGTCAGATGCGGTTAAATCTTTGTTCCCATGATGCGCGAAACAACGGCTTTTGCCGCATCAAGCTTGGCTTTACCTGCGTCAGAGTGCGTACCGGTTTCGAATGATTTAAAGTTACCTTCAATCTTCTCAGCGGCTCTTTCAATGAACACCTGCGGCAGCTCAGAGAAGATGGACTGGAAAATGACTTCATAGGCTAAAGCGCGACACTGCAGATCGTTAATCGCTTCTTCGGTTGTCTTCATCATCTCTCCTTAAGAAATGCTGTAGTATATCTTACTGATTAATTTGGAAACTCTTCAGATCACCTGAACGAGCTAAACGCCCAGATCATGTGGTAATCAACGGACTTGATCCTGTCAGCGTTCGCGAACGTCTCCTGTTAACCGTTATCGACCAGTTAACCGCTATTCTTTATCAAAAATTTAGAGCGCGGAATTTTCAGGTGCTGCGCGACGACGCATTGCGAGCGAGGCTGCCTTTTCCCATCTCTGCGTTACCGCCTCTCGATAAACGTTTGCGCTTTAAAAACTTACATAACCCGCACGAGCATTGACCGTTCTCCCTTCGCTTAATAACGTTAAGCGTGGTGATGAATCCCCCTACGCGGAGGGGCTACCAGCCACATCTTTTGGGGTGAAAGCGAGTTGTGCGGGCTGGCGCGCACTCACCGGGAGGCACCCGGCATCACCGAAATATCCTTAGCCAGAGACGGGTTATTTGGCCGGTCTCTGGCTTTTTGCCGCCTTTTTATACCCACACAATTGCGAAAGTGTGGCCTACCTCACGTTTCCCGCCGTAGCGTTATCCCTCTCATTAAGCCAAATTATAGGACCTAATTTTTAGCGCTTAACAATCTATGGCATGGCGCAGGCATGATGAGCATGGCTGTGTTAATGTCGAAGGCAATTTAAGCAACTGAGGTAACCGACATGACCAAAAATGTAGTGGTAATTCGCGCCGGTGGTAAGGTTGAGCAGGTGTCCGTGGAAGATAACGCCAAATCGGTCACCTTTAAAAATGAGCAAAGCGCTTTTCTGGAAATCCCGATCGAGCCGTGGGAGCTCGACGGCGAGACCTACTTCGTCGCCCGTTTCTCCGATCTGGTCACCCAGCAGGAGACGGAGCAAGCTATTCGCCAGTTTCATTAAACCCTAACCGCCTTCGGGCGGTTTTTTTTGCCTGTATGTGGAGGTATCCATGGAAACAGAACGTGAAGTAACAGCCGCTACGCCGACTATCAGCACGCAGGACAGCGCGCTGTCGCATCTGGTCTCCTGCGCAAACCTTGGCGCAAGCATGGTAGTCACGCTGGTGGTGGGCGGACAGGTGGTGGCAGGTGAACTGGTATCAGGTAGAGAGTATGCGCTGTCGACGGCGCAGGCGATTCGTTCTGTTGCTGGCGATGAGGATATTAAAAATCCTATCGCTACTTTTTTCGATCAGCTGGCAGAAGATTACCGCGTCGACGACGAGCATGAGATTCCACTTAACTACCTGCATATTAAAGATCCCTCATGGATGACAGGTAATGGCGGCTGGACAAGTGTAAAGGGCACAATATTACGAGTGCATATTGCGAAAGTCAGCGGGTTTTCATTGGGCAAAGCGAAAAACGCATAAATGCAAAAAAACGGGGCCACAAAAAGGGCCCCATTTTTTATAAAACATTTTTCGGCCAGCGTCGTCTTCTGAGTGCAGGAATACAGGTTAACGCAGTAAGTCGCGCGCCACACACTGAGCAAATTGCCCCGTGCGAAGGAAGTTTATCGGAACAATAAGTAGTAAAAGTAAACTTGTGGCTGCTGCAAACCGGGCACGTAAATTTGAGATTGGGGATAACCCCTCCGGTCTGATGAATTGAGAAACCACCCTAACACAGCAACCCGTTTAAAAGGGATATATCCTCTTTATTTTCAAATAAAAACGTCAATTAAGGTCAGGCAATCGTTTCGATGATTTCCCCTGATGAAGCGGTAATGGCAGGCGTCGTTTAGGTTCTGTTGAAGTTGTTACTGATAAAGTGACACCAGCCCGTTAACATTGAAAAACGAGTTAGCGTGTAACAATAAGCACAAATCTATCCATGCAAGCATTGACCGCCATAACCGGCGGTTTTTTTTTGCGCCAGATAAAGCAAAAACGGCTTCTTACACATAATGTAAGAAGCCGTCGCGGTGGGGGATTATCGTCGTTCATCAATCGTCCCATTTATGGCTAAAATAAGCGGCTAAAAAACCTGAAAACAAAATAATGCCCAGAACCGCCATAAATACATGCATATTTCCCATTTTGTACCTCTCCATTTATTTCACTGATTTGCCTCACTTGAAAATTTTATCGCTGCAATGGAGAGATAATAGCCTGCTAAATATCAACAAACGCTTAATAATGTGAATTAATTCACCGCTTCGGTAAATTTTTTCCGGTACGCCGCGGGCGACAGGGCGTGCTGCTGTTGAAAATGGTGGCGCAGCGAGGCGGCGTTAGCGAACCCGCTGTGACGGGCGATAAGCTCAATGCTCATCCGCGTTTGCGTCAGCAGTGACTGCGCGCGCAGCAACCGCTCCTGCAATATCCAGCGCGCGGGCGTGGTGCCGGTAGCTTCCTGAAAACGACGCAGAAAAGTGCGCTCGCTCATGGCGGTGCGCTGCGCCAGCGCGGCGACAGTATGGTTGCCCGCCAGGTGCTGGTGCAGATAATCAAACAGCAGACCGAGCTGGCGGCTTTCACGTGTTCGCGCCACCGGGCGAGCCAGGTGCTGGGTTTGCGCGCCGTCACGGTGAGGCTGCACCACCAGCCGTCTGGCGACGCTATTTGCTGCCTCAATGCCAAAATCCTCGCGCACCACATGCAGGCAGAGATCGATCCCAGCCGCGCTGCCCGCCGAGGTCATCACATTCCCCTCGTCATAATAGAGAGCGTCGTCCAGCACCACGATGGCCGGATAGTGTTCACGTAACAGGTCGGTATAGCGCCAGTGCGTGGTGGCCTTACGTCCGTTAAGTAAGCCCGCGGCCGCCAGCACAAACACCCCAGAACAGATCGAGATGATACGACAGCCGCGCTGCCAGGCTTGCTGTAACGCACGGCATAAGGCGGGCGGAACCGGGTGATCGGCGCCGCGCCAGCCGGGGATGACCAGGGTATCGGCCTCAGCAAGCAGTTCAAGACCGCCTTCCGCCATAATGCGAATGCCGCCGGTGGCGCGCAGTTCGCCCGCATCAATGGCGGCAACGGCAAAGTCATACCACTTATCGCCCATCTCCGGGCGCGGCAGGCCAAACACTTCCACGGCGACGCCAAATTCAAAGGTACAGAGCCCGTCATAGGCGAGGGCGACTACGCGATGGCGGGCCGCAGGGTGTCGTAAAGTTGTCATTATCCTGGTGTTATCTGGCAGAGAAGGGCGCATTCAGGGCGCGCTGTTTTGGTTAGATTAGTGTTAACACAACCACGGAGAAAAGACGATGAGCTATGTAACCGATATTCCCGCCGCCTCCCCGGAAGAAGCCGCCAGCCACTTTATGCACCGCCTGAGCGTCGAGACGGACTGCGCGGATGTGCACCACGCCCTGACCCATAACGAGAAAGATTTTGTCTTACTGCACGTGGTCGGCAGCCCGGATGCCTTTGCGCGCCGCCATCTGCCGGGCGCGATCCATCTGCCTCACAACACTATTACGCCGGAGCGGATGGCCGAATGGCCCGCCGACACGCTGTTCGTAGTTTACTGCGCAGGCCCGCACTGCAACGGGGCTGATTTCGCAGCACTGAAGCTGGCGCGACTTGGACTGGCGGTAAAAATCATGATCGGCGGCATTACCGGTTGGCAAGATGAAGGTTTTAGCTTCGCCAGCGGGATAGAGCACGCCGCCTGATCGCTGATTATTTTCATCTTTCTGCATCGAACATGAATTTTTTTCATGGCACGTGAAATTTTCTCGTTTGCCGCCGTTGCCCCGGTGTGACATTTTGTTTGGACATTTAGCCGTCCAGAAGTCTAAATATTCAAATAATGAATTATCACGCCGGGCAACCATCTGCCACGGCGCATAAGGAGAGAGTTATGCAGCAACATCAGGCCCCGTTCCGTGCAGACGTAGTTGGCAGCTTTTTACGTCCCGACGCCATTAAGCAGGCGCGTCAGCAGTTTGCACAGGGTGAAATCAGCGCCGATCAGCTGCGTCATGTTGAAAACGAAGAGATCCGTCATGTGGTGGAACAGCAGTGTGCCTGCGGTCTGCACGTGGTAACCGATGGCGAGTTTCGCCGCGCCTGGTGGCATTTTGATTTCTTTGCCGGGCTGGAGGGCGTTGAGCTTTTCGAAGCCGAGCAGGGGATCCAGTTCAATGGCGTGCAGACCAAAGCGCACGGCGTGCGCGTGACGGGCAAAGTCAGTTTTAAAGACCACCCAATGCTGGAAGATTTTCGTTACCTGAAGAGCATCAGCGGCGATGCGCAGCCGAAAATGACCATCCCCAGCCCGAGCGTGCTCCACTTCCGCGGCGGCCGTAAGGTGATCGACGCGACGGTATACCCTGAGCTGGATGCCTATTTCGACGATCTCGCCACCACCTGGCGCGATGCGATCCGCGCGTTTTATGACGCTGGCTGCCGCTATCTGCAACTGGACGATACCGTCTGGGCCTATCTCTGCTCTGACGAGCAGCGCAAGCAGATTGTCGCCCGTGGTGACGATCCGGAAGAGCTGGCGCGCATTTACGCCCGCGTACTGAACAAGGCGCTGGAGGGCAAACCGGAAGATTTGACCATTGGTTTGCATGTCTGCCGCGGCAACTTCCGCTCGACCTGGATCTCCGAAGGGGGTTACGAGCCGGTAGCAGAGGTGCTGTTCGGCGGCGTGAATGTCGATGCCTTCTTCCTTGAGTATGACAACGACCGCTCCGGTGACTTTGCGCCGCTGCGCTTTGTGCGCCCTGGCAAACAGCAGGTGGTGCTGGGCCTGATCACCACTAAAAACGGTGAGCTTGAGAACCCGGAAGGGGTGAAAGCGCGTGTTGAGGAAGCGGCGAAGTATGTTGATATCAGCCAGATTTGCCTCAGCCCGCAGTGCGGTTTCGCCTCAACGGAAGAGGGCAATTCGCTGACGCCGGAGCAGCAGTGGGAGAAAGTGCGGCTTGTGACCCGTATCGCCGAGCAGGTGTGGTAACAGGCACCGTCCCGGTTTGCCTCCGCTGCGCAATTGCCGGATGGCGGCTTCGCCTTATCCGGCCTACAAAATCGAGCCTACAGCGACACCAGTGTGGCTTTTATCTGCGATATGGCAGCGAGGGGGGGTGTCCCCGCTGAAATCGGCGAACCGAAGCGTGAATGACAAGGTCTGGACG